>JAEZDJ010000022.1 GCA_023429565.1 Actinomycetes bacterium
CAGGCCGATACGACTTGAGCACTTGCATCTTAAGCCTCTGGCAGGCGGTCATTGGATTTTCAAGGGCAAAGCCTTCGATGCGCACCCGCATAGCGGGTGGTTCTTTGCCCTGCGCGTTCCGCGCAGGGCAGGCTCACGAGCCTGAACAGGAAGCTGGGCGGGCAAAACCACCCGCCCAAGCCCCGAAACAATCTCGAGAAGCGATTGGTCAGGAGCAGAGGGAAGCTCCAACAGAAATGCCGCCTGGGCATCATCGTCCGCATGATCCTTCGCAAAAGGCAGATGGCGCGACGTGACGAGCGATCCCTTCGAAGCCTTTGCGAGTTTCGCCGCGACGTGAGAAACTTCGAGCCTGCTTCCAAAGACGATGAAGGCGAACGTGTCGGCCTTCCAGCCAAGCACAAAGCCGTTGACGGAGACGACATCGACCATCCCTCCGCCGATCGAACGCGCGATGATGCGACCTTGGCGCCCGCAAGGGCCGGATACCTCGATTAGCACATCGTTCCCCGCTATCCCTCCCGGAACATCCCATTCGAAGTCGAATTCGAGGCCTCTGCCCTCAGCCAACTCCAAAGCGGCGAAAAGCCGCTCGTCCGTCGTGTCAAAGCCAAGCAAGCCTCCGACAAAGCCACGGTCTGTCATGAACGTGTCCAGCTTGGACAGGTCGCCATAATCAGAAGGCAGCTTGATGACCGCCTTTGACACGTCGCCCAACACGAGGGCACGGGCAATGGCGCCAATGCGGATCGGGCCGGCGAAGCCTCCGCTCGAGCCCGGCTGCATGATCGGCCCGAAAACATCATTGAAAAAATCCGGATAGATGATCTTCGCCACAATGGTCCTTCCGCTCACCGCTTCTGTCTCTGTGCCCAAAAAGTGTCCTGACGTGTCCAAACATCTTAGGAAATTCGCCAGTTCAAAAGGCTGCCGCTTCATCGCCGACCTCAATGGCAGCGATGCATTTCACAAAACACGCTTACGTTTTCTCTTGTTTCCGCCTGGCTTTCATGGTTATAATTGGACTATGGGAACAAATTCTACGGTTTTTATAGGCTTTGTCAAGACGTCACAGGAAGGCATGAAGGGAAACACGATGAGGCAGATAGCAATTTACGGCAAGGGCGGGATCGGGAAGTCGACCACGACCCAGAATCTGACAGCAGCGCTCGCCACCCATCTGGGCAAGCAGGTCATGCTCGTCGGCTGCGATCCCAAGGCCGACTCGACCCGCATGCTCCTGGGAGGCCTCGCACAGCGGACCGTGCTCGACACGCTGCGCGAGGAAGGCGAGGAGATCGATCTCGACGACATTTTGAAAACAGGATTCGGCGACATCCGCTGCGTCGAGTCGGGCGGCCCCGAGCCCGGCGTGGGCTGCGCGGGACGCGGCATCATCACCTCCATCAACATGCTCGAGCAGATGGGTGCCTACACCGAAGACCTCGACTACGTGTTCTACGACGTCCTGGGCGACGTCGTCTGCGGCGGGTTCGCCATGCCCATCCGCGAGGGCAAGGCCCAGGAGATCTACATTGTCGCATCAGGAGAGCTCATGGCCATGTACGCCGCCAACAACATCAGCAAGGGCATCCGCCGCTATGCCAAGTCCGGCGGCGTGCGCATAGGAGGCATCATATGCAATTCGCGCAACGTCGATGGAGAACAAGAGCTGCTTGAAGCTTTTGCCAAGCAGCTCGGCACGCAGCTCATACACTTCGTGCCCCGCGACAACATCGTCCAGCATGCCGAGATCAACAAGCAGGTGGTCATCGAGTTCGCCGCCGATTCAGCCCAGGCTGATTCATATCGCCACCTGGCGGAAGCCATCGAGTCAAACGACATGCTCACCGTTCCCAAACCACTCGAGCAGGAAGAGCTCGAAGACCTGATGATGACCTACGGCTTCCAAGGAATCTAGGACCTTCCCACCGTCAAACGCACACCAAGGATCGGCCATGAATGCAGCAAGCGTCCCCAGCACACGCAAACGTCAAGAGAACATCGACAGCCACCCCTGCTTCGCGGCGGGATGCCACGGCCGTACCGCCCGCATGCACATCGCCGTTGCGCCGCGCTGCAACATCTCATGCAACTATTGCCTGAGAAAATACGATTGCGTCAACGAGAGCAGGCCTGGCGTCACCTCAACCGTGCTTGATCCAGATGAAGCGCTTGAACGGTTTCTTGTCGCCCGAACGCAGCTGGACAACCTCGCCGTGGTGGGCATTGCCGGTCCCGGCGATCCGCTTGCAAATTGGGAGCAGGTGAAGAGGACCTTCCATCTCATCCGGGGAGCCGACCCCGACATAGCGTTCTGCCTTTCGACCAACGGGCTGTATCTGCCACGCTACGCGGACGAGATCGTGCAGGCGGGCGTCTCGCACGTCACCGTCACGCTCAATGCCGTCGATCCGGAAATCGGCGCCAAGATATACGGGTCGGTCGTATACGATGGCACGGCATACCGCGGAACCGAAGGCGCGCGTCTCCTGCTCGAAAACCAGCTGGCCGGCATCAAGGCCCTCGTCGATGCCGGTGCGATCGTCAAGATCAACACGGTGCTCATCGACGGCATCAATGTCAACCACGTCATCGACGTCGCCAGGCGCGTCGCCGACCTTGGAGCAACCTGCCAGAACATCAATTCCATGATCCCGGTCGAAGGATCGCGCTTTCAAGACGTGAAACCCGTCGACGGCAAGACGCTCGACGCCGTTCGAGCCGCCTGCTCCCGACATATCGATCAGATCCGGCACTGCCGGCAGTGCCGAGCCGATGCCGTGGGAGAGCTCGGCTGCGACATCTCGCACGCCCTCGACCAGATCATGGAGCAACTCAAAGCCTCGAAACGCATTGCCGTGGCAACGACAAGCGGGGTGACCGTGGACACGCACTTTGGACACGCACGTCGCTTCCATGTCTATGATGTCGGGGCCGGCGGGGCTTCGTTCGTCGAGGCACGCGAGGCCGATCCGTTCTGCCACGGAAAAAGCGGATGCGGCGAATACGAAGGCAACGTTTTCTCCCGCTTGGGCGACTGCGAGGCCATCGTGTGCGCATGGGCAGGCCCCGGACCACGGGAGGAGCTTGAGGAACAGGGCATCCGCCTGTTCGACGCCTCATCCTCCGCAAGCCCGAAAATGAGGGAATCCTGCTCGAACGGCAGCGTCGAAGACGCCCTCAACGAAGCATACCGCCTGATAAGAGATGATAAGCTGAAAACACTTTAGCCTGTTCGAGCAATTTGCCAAGATCGATGCGCTGCGGGTTTATAATAGACGTTCACAATGGATGGCCATCAGATATTTCGATAGCGGCGAAAGGTGAACCCATGCAGGTTTCGACGAAGGGAAAGTACGCGCTTCGTTTTCTTCTGGACCTTTGCGAGCACCAGGACGAGACAGTCATCCCCCTCAAGGACGTCGCCGAACGGCAGAATATCTCCAAGAAATACCTGGAGCGTGTCATCTCCCTCCTGGCCCCTTCGAACATGCTGCGCATCACCCGCGGCTACCAAGGAGGCTACCAGCTCACCCGTGATCCCAAGGACATCACGGTTGCAGAGGTCCTCCGTCTCACGGAAGGCAGCCTCTCCCCCGTCGACTACGCCTCCCTCGAAGAAGATGACATCACCCTCGGCGTTTGGGAAAAGCTCGAATCGTCCATCGTCGACTGCCTTGAGGGCATCTCCCTCCAGGACATCCTGGACGAGTACAGCCCCACGATCGAATACTACATCTAGGGAAGCACGCAGTGGCTCGGCGCGCCGTCCTCCCGATTCTTTCTTCGGTGGATCGGACTCGAAAATCCCCGGCATGCCACCCGGTCCCTTGCGGCTCTTTCAACCGCTCGACAAAGAAGGCTCATGCTTGGTCGGCGTTCTCGATTAATCAACGTTTCCCTTGGCCTGGTTGACGTTCTCCCCTTGTTTGTTATTATATCTATAAATATAGTAGACTTTGTTACTTTTCCTTTCGAAGTCTACCCCGACAGGAAAGGAGCCCCATGGGCATCTACGACAACATCACCGAGCTGATTGGCAACACTCCCCTCATCGACGTGAGCAAGGCATTCGACGCCAACGCACGAATCGTGGGCAAGCTGGAGTATTTCAATCCAGCCGGATCGGTCAAGGATCGCATCGCTCTGTCCATGATCGATGACGCCGAGCAGCGAGGCGTCCTCAAGCCCGGCTACACCATCATTGAGCCCACAAGCGGCAACACCGGCATAGCCCTGGCCGCCATTGCCGCCGCCCGTGGCTATCGCCTCATCCTGACCATGCCCGAGACGATGAGCGTCGAGCGCCGCAAGCTCCAAGCGGCTTATGGCGCCGAGCTCGTGCTGACGGATGGAGCAGCCGGCATGAAGGGGGCCATCGCCAAAGCGGAGGAACTCGCGGCGAACACTCCTAACTCCTTCATTCCCTCTCAATTCACCAACGCAGCGAACCCAGCCATCCACGAAAAGACAACCGGCCCGGAAATATGGAACGCCACCGACGGCGATGTCGACATCTTCATCGCAGGCGTCGGCACCGGCGGAACGCTGACCGGAGCTGGCAAATTCCTCAAGTCGAAAAATCCTGCCATCCAAGTTGTCGCCGTGGAGCCGGCCGGCTCCTCCGTGCTCTCAACCGGAAAAGGCGGTCCCCACAAGATCCAGGGCATTGGAGCCGGCTTCGTGCCGGACACGCTTGACACCCACATCTACGATGAAATCGTTCCCGTGGAAAACGAGGACGCCTTCGCCACAGGCAAGCTCATCGCCAAGGAGCTGGGAATCCTCGTCGGCATCTCGTCGGGAGCCGCCTTGCATGCAGCAAGCGTACTGGCCGCCCGACCTGAAAATGCCGGAAAGACCATCGTCGCCATCCTTCCCGACACCGGCGAGCGCTATCTGTCGACGCCCTTGTTCGACTAAGGCACAGCTCCAATCCCTCCCTGTCAACCGCCACGACGATAGGGAGGGATTGGACAGTTCTCGTGCACGCAACCCCGCCCTCCCCCACGATCAAGGATTCTCACCATGGCCTATGACTTCATCAACGCTCCCGAGCGCAAGGGAACGAACTGCCTCAAATACGATGCCGGTCCAGCACGCAAGGGACGCGATGACCTCCTGCCCCTTTGGGTTGCCGACATGGACCTCAAACTCCCCGACGAGGTGTTGGCCCCCCTTCACGCGTTCATCGACCACGGAATCTTCGGCTATGGATTCGCCGGGCCCTGCTACGATCAGGCAGTCGTAGCGTGGTATGACCGCCATTTTTCCTGGGACATCGATCCCACGTGGATGGTTCAGACGCCTGGGGTCGTGTACGCCATCGGTACTGCCCTCAATGCCTTCACCGAGCCGGGGGATGCCGTGATCATCCAGCAACCGGTGTACTACCCCTTCGAAAACCTCATTCGCGCCAATGATCGGGTGCTCGTGAACAGCGAGCTCATCTACGACGAAGGCCATTACCGCATGGACTTCGAGGGGTTCGAGCGCGCCGTCGTCGACAACGACGTCAAGGCGTTCGTCCTCTGCAATCCCCATAACCCCGTGGGACGCGTGTGGACCGCGGAGGAGCTGCGTCGCGTGGGCGATATCTGCAAGCAAAACGGGGTTGTGGTGATATCCGACGAGATACACGCCGACTTCACCTATCCCGGACACGCCCATCAGGTGTTTGCAACCCTGTCCAAGGAGTATGCGGATTTCACGGTCACCTGCACCGCTCCCAGCAAGACCTTCAACCTCGCCGGCTTTCAGGTTGCCAACATCGTGATCTCAAACCCTTCGTTGCGCCGACGCTTTCGCGATGAGCTCAATCGCTTCGGCTACGGCGGAGTGAGCACCGTCGCGCTCGTGGCCGCCCAGTCAGCCTACGAACACGGAGAGGCGTGGCACGAAGCCCTCAAGGAGCACCTGCAGGACAATCTCGAACTGTTCCAATCGTTTCTGGACGAGCATCTGCCCGAGGTGAAACTCGTCAAGCCGGAAGGCACGTATCTTCTCTGGGTCGACTTTTCGGCATGGGGACTCGCCGACGACGAGCTTGACCCCTTCATCGTGGACAAAGCTCACTTATGGCTTGATGCCGGCACGATGTTCGGCGCGCGAAGCGCCCAGTTCGAGCGCTTCAACATCGCCTGCCCTCGGAAGACGCTTCTGCAAGCGCTCAACCAGTTGAAGCAGGCGCGTGAGGAACTCAAGGGGACGGCCGGAGGCCGCTGAGACAACGAGATGCTTCCGGCAAACACGTCCTGAGCAACAGGAGAGGCCCCTGATCATGCAAGGTGATCACGGGCCTCTCTCTGTACATTCGCGTCGCCAAGCAGACCAGCCGTCCTCAGTGCGGACATGAATCGCGTTCGCACTCCCGAAGAGGCGCCAAGTTTCCACTGAGCTTCTGCACCGTGCGGGATCCGGCACCGCGACAGGCTTCGGCGATTCGGGACCAGAGTCGCCGAAGATAGGGCCAAAACTCCGTCTTAGGACCGACCCTCCGCCGGATTGGTGGGAATGCACCCTTATGGGTAGATTTCCGGCAGCCAATTTCTGAAATCGATAGGAAAACCCAGGTCGCGTATTTGTCAGCAACCTTTTCTTTGAAAGAATTGCCCATAAGGGGGCTCCAACCAATCCGGCGGAGATGCACCGTCGACGAACTCGCTCCAATCGGCGTTTTCCCAGCGTGCCGCATGGTGCTCTATCGGTCTTGCGGCATCCCGCCGTCGGGCCGCCTCTGCCCGCGGTATGCGTCCAGCGCTTTCACGGCGCCTGCGATGTCCGTCGGAACCTCCAAGGCTGAGATCCCTGCCGCAAGCAGGACGCGATGGGGCTTGGGACCAATCCGGGAGGTCCACACATAGGCGACGTCGGACAGAAGACGGGCCATGGCGCGCAGCCATTCCTCGTCATGGCCCGCCCTGCCCGCCCGCGGCGGAGCCTCGCGATATCCGACCTCCGTCCAGGTTCCTTCCCGTTCGTCCACCTCGACGACCAAGAAACGCTGCGTCTCACCGAAATGCAGGTCGACGGCTCGCCCGTCACTCGTGCAAACCGCTGCTCGGTATGTCATGATTCGGCTTCCTTCCTTCTGGAACAGCATGCAAGCCGATGCCGCCAAGTTTTATCTGCCCAAACGCGATCGGCTCTGCGCTTCTTCCGGTCCGTTTCCTGGATGAATCGACCACGGATTTTTGTGTAGAGCCAGCAAAACTGTCATTTCCTCAGCAGGAAGCATAAACCGCCTCGCGTGATCGATAGTTCCATCTCGGCCGCATTCCTGCCCGCTATTGCCTCTTGCTCCTTCTGTCTATCGTTAAATCCTATCTTATCCATAGATTTTGTTCCAGTAGTATCTTGACATATCCTACTAACCCGATAGAATTTGTACCATCATAACGAGCACTATAGAGAAGGGGACATCCATGAACCTGCAACCAGCACATCAGGCCGACCACCATCAGCTCCCCCTGTCACGCCGATCATTCATCGGAGTCGCAGGAGTTGCCGCCTTGTCTCTCGCCGTGGGATCGCTGCCCGGATGCGCTGGCGGACAGGACACCGCAGCCGGAGCCTCCAAGAAGACCATCACCGTCGCTTTCCCCACGGGTGGCTATCCGTCAGCATTCATCGACGAAGAAACCGGTGAGGCTTCCGGATACGAAGTCGAGGTCATCAAGCGAGTCCAGGACATCCTCACGGACTACAACTTCCAATTTGAAGGCGTCGATCAGGTGGCAGCTTTCGCGGGCCTTTCCTCGGGCAAATACGACACCGCTCTGACCAATTCATTCTGGACGCCCGAACGTGCCGAGAAATACCTCACGCCCGAGCAGAACATCGGCGCGACGGTGCTGGGCTTTCTCACCCGCAAGGAGCATGAGAACATCCAGACGCTCGAAGATGCGGCGAAGGCGAATCTCAGGCTCGCCCCCATCACCGCGGGCGACGGCAACTACTACGTCATCCAAGACTACAACGACCAGCACCCCGACGCCACGATCGAACTGACCGCCACCGACGACGCCAACGCCTTCACTGAGGCGTTCGGATGGGTGGGCGAAGGTCGCTACGACTTCACCTCCGTGCCCCTCCAATACTACAATGCCCTGGTCGTGGAAGAGGACGGGGCCTTCCACCAGTATGCCGACACCCTGTACTTCCGCATCATCGGTGCAGCGAAAACCTGGTCATTCCTCGCGCAAGGCCGAGAAGACTTCGAAAAGGACTACAGCGCTGCGCTCAAGCAGCTCAAAGATGACGGTACGCTCTCGGAGCTTTCCAAAACCTGGTACGACGGCGTCGACAACTTCGAGTACCTGACCGACGACTCGAAGACCTACAACTTCCTGTAAGCCCTCGCATCCGCATCGCCTCGCGCGATGCGGATGCGTCCGTTGGACACTTCCATGATTGAACAAACACTTTCCTATATTCCCAAGCTTTTACCCTACCTCGGGGTCACCTTCACGTATGTCGTGTTCTCGCTTCTGTTCGGCTCTCTGTTGGCCGCCATCATGACAGCGGCCAAGCTGAGTCGGTTTCGCGTCCTGCGCGGCTTGGCCTTTGGCATCACGACCGTGTTGCGCTGCACCCCCTCGATCGTGCTGCTGTTTCTTGTCTTCTATGGACTTCCCCCTCTGCTCTGGAAAACGGTGGGTATAGACATCGAGGGCGTCGACGTCATCTACTTCGTCGTGGCAACGTTTTCCCTGTTTTTGGGTGCGTCACTATCCGAGGTGGCGCGTTCGGCCTATCTGTGCGTCGACCCCGGCCAGGCGGAAGCAGCGGCTTGCATCGGCCTGACGAGAATGCAGACCCTCCGACGCATCGTCTTGCCCCAAGTGTTCTATCTCATGGTTCCCAACATGGGTAACACGCTGCAGTTCCTCATCAAGGAAGGATCGTTGGCCTATATGATTGGACTGATTGACATCATGGGCCGCGCCTTCCTGCTGAACTCCAACACCATGAGTGCCTATGTTCTCCAAATCTACCTGGCTCTCGCGCTCATATTCTGGGTCTTGTCCGTCGGCATCGAGAAGGGCTTTGCCTGGCTCGAACGACGCCTGCAGACCGGCTATGGGAAGTCCGCACATACGTCTGACCGCAAGAAGGGGGCACTCCGTTGATTGACCCCCAGTCGATATTCGTGTTCTTTTGCGCAGCCCTCCAGGGGCTACCGCTGACACTGATCATGGTGTTCGCCTCATTGGCCATCGCCGTCCCCTGCGGATTCATCATGGCCATCATCAACACGCGACGGGTGCCGTTCCTGAGCCAGGCGTGCCGGGTCTATATATCATTTGCCCGCGGCGTCCCCATCATCGTGCAGATTTTCCTCATATACAATTCGCTTCCCTCTCTGCTCAATGTCGCCTGCACTGCTCTTGGCATCCCGTTTGATCCCTTCAACGTGAATCCGCTCATCTATGCGATCACGGTGTTTTCGCTGTGCGAGACGGCCATTCTGGCCGAGGTCTTCCGTGCGGCGATCAACGGCATAGACCCCGGCCAGCTCGAAGCCGCTGAAAGCGTGGGGCTGACAACGCGCCAATCATATGTCCACATTGTCATCCCCCAGGCATTCGGAGCCGCGATACCGGTGCTCGGCAACGCCGTTTCCGACCTCATCAAGACGACGTCTCTGGCCTTCACGATGACCATAGCCGACGTCATGGGCATCGCCAAGATAGAGGCGGCCGCCTCCCTCGACTATCTGGATGCCTATCTGTCGGTGTTCTTCGTTTACCTGATCCTCGTTTTCATATTCGAGAACCTGTTCAAGCTTCTCGACCGACGCTTCAACGCCCATCAGAACAGGCGTCGCACACCCACACCCTCGACCTCCACAAGGTGAATATCCATGCTCACAGTACGCGACATCCACAAGAAGTTCGGCGACCAAGAGGTCCTCAAGGGCATCGACATCACGGTTGAGCAAGGCGATGTCATCGTCATACTCGGGCCCAGCGGCTCGGGGAAGACGACGCTGTTGCGCTGCATCAACTTCCTGGAACGCGCCGATTCCGGACAGGTGAGCATCGGAGACATCTCCCTTGACGTGAAAAATGCCACCAAGAAGGAGATCTACGCCCTGAGGCGCCACACGGCATTCGTGTTTCAGAACTATAACCTGTTCAAAAACAAGAATGCGCTGCACAACGTCAGCGAGGGACTTATCGTGGGACGAGGAATGAACAAGCACGAAGCCCACGACATCGCACGCAAGGCGCTTGACGACGTGGGCTTGTCCGGAAAATACGACTCCTATGCCAATCAGCTGTCAGGCGGCGAGCAACAGCGCGTCGGCATAGCGCGGGCAATGGTGCTGAACCCCGACGTCATGCTGTTCGACGAGCCCACCTCGGCCCTTGATCCGGAGCTTGTCGGCGGGGTGTTGGGCGTCATGAAGAAGCTCGCGCAGGAGGGCACCACCATGGTGGTGGTCACTCACGAGATGAGATTCGCACGCGACGTTGCCACGAAGGTCATTTTCATGGAAGATGGTATCATTGTCGAAGAGGGTGATCCGGAAAGCATATTCACCCATCCGCGAGAGAAACGCACCCAGCAATTCCTCAAGCGCATCATTGGCGACCCCAACGCGGACTACAGCATTTAAACTCTCCTCCTTGTCCGCAGATCCGACGCGATGAGACAGATTCTCGAGCGGGACAGCGCGAGACGAAATCAGTGAAGAAAAGAGACGGCCATGATAGAGTCAAGTTTCGAGGCGATAGCCGACCAAATCAAAGGGCTGCTGGGCATCGACAAGGACCGGCACAACAGCCAGCACGTTGACACCGTGCTCGTGCATGGCTATACGGGGGTCGATCGCGAGACAGGGGCCATCAACACTCCCATCTATCAGACGGCCACCTTCGCCCACCCCGGCTTCAATCAGTCGACCGGTTTTTGCTACAGCCGCTGCGGCAATCCGACCCGACTGGAGCTCGAAGACACGATAGCCCTGCTTGAGGGCGGAAAGAAATCGTGGGCTTTCAGCAGCGGCATGGCGGCTGTGTCCACGGTGCTCAAGCTTTTCTGTCCGGGCGATCACATCATCGTCGGCGACGACCTTTACGGAGGCACCTACCGCCTGTTCGACATCGTCTACGCGCGCTATGGCTTGGAATTCGAATATCTCGACCCCACCGACACGGAAAAGATCCAAGCCGCCATCAAGCCGACAACCAAGGCAATCTTCGTCGAGACCCCCACCAACCCCATGATGAAAGTCGCCGATCTCTCGGTGCTTGCCCAGCTGATCCATCAAAATGACGGCCTGCTCATCGTCGACAACACCTTCCTGACCCCCTATTTTCAGCGCCCCTTCGACTGGGGGGCCGACGTCGTGCTTCACAGCGGCACGAAGTATTTGGGCGGACATAACGACATCTTGGCAGGCTTCATTGTGGTCAAAGATGAAACCTTGATCGAACCCCTGTTCAACTATGCCATGTCTGAAGGCGGCATGCTCGCTCCTTCGGAAAGCTGGCTCATGCTGCGCAGCCTCAAGACCCTGGGCGTACGGCTTGAACGCCAGCAGAGCAACGCTCACGACATCGTTCAGGCTCTCAAGGCGAACCCCCATGTGACCGACGTTTTCTACGTGGGAGACCCCGAGCATCCCTCCTATGAGCTGTCGAAGCGTCAGACGACCGGATTCGGCTCGATGGTGTCATTCAAGGTCGACCAGCCCGAACGGGTGCTTTCATGCCTGGAAAAACTCAACCTCATCCTGTTTGCGGAAAGCCTGGGCGGCGTCGAGAGCCTCATGACCTATCCGCTCGAGCAAACGCATGGATCCATGCCCGCCGAAATGCGGGAGTCCTTGGGCATTGACAACCGGCTGCTGCGCCTGTCCGTCGGCATCGAGGACAGCAGAGACCTCATAGCCGACCTCGAGCAGGCTCTCGCCTGACAGCCTCCTCCTCCCTGGCGCTTTACTGGGTGCATGTCGCCACGGCCAGAAGCAGCCTCGACAGGAGCGCAACCGTGACCCGCCAAAGGCGGCGCCCCTACGCGGGACCTACTGCAGTTGCGTCATGCTCGAAATTGTCCCTTTGCGGAATATTCCCGCATAGACATCCTCGATCAGGCGAAGGCCGCCATCGTAGCCAAAATAGCCGCGTGTCACCACCACGTCGTCGTTGATGGGCAGGCTCACATGGATGAGCAGGCTGTCGGTCTCCTTCGACAAATCCGTCTCCCAGGTGCTTCCGAATATGGCCGCCGACCCGTGCTTGCCCATGCGCTTCCTGATGGACTCCTGCGCCTCATAGCCATCGCTGTGGAATTCCAGCAGCTGCCCCAGGGAGGCATCCGCCTGAGCCGCAGCCTGCGTGATGCCGGCACGCAGGGCCTGGGGCGGATCGTCGATCACCGCAATGCTGTCGAGCGTGAACCCGAGCTCGTTCACAAGAAAGTCTCCCAAGCCAAGCGCATAGTGGCAGTCGGCGACGATGTGGGCGTCGTGGGGAATGTTGTTGTGCATGTCAACGATGAAGTTGGCCAACGACACGAAGTATTCGTAGAAACGCCTCTCCTCACGTTCGATCACGAGCTCGGCCACCTCGTCGGATATGCCGACGAAGGCTGCCACTTGGCGAAGGAACGCCGAGGTGGCTCGCGCGCCGACCGGGAAGATGGGGCAGTGCAGATAGGGCGTGCCAAACAGCCCCTCAAGCTTTTGCGCCGCCTTGAGTCCCACCCAGGGAGACAGGACGATGTTCGCCTGGGCATGAGGGATGGAACGCCATTCATCCATGCCGGCAGAACCTGACCCGAAAAGGATGTTCACTTCCAGACCAAGCTGCTCGAGCAGCCGTTTCACCCCCTCCAAGTCATTGCGCCAGAACGCGTCCTGATAAGGAACCGAAGCAAACACATTCACCAGCAGAGGCTGCGGTTCGGGAACGATATCGGCAAGCAGCTGGTCGACAATCTCGTCGACTACCAGCTCATGACCGAAGTAGTTGTTTCCCCGAAAACCCGAGACCTCCGCACCCACAACCGGGCTCCCCTGCTCAGCGAAGTCATGCGCCACGGTTTTGACATCGTCGCCGATGATGCCCGAGGTGCACCCTGCCAGAATGACGAACAGGTCGCCTTTCATCACTTCGAGGGAGCTCTCCACCAGAGTCCTCAGCTTCCGCTCACCCCCGAACACCACATCCTGTTCGGTCATGTTGGAACTGGGAACGTTGGTGCCGCCCGCGTAGCCGTCGCCTTGGAAGCCCGCCCCATTCGCGACGAAGCTGAAACCCTTGCTGGAGCATCCCGGTCCCGCATGCACGATGGGAATGGCCCGGGGTATGGCCAGGACGCTCTGTTGCGATGCAAGTGCGCAGGAGAACCGCGGCTGACTGATGATACCGCTCACTTCGCGGCTCCTTTCGTGTATGCCCGGTCCTCTTCATCGAGCCACCAGTCGGTGTAGGGCCATTCGACATGGCTCGCTATGGTATCCAGGAGCGTGCGCCCCTTCAGCACCTGGCACAGGCGCTCTCCTATGCTGAGGACTCCGTCGTAGCCAGCGCTCACGTTGACATCGCCCTCAAGGATGGTGGGAATGCCAAGCTTCGTGCCCATGATGGTCAGGCCCATGTGGCGCACGATCAGGAGGTCGGGATGAAGGCGGCGCAGGATCTTGATCATCTGGTAGGGCTGTTTGTTGCACACCGTGAAGTTGTCGATGTCTCCGCGGTCGGCCACGAGGGCGCCAAGCGTGTTGAGCTCCTCAAAATCGCCGTCCACCTTCTGGTCATGGTGCAGCGTCGTGACGCCGACGGGAGTCAGGCCCAGATCGATGGCCATGTTGGCCAAGCTATGGGCATAGGAGTCGCCCGCGAAGATGTAGACGGTCTTCCCCGCAAGCTGTTCCCGCAAACGGGCCAGATCGTCGGCGATGCGCGCATGCTCGGAAGCGATGACGTCTTCCACGAGATCCTCTTTGCCGGTATGCCGGGCAACCTCGCGCAGCCATTCGTCGGTCCAGGCTATGCCAAAGGGGCTGGGAGCCTTCACCTCGGGCACCCCGTAGGACGTCTCAAGTCCCTGCGCGATATAGGTCGCAAGCGTCTCGCAGATATGCGCGGTGCAGGCCGCCTCGCTCATATGGGAGATGGTGTCGACGTCGGCAAGCGGCAACAGATAATTCGGCCGCAGGCCGAGCTTCCCCAACAGGGGAGTGAAGCTGTCCGACCCAAGAAAGTTGAAGATGTTCACCAGATCGGCTTGGCGTTGCTGCGCGGGCTTGACGACCTTGCGCAGGACGCCATGGAAAACCGCGTCAAAGCCCGACGACCACATGCGGGACTTGAATCCCTCGCAAAATATCGGGACGATGGGTATCTGGAGCTCTGCCGCCATCTCGTCGGTAACGCTCTCGATGTCGTCGCCGATGATGCCGGCAGCACATGAAGACTGCACGAACACCGCCGATGGCGCGTAGCGATCGTAGGCGAGCTGAATCGCCTCGCGCAGCTTCTCCACGGCACCGTAGATCGTGTCCCGTTCCTGTATGTTGGTGCACACGGCATGGACGCTCTGATGCTCCTCTATTCCGCGCGACCGCGCCACCACGTCCATGCTCACGTTCGAGGAAGACGTCTCGCTGCAGCATCCTATGGGAGAATGCACGACCACGGCCGCTCCCTTGATGCAGTACGTGAGCGTCTCCGCGCACATCTGCGAGCAGTCGCTGCACTGCTGGAAGGGTCGCTTGGCCGTTTTGAGCGAGAGGCTCTTTGACCTCTCGTTGAGATCGGCTGCCGTTCCCTCATAGGTCAGGATTGATTTCAGCCTTCGTTCCCGCACCTGAAAATCGGCCGTGGCCGCACTGACACCCATGGCGATTCGCCCGTCCTTTCCACCGGCGCAACCCAAGAGCTGCGCCTTGCCTCACTGTGTGCGCCCCCTTGCACGCTGGCTCAAAAGGTCAGGCATGCGGTGCGGCGCTGCGTAAGTACAAATTCTACGTATTTAGTAGGTTTTGTCAAGACGCAGAGGTGGCAAGAAAAAGAAAAACGGATCAAAACCTCCGCAGAGCGTGGTTTGGGCACGCATCAACGCAGTAAGCTTCTCGGCAATGCACCCGGCAGTGAAAACGATAGGAAAGCGTGCAGTCCGATGCAAGGACACCCTCGCCGGTTCGCACCGTTTCGCCCTGCAGCTGCTCCGCCACCGAACAGAAAGCCCGTCCCGCGTGCCAGCGTGCGCAGCTGGCCACGCACGTCTTGCAGCCGCTGCAACGAGTCGCCTCGAAGCCGAGGCGCACGACGCGTGGCTCGGCAAGAATGCCCGCATCCGGCTTGGAATCCCCGTCACTCCGCACTCCGTCATAGACTCTCTCGATCTGGCAGACGTTCGTATGCTGGGGATTGCCTTTCGAAAGCGGAGAGGGCCGCGATGTGGTCAAGGTGTTGATGCAACCGCCATGGTCGATGCGGTCGCCCTTCATGTCGGCATCGTGCCAGGCACCCTGCGGCACCGCCACCACCCCCGGGATCACGCGCGGCGTGACCTTCGCCGCAAGCTCGATGCTCCCCTGCTCGTTCAGGACACGCACCCTGCAGCCGTCCTCGATGCCGCGCTCGTGGGCGTCGGCGGGATTGATCCACGCCACCTGGGGGTGGATTGCCCGCACCAGGGGATCGGAGCCCCATGACGAGTGAATGCGTCCTGCGTAGTGGAACCCGGTCAGCTGCAGGGGAAGCGAAGCCTCCTTCGTTTCGAAGCCCGACCATTCGGGAAGGTAGGCGGGAACGGCGGGAAGGACGTCCATTCCCTCGATCGTGTCTCCCGGCGCAATACTCCAGCCTTCCGTGTCGCTCAGAAGCCGGGCGGAAAACAGCTCTATGCGTCCCGAAGGCGTCTGGAGGGGATGGACTGCAGGATCGTTGCGAAAAGCCTCGAGAGCCACGCGTTTGCCCACATGGATTGCCGTGACGCCGCGATCGAACGACGCGTCGAAATCAGGCAGTTGAGGATAGTTCGCGCGCGCCTCTTCATAGATGGCGCGCATCCAATCCATTTCGCTGCGTCCCTGCGTGAATTCCTGCTCGATGTCCAACCTTCGAGCCATCAAGGTCGCCATCTCATAAGCGCTCTTGCATTCGGAGCGATCGCCGGGAACAGGGCTCCCCGACACCACGTAAGCCCATTCTGACCCGCTTGAAATCTGCGTGTGCTGTTCACAGCGGAACAGGTCGGGCAAGATGATGTCCGCGTACTTCAGGGAATCGCACATGACGGTGTCTATTCCCAGAATGAATTCGCATTTCGACTCGTCGGCAAGTATCCGATGGGCCCGATTGATGTCCGAGTGCTGATTGGTCAGACAATTTCCAGCATAGTTGATCAGGTACTTTATGCCGTTTTTCAGCCGATCCGCGCCACGGACCCCCGCATTGCGGGCCGTCATGACTGGGCCTTGGTCAATGGCATCCGTGAAAAGAAACGAAGGGATCTTGGCGGACACGGGGTTGCTTCCCGCGGGCAGCTTTTCCTTGAACAACCTGACGTGACGATCTTTCAGGCCGTTATTCGTGCCCGGAAGCCCCACCTGACCGACGAGGCACGGAAGCGCCGCGATCGACCAAGCCGTCCATTCCCCGTTGCTTCTGCGTTGGGAGCCAAGCCCCTGCATGACGAAGAGCGACTTTGCCGACGCGATCTCATGAGCCAGGGAGATGATGCGTTCAGCCGGCACGCCCGTGATGCGCGATGCCCACCGGGGCGTCTTCTCCACATAATCATAGCCGAGGCCTTCGACATAGGCCCGGTAGGAAAGGTTGCGCCCCTGGAACTCGTGCGGCATCGTTGTCTCGTCAAAACCCACGCAATGGGAGTGGAGGAACGAGAGGTCAACCAAGCCTTCCGTGATGAGGCAATGCGCGATCCCAGCCACCAGAGCGGCATCGGTTCCTGGATTGATCGGCAGCCATTCGCACGCATTCCCCGCCGCGCTGTCGCTGAGGCGACAATCGATCAGTATGGTCCGCGGACCGCCCTGCTCGACCATTTCGAGCCAGTCGCGATGCGACGATCCGCCTCCCTGCTGCGTCTCGGCGAAGCTTGACCCGAACAGCACCACCAAATCGGCGTCGGAGGCAACGCTCAGCGTGCTGCCGGACATGCCCGCTTCGCCATAGACGTATTCGGCGATGCAGTCCACCTGGGCGGCAGAGTAGGAGTTGTAATGTCCCAGCGAGCCTCCCAGACAGTTCAGCAGCCGATCGAAGGGGCGTGCAGTGGAGGCAGACACTCCTGTGGCATATGAAAGGTAGACCGCGTCATTCCCATACGCCTCGATGGTTTCGCGCAGCTTGTCGCATACGATATCGAGCGCCTCGTCCCAACCGATCCTCCGATAGGCCCCCTCGCCGCGGGGACCGACCCGCTTCAGAGGGAAGCGGAGCCGATCGGGGGAATCCATCCATGCGCCCATGCTCTGCCCGAGCAGGCAGGAGCGAGGCTCGGGAGCATCCGCGGAAACCGCATAGGAATCGACCCCGACGACGCGGCCGTCACGAATGCGGAATCGCAACGGGCAACGGCCTTGGCAATTGATGGCGCAATGGCTCCACACGACCGCTTCATCGCACGACTCCGGCAGTCGGACGACAGGAGAAACACTGTCTCCATGGGCCGACGGCACAACGGTCATCTTGGGCTCCATCAGGATGCCCACCTCCTCGAACAGGGACTTTGACGCAGGATAAACGCAAGCAGGCCAAGGGCCGGCGAAAGGACGTCAAGCTTTCGGACACATCGCGCTCTGCATTATTGCATGGTAGCCGTGTTGCTTCGAGAAGCACCATAGTTTTTTCGAATAGCCGGCGCCACCGCATGACACCACGCGCACCGTCTGCCGCATTCGGCAGGTCACAAGCGACGCGGGGCCAACCGAAGCACCCGTCGGATATGGAAGAGATGTGAACGCCTCCTGTCCGTATCGCCCTTTCTTTGAAAATGAAATCTCCACGCTCCCAAAATGCCGAAGAAGCCTTACCATGGATGCACGGATTCTTTGATAGATTGAGGAGACACCATGCTTTCCGAGCGCATGCTTTCGCGCCTGATACATACGATGACGAAGCAACATCTGGCACTCAACCCGACGGACGAGACCATGATGCCTCCGGCCAACCCGGGGCAGTCCTACATGCTGTACATGCATGTGCCGTTCTGCGAGCGCCTGTGCCCCTACTGCAGCTTCAACCGCTATCCGTTCCGCGAGGAGGTGGCTGCGCCCTACTTTGCCAACATGCGCAAAGAAATGCTGATGCTCAAAGACCTGGGCTACGATTTTGAGAGCATCTACGTGGGCGGCGGCACTCCCACGGTCATGATCGACGAACTCTGCGAGACGCTCGATCTGGCACGCGACACTTTCAACATCAAGGAAGTGGCCTCGGAGACCAACCCGAACCACCTGGCGCAACCGTGGCTCGACAAGCTGAAGGGGCGCGTGCAGCGCCTGAGCGTGGGCGTGCAGAGCTTCGACAACGACCTGCTCAAGCAGATGGATCGGTATGAGAAGTACGGCAGCGGGGAAGAGATCCTCGAACGCATTGCCGAGGCTGAGCCCTACTTCGACTCCCTGAACGTTGACATGATCTTCAACTTTCCCTCGCAAAGCGAAGAAGTTCTTCTGGCTGACCTGGAAAAGATCGCGCTGAGCGGCTGCCGCCAAACCACGTTCTCGCCGCTGTACGTGTCGGCCGCCACAACGCGCAAGATGGCTTCCACGCTGGGCGCAATGGACTACGAGCGCGAACACCGCTACTACGAGATACTGGACGGCGTGCTGGCAGGTGGCGACAACCCGCTGTTCGAGCGCACCACGCTGTGGACGTTCACCCGTGCGGGGCAAGAAGGCGCCTCCCTGTGCGGCTTCGAGAATTCGACGCCGCAGATTGACGAATACCAGGTGAATTACGATGAGTACCCCGCCATCGGCAGCGGTTCCATCACCCACCTCAATGGCTGCCTCTACGTCAACAACTTCAGCATCAAGGATTACAACGCCGCCATCGAGAGCGGCAGGATGTCCATCATGGGAAAAACCGTGATGAGCAAGCGTGATCTCATGCGATACCGCTTCCTGTTAGACCTGTACAAGCTGCGCCTGGACAAAAAGCGCTTCCGGCAGGATTTCGGCTGCAGCATTGAGGCAGGACTCCCCATGGAAATGGCATTCATGCGGTTGAACAGAGCGTTCGAGACCGACAACGACGAGGAGCTGACGCTGACTCCCATCGGACGCTATCTGACCGTGGTCATGTACCGGCAGTTTCTCAGCGGCATGAACAACTTGCGCGACCAGGCGCGGGCGGCGCTCACCGGACCGGAGCACGAGCTGCTCTTCGGCGACGGCAAGACCGCATAGGCCACAGGAACCAGCCGCCGTTCTTCCCGTCGGGGCTTTTGTCCTGCCCCGTAACACGGGCTCCCTGATCGCCAGGGTGCCCGTGTTACGTTTCCCGCCAAGGATGCCGCAGGAGGCGAAGGGTTCAGCGGGTGCAAGTCAAGCAGTACTCGCAGTGGTCGTCGCCTGCGCCTATCTGCTTTTTGAACTCAAGGGAAATGCCCTCATGGCCATCAAGGTTGCCATAGTCGCCCTCTGAGAGGATGTCCTGACAGAGGGTTCTCACCTCGTCGTCGGTGGCGCCGAGCTGACGAAAAGCCTCGATATGCGGGCAAAACGCAAAATCCTTCTGCGCATACGAGCTGTCGATGTCGCGGAGGGTCTGCTGGAAAACAAGGAAGCCCCCCTTGGAGCTCTGAGCGCGAAGGGCGCTCGCGGCATCTTCGACACCGTCCCACTTATCACCCGCAAGCTGCCCGAACACGCGATAGGCCCGTCCGAGCAGGGCCGTCGCTTCCGTTTCGGGCATCTCCTTCTGCAACTCTTTCCATATGAGGTACGTGAGCGTCGACCGCGCCTGAATGGCCCCCTTCAACGCGGCGGCAAACTGCTCTTTCGTGATGTCTTCTTCCAGCGCGATCTTGTCTTCGATTGCGTGACGTTGCTCGTCTGACACAGGTCTTCCTCTCATTCCTTTGAAGGAGCCACAGCATACCCCAGCACGTCGGCCTGCCGGCCGACGGCCTCGTTTCAGCCGACGCTCCCCCGTTCCAATTCATTCCATGCCTCATGCACGTCCTCGACGCCGATCGGCTCGGTTCTGGCAGCAAAGGTCTCGTGCATCTGGTGTTTGCGAATATCCGTGCGGTTCACGGGAATTTCCTGGGCAAGCTTGGCCAGCGCATCGCTCGCCGCAGGCGTCCATATCCTTTCGTAGGCGTCCCGAGAAGGTCCCAGATCATACGCGGCATCTGAAACCGACATCTCAGACCTGGCCGCTTCCGTCGCCGCCTCATCCACCGAAAGTCTGCCTGAGGCCTCCCTCACCACCACGCCGTAGTCTTCACGCGCCCTTGCAACAGACACCAGCCCGTTTTCCACATCCGTCAGGACTGCCTGGACGTCGCGCTCCCGAGGATTGCCCCATCCGCCTCCTGACGGAGTCTGGAAGCCGATGGCATCTCCCGCCCCAAGCGGCTGCATCGTCAGCTTGCCGAGCTCTGTCTCTTCAGCTGTGCCCGGATTGAGAATAGACCTTCCGACCTGGCCCGCCCGTCCCCCCGCAAGGCCCCAGGGCTCGAAGCGCAGGTGCTCTTGTCCACGGGCCCCCACCAGAGACCGCTCCACCAAAGGCCTGAACTCAAGGCGAAGCGCGCTGCCGCCCCGATGCTTCCCGGCGCCTGCCGTGTCGGGGACGAATTCATAGCGCTCGATCAGCACCTTCGTGCGATTCTCAATGGTCTCCACCGGGGTGTTGCGCAAGAAGCCGGTGGAGTGGTCGATGCCGTCGATGCCGTCCACGAAGGACTGTGCGCCGTCACCGCCGCCCAAGGGCTCGACCACCACGGCGCGCATCACGCCGCCCTGCGCCTCATCCGGCTCGGAAAGCGTGACGATTTGAGCCTGGCCAGCTCCTGCCGCAGCAATGCGCGCAGGAATGACCTGCGCGAGCGCCCCCAGGCAGGCGCTGAATATCCGCATGGACAGCGGATGGCGAAGGCCCACGGCAGCAGGATACTGGGCATTCACCACCGTCCCTTCCGGCGCGACCGTGCGCAAGGGCTCGGTGAGGCCGGCGTTGATGGGGATGAACGGATCTTCAGAAATGATGAAGTTTATCAGCCCCTGATAGAGATAGGGATGATGAGACCCGTTGGTGACCAGGTTGAATGCCGTGCTCACCTGGGGGTCCGATCGAGAGAAATCAAGGGTCAGCTCCGCTCCCTCAACCGCAAGGTCCACTGCTATGCGAATGGGGACCTCGCTTACCGCATCATCGTCAAGGTAATCCTCGAACGCATACACACCGTCGGGAATCCTCTCGATGATCGCACGCGAGCGCCGGGACGCGATCTCCAGCAAATCGCCGGCGGCATCGGCCAAGGTCTGGGAGCCAAACTTTTCAATGAACTCGCGCAGACGCCCCTCCCCCGTGACCATTGCGGAAACCATGCAGTTGATGTCGCCCCGCAAAAGGTCAGGCTGGCGGCTGGCGGCCAGAACGAGGGATTGAATCTCCTCGTCCAGATGACCTGCTTTATACAGACGGACCGGAGGGATGCGAAGCCCTTCCATCTGAATGTCGGTCGCATCGGGACGAAGCGATGAGGGAACCGAACCTCCCACATCGGACGAATGGATGAACGACCAAAGATAGCAGACCAGCTGACCTTCATGAAAAATGGGCTTGAAGGTGGAAATGTCTGCCAGATGCGAGGACAGCCCGTCGGTCGAGTAGGGATCGTTCGTTATGAGGATGTCTCCCTCTTCCAGAGCCTCCCCGCCGCCGGCCGCTTCGATGGCCCTGCTCAAGTCAAGGCCCAAGAAACTGGTGACCCCGGCCGTGCGCGGGTACATGAACTGCTTGCCATCAGGGGTGACCAGCACCGCAGTGAAATCACCGGACTCGGTGACGTACGTGGTGTAGCTGGTGCGCTCGATGGCGTAGCACATGCTCACGCAGATGGAGGACAGGTGATTGCGCACGATCTCCAGAAGGGATGGATCGCTGACAAGCTGACGCGCCATGCTAGTCCTCCTCTTTTTCTCGTTCGATCAAGATGTTCAGGCTTTCGTCAACGCGGGCGGCCCAGCCGGGAATGACGACCACCGTGGTGTCATCCTGCTCAATGACCGCGGGACCCGGTATTCGATCTTCCGAGCAGAGGTCCTCCCGGTTGAAGATGGGCGCCGCATGCACTGCCCCGTTATAGCGAAAAGCCCGAGCCTCCAAAGGCTTGACCGGCATGTCGGGACGGCTTGGAGGAACAAATGAAGGCAGCGCAGGCGTAGGAGCCGTGATGCGCGCCCGCAGGCTCACGATCTCGATGGCGGATTCCTCCTCCGCATGGCCATACAGATGCCTATGCAGGGCCACAAACGCTCGGACGATTCCCGCCACGTCCAGCACCCGGCCGTCAGCATCCGTCACCGGGACGGGTATCTCATAGGACTGACCGAAGTACCGGGCGTCCGCAAAACAGCACACCGTCGCCCTTTCCAGGTCGACGGCATCCGTGTCCTGACTGACGAGCCACGCACGTGCCTCCCCCTCAAGCTCGCGAAGCTTGGAGCGAACGAGCGCCTCGGCGCCCAATTCGAGGGTTATCTGCTCGGCGGAAACCGCATCGTAGGTGAAATCGGCCGAAAGGGCGCCCATGGCACAGAGCGTTCCGGGGCGATACGGTACGAACACGTCCCGCGCATGAATCTCCTGTGCCACAATGTTCGCCGCCACCGGACCGCCGCCACCGTAGGCGACAACGGTGAGCTCCCGCGGATCGTAGCCGCGCTGCTCCATGTTGTTGGATATCTCCGCATACATGGCAGACACCGAGACGCGCACCATGTCATCGGCGACGTCAAGCGTGGGCTTTCCGAGCTTCTCGGCCACGGCTCCAATGGCTGCCGCAGACCGTGCGGGATCGAGCTCCATGCGACCGCCGGAGAAACGCTTGGGGCTGAGGTATCCGCACAGCATGAAAGCGTCCGTCATGGTGGGGAGGAAGCCACGCCCATAGCAGGCAGGGCCGGGATTGGAGCCGGCTGATTCAGGGCCCACCTTGAGCAAGCCGCTTGGATCAACCCAGGCGATGGATCCCCCTCCTGCCCCAATGGTTGCGATGTCAAGGGCAGGAAGCACGATGGGAATGCCGGAAACCGTGCTCTGGCTGCTGTAGGTCGGTGCGCCGTCAATGACAACGGAAATGTCGGTCGAGGTCCCACCCATGTCGAAGGTCAGCAGATCCCGCCTGCCTGCCCGGGTGGCCTCGCGGACGGCCCCGATGACGCCCGCTGCCGGACCGGAAAACAGGGTCTTGATGGGGGCGGCGGCGGCGGACCCCACGTTCATCACGCCGCCGTTCGATTGCGTGATGAACGGAGCGGTTCCCAGGCCCTTCGCGCCCAGAATGTCCTTCAGGTTGGCAAAGTAGGTCTCCACGTTCCTCTGGATGTACAGGTTTGAGACCGCAGCGGACGTGCGCTCATATTCGCGCATTTCGGGCCAGATTTCGCTCGAGCCACAGACCTTGAGCTCAGGATGCGTGGCACGGATGCGCTCGACCGCCTGGCGCTCATGGTCCGGCGTGCGGTAGCTATGCAAGAACGCGACGGCAACGGCCTCGATCCCCTGGGACACCGCATCCTCGACTGCCCGGTCGACGGCCGCAAGGTCGAGAGGCAGGACCTCGTCTCCCTGTGCGTTGAACCGTTCAGGAATGCCATATACGAAACGGCGGGGAACCAGCGGCTCGGGCAGAAACGAATTGAAGTCATAGGGTATGGGCAATCGAGCGCGCTGCAGGTTGAGAATGTCACGAAAGCCCTTGGTGACCAGAAGCGCGCAGGCGGATCCCGCACGCTGCAGAAGCGTGTTCAGCCCTATGGTCATGCCGTGCACGAAGTACTGCACTTCCGATAGGTCGAGCCCCTGCTCGTTCTCCAATATCTCCAACCCGCGGCGCACGCCAAGTTCCGGGCTGTGCGGCACCGTGGGCACCTTCAGGCTCGTCATGGTTTTCGACCGCACGTCAACCAAGGTGAAGTCGGTGAACGTGCCGCCTATGTCAACGCCAAGCCGATATCGATGTTCTTTGCTCACGTTACTCCTTACCTTCAACGGAAACGAGCGAGGCGAACTCCTCGTTCACCAGAGAGATGACTTCAGGGCTGCTTGCGCAGGCACAGATGCCGCTCGCGATGACTGCCGCAGCTCGCCGCGCCGCACGCGTCCCCAGGGAACTTCCCGCACAGGCGACGTTTTGCCAGCTGTGAGCCGGTGTCCCGAACGGAGCCGCGGCAATCCAAACCTGAGCCGTCGGAACACGCCGGCTGACATCCGAATAGTCGCTCGCGCCCATGACGGGCACAGGCGTGCGGAAAAGGGTGACAGGGTCGTCTGCCAGCAAGGTTCCCGCAGGCTGGGCAACCGCCCACTGCTCACGGTCGGACGCAGTGGGGTCCTCCCCCAGCGTCGCGCGGATGGACTCGGCAAACGCACGCTCATCGGGAGTGGGCTCCGGTGCAGGATGAGCTTCGAGGCAGGCTCCCAGCAACGCATTCAGAGAAGGAACCATCAAGGTCGACTGGCAGGCCGTCACCGGATGCTCCTGCACCTGCGTGCCCGTCATGAGGGCGGCTCCCCGCGCAACGTCGCTCACCCGGCCTGCGGTCAAGCGGGCTTCGGCCAAGTCTGCCGCCCGCACGAAATACCAAGACTCAGCGCGGTCTGAAATCACGTTGGGCGCAAGCGGGCCTGCGTTGTTGGCGTAAGACAGCATGACGCCCGACGGCACATGCTCGCGCAGGTAGTTTGCCCCCACGGCCATGAGCTCGCAGGCATCGGTGGCGCTGCGAGCTTCGGCGGGAGAAACAGCCGCGTGGCCGGCAATGCCTTGAAACTCGAAAGTGGTGGAAACCAATGCGGCGTACACATGCTCAGAAACCCCCGTGAAGCCCATGGGATGCCACGAAAAGCAGAGGTCGAGGGCGTCGAACACTCCGGCGTTCGCCATGATCACCTTGCCGACCAGGGTCTCCTCGGCAGGGCACCCATACAGGCGAATCTCTGCCCGCACCCCGGCCCCGTCAA
The DNA here is from genome assembly GCA_023429565.1 of Actinomycetes bacterium. Lineage (GTDB taxonomy): Bacteria > Actinomycetota > Coriobacteriia > Coriobacteriales > Eggerthellaceae > JAEWQO01. The sequence continues at coordinate 25,194 of JAEZDJ010000022.1, forward strand.
GCGTGGCAGCCGCAGCAAGCGCCGCGCCCACCGACCCCGCGGCCAGCAGGCAATGGCCACATCCGTGACCGGGACCGCCTGGAACGATTGACTGGCGGACCGGCTGGGCAGCCTGGCTCAATCCAGGCAGCGCGTCATACTCCGCGAGAATGCCGATGACGGGCCCCGGCCGGGAGCGGTTGGAAGACGTTTCACCCCCGTCAGAAGCATGATCCTTGTCACTTTTCCCTTCGGGGCATCCTTTCTCCAAATCATCGCTTCCCGTCCGATACCGGGCAATGAACGAGGTGGGGAGCTCAGGCACGGCAGGACGCTCAACCTCAAAGCCATGGGACTCCAGGGAAGCGCAAAGGGCATCGGCAGCATGATGTTCCTGTCCGGAAAGTTCCGGATGCTCCCAAAGATCGCGCGCAAGCGCGTCTATCTCCGCGCCCACCCGTGCCACGGCAGCGTCACACGACGTCACGTGATCCGCATCAACAATCGCCCCCATGCGCTGGGAGAACGAGGAGTTCCGATCATAAGCGAAGCCCGCCATGTCACATCGCCTTCGCAAGCCCCACCGTGCGGTCCAGCACCACCAGGACCACGATGGACACCACAATGAAGATGACCGACACGGCAGTGACCGCCGGATCGAACGTCTGCTCTATGTAGTTGAAAATACGCACCGACACGGGCGTGTTGGCCGCAGACGACAGAAACAGGGAAATGGACACCTCGCCAAAGCTGGTCACCGCGGCAAACACGGCACCCGCCACGATCCCCGGCCGAATGAGGGGCATCGTCACATGGCGGAAGGTGTATCCGGCCTTCGCCCCCAAACTCATCGAAGCGTCTTCAAGCCTGACGTTGAAACCAGCCATGCTGGCATTCACGCACCGGACGACATACGGGAGAGCGACGACACATTGGCCCAGCGCCATGGTCCACAACGATCCGTTCATCCCCACAGCGCTGAACACATAGAGCAGCGCGATTCCCAAAACGATCTGAGGGACCATGAGCGGCGACATGATGAAGCTTTGCAGAAGGCTCGAAAAACGACCTTGCAGGCGACGCAGGCCATAGGCCGCGAACGTGCCGAGGATCACCGTGATGGGCGTGACGATGAGAAGCAGGAACAGCGATGTCTGGATGGCACGCATCCACCCCCGGCTGGCAAACACCTCTTGAAACCACACAAGAGAAAAGCCCGAAGGGGGCACCTCTGGAAAGGCCGTGGGTGAAAAAGCAGAGAAGACTATCACCAAGATGGGCAGCGCCAAAAAGATGAAGATGACGATTCCCGCACAGCTCGCAAGGAGGGACGACGCCTCGACATGCCTTCTGCTAGCCATAGACCTTCACCTCCCAACACTTCAGCACACGCTCGACCGGCGCGATGATGGCAAATACCACCACAAGCAGCACGATGGCCATGGCTCCCGCCATGCGCAGGTCGCTTATCTGCAATGCCTGCTGGTAGATGCCCAGGGGAAGGAGCGGCTGCATTCCTCCGATCATCAACGGAGTAATGTAGCTGCCCGCCGCAAGCGCAAACACGATAACGGCACCGTTGATTGCGCCGGGAAAGGTGAGCGGCAGCACGACTTTGAAGAACGTGCGTACCGGGCCAGCACCCAGAACGAGCGATGCCCGCTTGACGTTGCCCCCCACCTCCCCCATGGACGTGACCAAAGGGATGACGGCATAGGGCAGCAGCACCTGAACATAGGCGATGATCACCGCTGGCATGTTCCACAGCATGGTGACCGGCTGGCCGATGAGCCCCAGCGTCTCAAGGACCTGGTTCACCAGGCCGTTGTTCGAGAGCAGGACGACCCAGGCAAACGAGCGGACCACCACACTGGTGAGGAGCGGGCTTATCAGCACCACGTAGAGGAGCGTGCGCACCCACGGGCGACGGGCGTTCACCATGAGGTTCGCGGCAGGATAGGCAAGAACGAGGGTGATGGCGGTGGTCAGAAGGGCAACCCCTATCGTGACGCCAATGTCTCCCAAATAGTCCGGGCTGGTGAATATCTCAAGATAGCGGCTTGCCGTGTAGCCGTCCGCCACCTGCATCGTGGACGTTTGGTTCTGGAAGCTGATATACAGCAGCAGGGCAATGGGCACCACCATGAACACAACCAAAAAAGCAACGGCGGGCACCAATAATGCGATGGGAAGGCTTCTGGACTTCACGATCAGACCTCGCCTTCGGGCAAGGCGCCGTCAGTGTTCTCCACCAGGATGGCCGCCTCGTCTGCCCAACTCACATACACCTCTTGGCCAGATACCGGTATGCTGGCCACCGTCGAGGCGCCTATCTCTAACTCCAAGCTGCCACCTCCCTGCAGGTCGGCGAAGGCCTGTATGATGCTGCCGGCGTACACGATGTCGCGCAGGTTTGCCGGAACGGCCCCCTCTCGGGACTCAAAGGCAAGCCGAATCTTCTCAGGGCGGATGCATACCACGGTTCCCACGTCGGAAGCTTGGCCAGAAGCAAAGCGCAGAGGTGCTCCATCCCGCCCAAACCACGAGGTCGATTCCCGGCAGCCATCGGCCGCGAGAATCGTCTCGGACATGTTTGCCTTGCCCAGGAAGCCTGCCACAAAACTGTTCCTGGGATGCTCGTACACTTCAAACGGCGACCCGATTTGCTGGACCCTGCCCTTGTTCATGATGCCGATGCCGTCCGACATGGTCATGGCCTCTTCTTGGTCGTGGGTCACCATGACGGTGGTCACGCCGGTTGAGCGCTGGATTCGCCGCAACTCGACCTGCATCTCCTTGCGAAGTTTGGCGTCCAGGTTTCCCAAAGGCTCGTCCAGCATCAATATGGCAGGCTCGATTGCAAGGGCGCGGGCAATGGCGACCCGCTGCTGCTGCCCCCCGGAAAGCTGATGGGGCATACGCTTCTCGAGGCCATCCAAATGGACCAGCTCAAGGCAATCGGCGACACGCCTGGCAATCTCAGACTTGGCTCGCTTTTGCACGCGAAGCCCATAGGCCACGTTTTCGAAGACGGACAGATGGGGGAAGAGGGCGTAATCCTGGAAGACCATGCCGATCTTTCGCCGGTAGGGAGGCAGGTCGGTGACGTCCTCGCCGTCTATGAGCACCCTCCCCTCGCTTGGCGGCACAAACCCGCCCACTATGTTCAGCAGCGTGGTCTTGCCGCACCCGCTGGGTCCCAAGAGCGAGAAGAACGAGCCCTTCTCGATGGAGTAGCTCACGTCGTCGAGTGCCTTCGCACCGCCCTGGTAGCGATGGGTGATGTTCTGTATCTCAATAAATGCCATGGATGTTCCTTGCAACGGTCTTTCTCATTTTCATCACGCGCTTTCTCTTGAGCGCATGAGAAGCGCCGATCAATAATCAGCGCTTCTCGGGCATCGCGAGTCGAAGTTCAGACGCACGGTTGCGGAGACTGGTTGTCAACCGGCAGCGGGTTTCGGCATTAGCCGAAGATGGCCTGCCAGCGGCTGCTCCAGTCAGTTAGGTTCTCGGTGGCAACCTCGTAGTCAACCCAGGAAAGCTGGTTGTAGTAGTCTTCTCCCACCTGCGCCTTCTCGAGGAAGTCTGCAGCATACTCGGTGTCGTTGTTGCTCATCCCGTAAAAGGAGAGCGCGGCGTAGCGAGCCTGCACATCGGCGGAGCACAGGAAATCAAGCAGGGTGTAGGCATTCGCCAAGTTGGGTGCATTCTTCGGGATGACCCAGCTGGCGATGGCGGCAACCGGACCGTCGGTGGGATAGGCAAAGCCGATGGGAAGGCCTTGCTCCTGCCAGGCGAACGCGCGGCCGTCCCAGAACGGGACAAGGGCGATGTCGCCTCGCTGGATGAGGGTTTGCAGCGTTCCTGCGCCATCGGGATACGCGATGACGTTCTGTTTCAAGCTCTCAAGCTGCGTGAATGCACCGTCGATATCGTCCCCGTCCTTGGTGAGGGCCCAGAAGAACTGAAGCCCTGCGGAATAGGTGAGTGGGGAGATGCCCAACTGCCCGGCGTATTCCGATTTCCAGAGATCGCTCCAGGACTCTGGCGGGTTTGCAACGAGGTCGGTGCGGTAGACGATGCCGAGTTGCCCCATGGAAAAGCCTGCGGCGTACAGCTTGCCGTCAACCGTGAACCTTTCGCTGATCGAAGGCGCAAGCTGGGCAAGAGCCGGCACCCTGTCTTCGGTGAGCGCCTCCAGCAAATCGCCGTCGACCAGCTTCTGAATGGAGTCTGGCTGAAGGATGAGCAAGTCGAAAGGAACATTGTTGCCATTCGCCGCCTGCACCTTAGTCAGCCATTCCGCATCAGCGCCCGAAACGATTTGGACGTCCAGGCCGGAATCGTCGGTGAACCCGTCGAGAGCGGCGCTGTTGATGCTCTTTTCCCAATCGCCCGAATACACGCCGATGATGACGCTGTCGGTCTGGGGCAGATCGGAGGTCGAGCCGTTGTCGGACGAAGGCTGCTCCGTCGACGAACCGTCGCTGCTGCATGCGGACAGCAGGCCTCCGACCGCCACCGTCGTTCCAGCAATGCCCGCCAATTGAAGAAATTGGCGTCTCGAAAGGCGCCCGTGCGCCGTGCTGTAAATTGCCATGAAAAGTCTTTCCTTCCGTTCATGCGTTTCATCTGAACGCCTAGTTTCCAACAACAACCGGTGAGACTCGTCCCTTTGCAGGAGGAGTCTGCGTAGTGGTGAAGACAAACTATACATCATAAAGTCTACTATGTTACTAGGTATATAGTAGATTTTCGCGAACGGAAGTTATCGAAAATCTGATAACAAAGTAGTTTGGTTGGAGATAGGGCGGGAAAACGCGCCGGGAAAGCAGGGTGTGCTAGCGCTGTAAAAGCTTCTGATCGGCGCTTCATGTGACATGCCTCCGGGTTTCGCACGACGGGAGAGAGGCCAAGCGCAGGACTCCGATCAACGGCCTTGAGAGTTTTGCACCTATGCGGGACGGCGTCCCAGCCGCAGGTTTTCTCCCAAGGCGAATTTCGACCGGAATTTTTCCCTCGGGCGAACAATTCGCGGAATTTTCGCCTGGGGTGAATTCCTGGATGATTTTGCGCCCGAGGAGAAAAGTCCGACGTTGCCTTTCTTCCGGACCAGGCATTAGACTTTGATGAGGATAGGATTGCAGAAGAGGCGGAAGAGTATGACCGGGAGGGAGCCCGGGACCGCCTGCTAGGAAGGGGACGGGGACATGGAGGGAAAGCCAAGAGACAAAACTAGGCGCATCGCTGTCGCTACCGGCATAGCGTGCGTCCTTGCACTCGTTGGCGTGGGGATGGCGCTGTGGCATCCATGGGAAGGTGTTTCCGGCAACGGGGCTGTCGGAGAGGAGGCGGCCGCTATGGACGAGAGCGCGGGCGCGCGGGACGGCACCTTGGCTTCCGGAGACGCTGCTGTTGGAGAAGGGAACGTGTCCTACACCGACGGCGGCATGGGAACGCGGGAGGAACGTGCCGGCTACCTTTCTCTCGATCCGCATGTCAATCGGCTCGATCCGGCTACGGAATACGATGACGAGGCCTACCTGCATGCAAGCAAAGCCTGCATCTTCATGGGAACGGTTGTCGACGACGAGGAGGTCGTCGCTGATAAAAATCGCTTCGAGATGCCCCGGGATCTGGCCGTCGCCGTCGACCGGGTCTACTCAGGAAATGTTTCCATGGAGGGGAAGACCGTCTCCGTGTTCTTTCCCATCTCGAGGCTTGTCGACGATGCAGGGCTCGTCACCCAATGCGGGCCTCGCGTGGAGACAGGGGGAAGCTATGTCTTCTTCTGCGACCTCGCGCAGGACTCCCTGGTGCAGGACTGGCTCGACGACCGCTACCCCACATCTCCCGGGCTTGCCGACAGCTTTGACCTCATTGTCAGCTGGGATGCCTATTGCTTTCCTGTCAAAGAGGGACTCATCTGCGCATGGAAGGGAATGGGCTGGGATGGAAATCCCTCTGTCCAGAAGAACAGGGATTTTGCCGAAAACCTCTTTTTCGACACACCGGGGAACACCGCCGTGCAGCCGCCGGACGCGGCCTATTACACGGCAGACGATTTCGTCCGCGCGCTCGAGACTGTAAAGGCCGCGGGACCCCTTGGAATAGCCTCCATGGATCATCGATAAGGGAGAGGACTGCAGGGAGAGGACTGCATAATGTCAATTCGTCGCATTGGTATATTTCTTGTCGGGGCATTGCTTGTTGCTGGTCTTTTTGCCCCGGATACTGCTTTTGCATATGAAAACAATAGCCTCGCTCCCTGGGGCAAGTATTATGTTCGGACCAGCGAGAATGTCGAACAGTATCATTTCGCTTTAAATTATGATTCAAAGTACGACATTGTTCCACATCTTGAAGGAAAGAACCTTTCCTATGCGGTGGAAGATACGTCCAGCTGGCCTGATCCCGATGCATTGAACAATACGCTGGTGGGTATCGTCAAAGACTCTTGGGGCCAGAATCGGCTTAATCTTATTCAAGAAACCGAAGATAAAGCCTTGGTTTTTATAAGATATGATAATGAACCAAAAGGCTCGGTTTTTGCAGATACACGAACTGTTTACAGTACTAATGACGGTGCCTTGGTTTCAAATAATGAACCTTCAAAAAAGACAGTCATTACCCTCTATGATCGCTTCTTCGAAGCAGGAGATCCCGGCCTTTTCGGCGTCGGCGGCAACCAGGATGAGGTGAGGGGCCTCATTCTCGCCCACGAGATAGGGCATGTGCTCGGGCTCGCCGACATGTACAAGGCTGCCGGCGACCCGGAAGACTGGCCTGCCATAGACGACGCCCTCATGGGCAACGCGTGGCTGGCGGACGAGGGCAACCCCTCCCTCGGATCCGCCGGCACGCCCGACATGAACGGCCTGAACATCCTGCAGCGGACGCCATGGTACCAGTCCGGCTCCGCATCGTTCTACTGGGAGTCTCCCGGCACCTTCAAGTCGGGATGGCTCAGCCTGAACGGCAGCAGGTACTACTTCCGCCCGAACGCAACCTCTCCCTCCCTGGGGCTTCCCTTCAGCATGGTGACGGGCCTCCAGCCCATAGGAGGCTCATGGTGCATGTTCACCCCAACGGGAGAGATGGTCACGGGCTGGTACACGGGGGCCGGCGGCCTCAGGTACTACTTCGAGTCCAACGGGTCGAGGAGCCACGGCTGGCGCACCATCGGCGGGGCGACCTATTACTTCGGAAGCGTCGACGACGGGGCCATGCGGACGGGATGGCAGACGATCGAGGGACGCAGCTACTACTTCGACAGCGACGGGAAGCTGCAGAGCTACAGCCCCGCCTACACCTCCAACGACGCCACCAACGTCTGGACCCAGGTCTACACCATGGGCAGGCTCGCGTCGGTCGCCGACTCCCTGAAGACCGGCACCTCCAAGATCACGCGCTACGACTCCAACTCGGCCACCGAGTCGGCCAAGAGCTACGAGAAGGCAATCCGGGGCAACATGCTCTACATCGCCTCCCAGATAGACGCCGGCGCCGTCGAGAGGAAGACGGTCGCCTACCTCTACGCCATCGACGCGAACGGCACGGGCTACTTCTTCACGCCGACGGCGGAGGGGCTCGTCGCCGGCGACGACACGGGAGCGTCGGAGGGCAACTCCATCACCAAACCCGACGGCTGCTACGCCGCCAACAACGGAGCCGTGTCCTACGGCTACATGGACACGCTGCCCTTCGTCACGGACACCTTCGACTCCGGCACGGCTTTCTCCGGTGGCATCGTCATGAAGGTGGAGGACATCTACAAGTCGAGCCCGGCCTGCACGGTGTCGCATTCTGCCACAGGTGCGCTCTCGGGGGTCGACGTCATCGTCTACAACTCCACGGTGAACACCAACCTGGCCGGCACCCAGGACGGCAGGAACGACTCCGGCGTGAACAACGACTACCAGGGCATGCCCCTGACCCCGTCCAAGGTGGCCACCTGGGCGGCGGCGCACGGGTTCGACGCCGCGGCGGGCAGCGTCATCGCCGGCGACGACTGGGGCACGAGTTTGCAGCAGACCTTCGCGGATTCCGTCGCCACGACGTCCGGCACGGCCCCCCTGCTGTGCTGCCCCGACGACTTCTCAGCCGACAAGAACGCCCGCGCCGCCTGGGCCTGGGCCCGGGTCTACCCCGGGCTCTACGGCAACAACCCCGACGCCACCTACTGCTACTGGGTCGACAAGGTCTACCACGTGAACGTGAGCAGCGTGGGCACCGTCGTGAAGTACATGACGAACCAGTCCGACACGGTCACCTACAATCAGGGCACCGCGAACCAGCTGGAGAGCAGAATCCAGGCAGGCGTGAACTGGTGGAACGCCACGGGCAAGACCAAGGCCCCCTGGAGCGGATATGCCTGGTACAACGGCTCGTCGCGAGCCTCGTACTATTCCGACGACACGGCCAGCGAGGAGCCCACGAACGCCGTCGGCATCTTCGCCCCCGTGCTGCTGTAGGGGAGAGCAGGGCCATGGAGGGAAGGCGCGGCGGGGACGCCGCGGGAGGGAAGGGGAACGGCATGGGAAGGCACGACATCGGAGCGGGACGGCCCGGCAGGGCAAGGCTTCGGATAGGGACGGGGCTGCTCGGGAAGGGGGCGGCGGCGCTCGCCCTCGCGTGCGCGATGGCCGCGGGCGGCGCGGCGCCGGCGGATGCCAGCACCACGTACTGGACGGCCCCCTCCTCGCAGGCGACGGTGAGCGCGAACCTCCTCAAGACCTACGCCGTGCGGGGAGGCGCGGCGGGCCCGGACTTCCTGGGCATAACCAACACCAACACTGATAATGGTTACCGGCCGGGTTTGCCAATGCGACGATAATGTGGCATAGGGCATCGGCCGACGGTGCTCCTCGGCGGAGAGCTGGCTCATACACCAACCGTCGCCTGTTCAGGCTG
>JAEZDJ010000065.1 GCA_023429565.1 Actinomycetes bacterium
CGAGCCGACGCATGGATGCTGCGCTGATGCTGGGCAAGGCAAGGGAATAAAACGACAGGTCAGCTGTTTTGCAGAAAATGTCGAATTACCGATGCAGATAATGTCGATGAGGTCTTGACTATACACATCCCGAGAAGGAGGGCGACGAGCGTCTGTCCGCCTTCTTCGTGCCCGTCGACACTTCGGGTTACGAGACCACCCCGATGCCCCATATGATGGGTGCCCGCGGCGCTGCTCATACCGGTCTCAAGTTCACCGACATGAAGCTGAACAAAAAGTACCTGATGGGTAAAGAAGGACAGGGCATGGAGATTGCCATCCACTCCTTGTCCGTCTCCCGCGCCCACATCGCGGCCTCCAACCTTGGCATGTGCCAGAGGATGCTGGAAATGAGCCTTGCCCGTGCGAACGACCGCATCACGTTCGGCAAGCCCATCGCCTCTCGCCAGATGATCAAGCGTGAGTTGGCCGAAATGCAGACCTACACCCACGCGCTACGCTGCATGGTGTACGACTTCGGCAAAGAGTACGACAACGATCCGAAGAGCACGTACATCGAGGAAAAAGCAGCCATGTGCAAGCTGTTCTCCATCTATTCCACGCGTATCGTGTCCGACGGCATGCTGGAGATCTTCGGCGGAGACGGCTACTTCGAGGACAGCCCCTACGGCCCGACCGAGCGCCTGTACCGCGATGCGCGCGCCATGTGGCTCGAAGAGGGCGCCCCGAACGTTCAGCGTATCACGATTGCCCTCAACTGCCAGAAGTTTGGCGGCGTCGTGGAGTACCAGGACTAGCCCTTTCGTATCGAGATCGCACTGAGACCGTAACTCTTACACACAAAGGGTTGTCCGCACGCTGCGGATGACCCTTCGTCTATCTGACCATGAAAACAAACAGGGAGGTCCGGATGAAACCACTGGAGGGAATCAGGGTCGTCGATCTGACAAGCTATCTTGCCGCACCGACGACGGGTCGCGTGTTGGCCGAATGGGGTGCCGATGTCGTCAAGGTGGAATCCTTTGGGGGAGATCCTGCCCGACGTCAGGCCGGTGTGTTCAACATGCCCATGTCTGACGATGAGAATCTGGCGTTTGATTTTGCAAACTTTGGAAAGAAATTCATGACGCTCAATCTCAAAAGCGAGACCGGCATGGAAGTCATGCTGGGGCTTTTGGCAAAGGCCGACGTGTTCCTCACCAGCAATCGCACCAAGTCGCTCGCCAAGATGGGCCTTGACTTCGACACGCTTCACGAAATGTTTCCCCAACTCGTCTATGCACAGGTGACGGGATACGGGGACAAGGGTGCCGAGAAGGACGCTGCCGGTTTTGACGTGACCTGCTACATGGCTCGCGGCGGCGTGTTCGGCACCACGGTCAATCGCGGAGACGCCCCTCTCATCCCCACGAACGGCCTTGGCGATTTCGGCGTTTCGCTGTTCCTAGCGTCGGGCATAGCCGCTGCGCTCTTCAACCGCACACGCACGGAAGAAGGCGATCGGGTCAGTGTGCCCCTGCAACATGCCGGCCTCTATACGCTGTCGACGGGCATCATCTCTGCCCAGTATGGAAACGAGTACCCAAAAAACCGCCGTGAAGTTCCCAACCCCTTCAACAACATGTATTGCTGCGGGGATGGCAAATGGGTATGCGTCTGCCTGCCTGAGTACGACCGCGACTTCAGCAAGGTATGCACGGCTCTTGTCATCCCACTGAGACAAGGAGGCCGCTATGGGCTCGACCGATACGATACAGGCACTTGCCGAAGCGTTCGTCTTCCTGACCGAGAACACTCTTCCAGACAAAATCACCGTGTCGGACATCATCGCCCAAGCGGGAAAGAACCGTAAGACGTTCTATTACCATTTCATTGACAAGGATCATCTGATCGTCTGGATTTTTCGCCACGATCTCGGCGATCAACTGCTCAGTCACTTCGCTCCCGACGAACTCGTCTACGAGGTGCTGAGCGACGATCCCTGCACGAGTCTTCCCTATTACACTTTTGTTAAAAGAGGAGTCCGGTCACTTGACGGCGCCGATTTTCTCACCGCCTTCGCGGCGACCTTCGAGCAACGCCGCTCGTATTACCTGAAGATCCTCCACATGCAGCCCAACTGTCCGCTGAAAGACTATTTGTACAAACTGTATCTACCGGCTCTACGTGGTGACATACGATTCATTCTGAGCAACCGTCACCTGCAAGATACGTGCATCGACTTTCTGGCGGAATTCTATGCCGGAGCCCTCCTCTCCTACGTCTTTCATCGAGCAGAATCACCCGGGCAAAAGCGCATTTTGGAGGGAGTCGGACCGTTCGCCAATATTATTCACACCTCGCTGGAAAACGAGATCAAGGAGCAGCAGCTCCGTCGACGCCTGTAAAGATATTGCCCCTCACTTCGGCCTTCGCCCTTCCATCGCGTCACACCTCCCCGCTTTGGAAAGATGACGCTGAATAAGCTCTTCCCTTGCCGCAGCGGCCTATTCAGCGTACTTCAACGCATGATCAAGCTTTTGGCTGATGACCTTCGTCACGCCATCGGCCTGCATAGACACGCCGAACAGCACGTCTGCCATCTCCATGGTGCGCCGCTGATGGGTGATCATGATGAGCTGGGTCGCATCGCGCAACGCGTCGAGATAGGCCGTCAGCCGGCGCAGGTTCGAGTCGTCGAGAGCGGCCTCAACCTCATCCAGGATATAGAACGGAGTCGTGCGAATACGATACACGGCGAACAGCAGCGCCAAAGCCGTGAGCGACTTTTCTCCGCCCGACATCAGCATCATCTTCGTGATGCGCTTGCCCCGTGGCTGAGCCTCCACTTCCACACCCGTGTTCTCCAGGTCATCGGGGTCGGAAAGCGAGAGGTGAGCGGATCCGCCAGGGAACAGAACGGCGAATATCTCACGAAAGTTCGCGTCCACCGCTTCATAGGTGCGGATGAAATCGTCCTTCATGCGCGCATCGATGACGCGGACTATTTTCGTGAGCGAACGGCGGGCTCCCTCGAGATCGGCAAGTTGGACTGCCAGATAATCGTAGCGTTCCTTCAGACTCTCGTACTCTTCCGCCGCGTCGGGGTTGATGGTGCCCATGTTCGCGATGCGCCGACGCAGCTTGAAGGCCGCATCTTCCGTCACGGGACGATCTTGGAGCTCAGGAAGCAGAAGAGCTTGCTCAAGAGGCGTTTCGCAATCGTGGACAATGGCGGCGGCTCCCGCCTCCACCTGCACTTCGAGACGCCCCTTGTCGACACGCGCAGCCGAAAGACGGGCATTCGCCTCGTCAAAGGCATCGTGGGCGCTTCGAGCTTCCTTGCGGGCCTCGTTCGCCGCGGCATGCAGGCCGCTCGATGAGTCTTGCGCAGACGACGCCTCCTCCTCAATCCCACGCGCCAGGCGGCGGGCGCTGTCGGACAGCTCACCAAACAGGGCAAGCAGAGGCTCTATGCGCCGCTGAGCCATCGTCTTCCGAGCCAGGGTCTCACGGGCTTCCGCATCGGAGGCGGCAAGGGATTCCAATTCGCGCATGCGCGCCTCCACGACGCGAGACGCGTAGGTCTCTCGCTCTGAGAGCGTCGCCGCCCTGAGCTTCGCTTCCGACAGCGCTTCCGAAACCCGTGCAACCTCAACTCGAACAGGCCCAACGGCATCTTGAGCTGCAGCAAGCTTCTCGGCACCCGCCTGAAGCTCTGCTTCCAGCTCCGCAAGGCGCCCCTCAAGTTCATCGACGCACGGCCGCGCGTCTGCCACGGTGCGCTCGGCTTCGGCACGTTGGCGCTCGACGTCTTCAAGCTCGCCGCGCACTGCCGCAAGCTTCTCTTCCGCACGCACCGCTTCAGCGCTCATGGAGTCAGTCCGACCCCGGAGCGATGCGAGTTCCTGAGAGAGCTTCAGGCTTTCCCCTTGCGCCCTGCGCAAGGCCTCTTCGGCACCAGACGCTGCGCGCTCCGCCGCGCCCTGCGCGTCATCGGCGGCGACTTTGGACAACCGCAACTGCCCAAGACGACGGGCACGCGCAAGGGCTCCCTGGTCATCCTCTCGAACGGGTCCTCCAACCGCCACCTTCCCGGCAGGCCACACCACACAGCCGTCAGGCGTGGCAAAACGCACGGGCTGAGAACAGCTCGCATGGGCGTCAAACGCGGCAGAAAGGTCGGTGCAGACAACCACGTCCCCCAGCAACGCCTCCACCGCAGACGCGACTCCGGGATCGCATGACAGGTCATCGACAAGGGCTCTCCCGCCACAAGCACGTGCCGCAGCGCGTGCAGCGGCGGCGGAAGCTGGCCCCATGGCATTTCGCGCCGCATCGTCGCACGCGACAAGGACGACCTCGCCATCCTCGCCCCGTGAGACCAGCGCCTCTGCAACGGCATTCGCAGCCTGCGCGTCGCTCACGAGCAAAGCCGAGATGTCGGCCCCGAGCAAACGTTCGACCAGCGCTTCCTCCCCCTCTGGCGCATGAACCGCATGGGCGATGGGAGCAAGGGACGAATCGAAGCTCTCGGCATGGTTCACGAGCCAGGAAAGCGCAGGTCCCGACTGGGCGGCGCTCGCGCGCTCGACCTCCTCCAGAGCCTTTATCTCAGAGCCGATGAGCGAGACCTCGTCACGGGCGCCATCAAGCGAGGCGCGCGCCGCCTCGCGGGCTGCATACGCCTCGCCCACAGCCGCACGCGCCGACGATTCCCGCTCCCCAAGCGTGGCAAGGGCCGCGGCAGCCTCGTCCGCCGCCTTCGTGGCGGAAGCGAGTTCGACCTGTGCGCGGTCCAGCTGGGCCTCAAGCTCCTTCCCACGACTTGCAACCACTTTGACGTGGGCGAGCCCATTCGCCAAGGCCTCACGCGTCGTCTCGCGCTCTCGGCGCCTGCGCTCGCGCTCTTGTTCGCGAGTGCGCCGCCCCTCTTCAAGGGAGGACGCTTCGCGGTCAAGCTCCCTGCGACGCGCGAGGAGCCGCTCCCGTTCCTCGGAAAGGCGCGTCACATTCGCGTCAGCCTGTCCCCGCTCCGCATTCACTTCTGCCTTCTGGAGCTCGGCCTGAGCTCGATCCGCTTCAGCCTGCGTTTTCTTGACCTTGTGGGTCTCCAGCGTAACGCGCAGATCGGCCTCATAGCTCTGGGCGGCGCGACGTTTCTCATGCAGCAGAAGCATGGCGCCGTCGATGCGCTCAACCACCGACGATGCCCGCTGATGGTTTCGCGCGATCTCGCCCGCGTCGACGCTCTCCCGCCTGATTCTCTCCTGCAGCTCCTCGACGCGCGCCTCGAGGGAGGCAATGGCCGCCCGCCGCTGGTCGAGCTCGGCCGCAAGCGCATGCTCGCGCGCGTCGGCGTCGTTCCACGAACGCCGCAACGCCCTCAGGTCGTCCACGGCAAGGGCCAGGTTGAGCTCACTCAACTCGGCAGCGAGCCCCTGGTAGTCACGGGCACGCTTGGCCTTGCGCTCAAGAGGTCGGAGTTGACGCTCGACCTCGGCGGTCACATCCTTCACTCGGGAGAGGTGGACATCCATGGCGGCAAGCTTACGCTCGCTTTTAGCCTTGCGCTGCTTGTGTTTGAGCACGCCAGCGGCTTCTTCGATGATCGCTCGACGGTCTTCCGGCTTCGATTGCAGGATGGAATCCAAGCTTCCCTGCGATATGATGGAATGAGTGCCCGTTCCCAAACCGGAGTCATGCAGGATGTCCAGCACGTCCATGCGACGCGCGACGACACCGTTGATGAGGTATTCGCTCTCCCCCGAACGGTACATGCGGCGCGTGATGGCCACCTCGTCGAAGTCGACAGGCAACGTGCCGTCTGAATTGTCCAGCACAAGGTCGACCTCGGCGATTCCCACGCTCTTGCGAGCCGAGGATCCGGCGAAGATGACATCCTCCATGGCCTGTCCGCGCAGGTTCTTGGCATTGCGCTCCCCAAGAACCCACAGCACCGCATCGGATATGTTGGACTTTCCCGATCCGTTCGGGCCGACGACCGCGGTTATACCCGGCTCGAGCGTCAGCGCGCTGCGGTCGGCAAACGATTTAAACCCCTTGAGGACAAGCGACTTCAGATACATGCGCTACCCTTGCTTGCGCTGCTTCGCCTGGGCACGCTCGGATTTCTTGCGGGCCTTCTCCTCCGCTTTCGCAGCGGCCTTCTCCGCCTTCGCCTGTTTGGTGGCCGCCACCTTTTCGGCACGCGCGCCCTCGTCTACACCAAGGCCAAGAAATTCTCCAAGGCGGGCAAGGGTGCTTTTGGCCGCCTGGCTCTCCGCTTCCTTCTTCGTCCGTCCCGTCCCGCGGGCGAGCCCTTGCGAGCCTGCGTACACCTGGGCGATGAAGGTGCGGTCATGAGGTGGGCCCTGTGTTTCGACGAGCTTGTATGTGGGCGTGATGCCGTCCTCCTGCAATTTTTCCTGCAAGGCGCTCTTGGGATTTTCCGGCTCGCGAGCCATGCCCGAGGACATGCGCGGCACGAGCGTTCGCTCGACGAATGCCCGTGCGGCCTCAATGCCCCCATCAAGGTAGAGGGCGGCCACCACGGCCTCATAGACGTTCTCGAGAGCGGAATGAAGCCCGCGCTTCCCCGTGCCCGTCTCCGACGAGCCGAAGACGATGATGTCCGCGAAGCCGAGGCCGTCCGCAACGTTGGACAGGCTTGCGCCGGAGACCAAGGCCACCTTGATGCGCGTGAGACCCCCTTCATCGAGGTCGTGGTAACGGTCAAACGCAATGGTGGCGACGATGGATCCCAATATGCTGTCACCCAAAAACTCAAGGCGTTCATAGGAGTACTTGACAGACCGGCCCTCGGTGGCGGACGGATGTGTCAGGGCAGACAAAAGCAACTGCTCTTGAGAGAAGCGGTACTCGAGAATGGCCTGTGCACGCTCCAGCTTTCGCTGTTGTTCTTCAGTCAGTATCATAAGGTGTTCGGACCTTCTGGTAAAAAACGTTTTCGATTGTCATGCAGAGACGAGCGCGCACTTCCTGCCCCGCGCAACTCGACTAATCCATTGTAGCCGAGGTGCCCCGTTTTGAAACGGTTTGCGCTATTATTTCAGAAACGTTTGCGCGCACGATACCTGCCGTGGTCAGCACGCCATTGCGTATAGCCGTCTCATTTGACGAGCCGTGGCCAACGATGCAGGCACCCTTGACGCCCAGCAGGGGTGCGCCGCCGTACGTGTCCGGACTCACCTGTGCGGCAAGGTCCTTTAGGCCGCCCTTGATGGCAAGGGCTCCCAGCTTGGTCACCGGGCTCTTCAACATAAGGCCCTTGAGGGTCTTGAACAACGTCTTCGAGGTCCCCTCGATGGTCTTCAGACACACGTTGCCCGTGAATCCGTCGGTGACGAATATGTCGTAGTTGGCTGGCAGGATGTCGCTCCCCTCCCCATTTCCGGCAAAGTTCGGGACGCGATCCTTGAGCAGCAGATAAGCTTTTTGGGCAAACTGCGAGCCCTTTGCCTCCTCCTCGCCGATGTTCAGGAGGGCGACGCGGGGATTTGGCACGCCGATGACTTTTTCCATATACACGGTCGCCATCTGCGCGAACTGCACCAGGTATTCGGGCTTGCAATCGGCGTTCGCGCCGACATCGCACATGACGACGGGCTTCACGGGCGAGGGAATGACCGTGGCGAGAGCCGGCCGCGAGACGCCCTTGATGCGTCCCATGACCAGCGTGGCGGCGGCAAGGCAGGCACCGGTTGAGCCCGCCGAGAAAAAGCCTTGGGCCTCCCCCTCTTTCACCAGGCGGCAGCCCACGACAAGGGAGGAGTCCTTCTTCTTGCGGACGGCGTTCGCCGGATGTTCCCCCATGTCAATGACCTCGGTCGTCACGCGGGCGACGCAGCGCTCATGATGGGATGCGAACGGTTCCACGACCTCGGCCGGTCCGCAGAGCACGACATGCAGCGTCTCGTCGGCCGCAAGGGCATCGGCAACTCCCTCGAGGACAACACCGGGAGCATGGTCGCCGCCCATGGCATCGACGGCGATGGTGACCTTCTCTGACATAGTGATCCCTTCGTTCGACGGCACATTCCGTGCCAAATCCGCAATGACGCCACAGGTTGCATCAACCGGCAAAGACACGCGGGAGACGCTTGCACCGCCAAACGTCAGCCCCGTCAAAGGAGACCGAGCAGAGAAAGCCCCTTCGCCGGCTCACGCGAACGCGAGGTAACGAAGGGGCTTGTCAGGCGCAGGCAATCCCGTGCGCAAATGCGCAGCTGGAGCTAGTCTGTCTCGATGACCTCACGGTTCTTGTAGAACCCACAGTTCGGGCACACGCGATGAGGAAGTTTCACTTCCCCGCACTGCGGACAAACAGAGCGCGCTGGCGCCACAATC
This sequence comes from Actinomycetes bacterium, assembly GCA_023429565.1. Taxonomy (GTDB): domain Bacteria; phylum Actinomycetota; class Coriobacteriia; order Coriobacteriales; family Eggerthellaceae; genus JAEWQO01. The sequence goes on from JAEZDJ010000065.1 coordinate 8,350, forward strand.
CGGTCATTGCTGCTGCGGCGGGCATGAGTGCGGGACCGACCCATTTTGCGCTTAGGTACTGCCATGATCTATACTCCTTCTTCAGCCGGACGGTGCATCGCACTTGTCCGTTTCGCTTCGATAAACACGCGAAGTAGTATGGTACCAAAGGCTGCTTCGCGCCGCAAGCCCCGATCGCCACGAAAGTGGGTAATGGCACCCAAACGACACTGGCAAGGATCCTTTGGCACCTTTGCAGATGAGCTTGGGACACGTCGAGCCACGTGATCGTTGCGCGAATGCCGGCAGGAAGGCGGGCACAACGAATCAGCGTCCCCCTACGCCACGGGACCGAACTGCATCTCGTAGTAGCGGGCATACGTCCCACCCAATGAGAGCAACTCGTCATGGGTGCCCCGCTCCACCACACGTCCCTCGTCGACAACGGCGATGATGTCGGCGCCCCGGATGGTTGACAGACGATGGGCGATGATGAGCGTCGTGCGACCTTCAGACAGCTCGTCGAGGGACGATTGGATGGCCCGTTCGCTCTCGTTGTCCAAAGCACTCGTCGCCTCGTCCAGGATGAGGATGTGCGGATTGCGCAAGAACACGCGGGCAACGGCAATGCGCTGCTTCTGACCGCCCGACAGGCGGGCCCCGCGTTCGCCGACAAACGTCTCGTAGGCCTCCGGCAGCCCCATGACGAACTCGTGTATGTTCGCCTGGCGTGCAGCCTCCACGATTTCCGCATCCGAGGCACCGGGCCTGCCGTAGGCAATGTTCTCGCGAACGGTTCCGCCAAACAGGTACACATCCTGCTGCACGATGCCAATCGCCTCACGCAGCGTGTCCACCTTCACGTCGCGCACGTCGATCCCGTCAATTTCAACGGCACCTTCCCGAACGTCATAAAAGCGCGGCAGCAGCGAGCACGCCGTGGTCTTGCCTCCGCCCGACGGCCCTACAAACGCGACGGTCGATCCCGCCGGAATCGTCAGGTCAAAGCCCCTCAGCACCTCATGCCGGCTGTCGTAGCCGAAGCGCACGTCACGATAGCGCACTTCACCCGCGACGGAGCCGAGGCGCCGGCCAGCCTCCGCCTCCTCAAGCGACACGGCGTCCAGCCGGTCTTGCACGTCCGGACGTACGGCCAGCACTTCCATGAAGCGGCGGAAACCGGCGTAGCCTTTCTGAAACTGCTCAGTGAAATTGATGAGCTGTTCGACAGGCGAAAGGAAGATGCCTATATACAGCGCGTAGATGGCCAGATCGGTGGGAGCCAGAGTGCCCGTCGCCACAAAATAGCCGCCCCCCACAATGGTCACGGTATACAGCACGCCCGTAAACGCCGAGTTCACCGCATGGAATGCGCCCATGAACCGATAGGAGCTCTCTTTGGTGTCCACGAAGCGCACGTTCGTCCGGTCGAATTTCTCGATTTCCACCGCCTCGTTGCCAAATGACTTCACCACCCGAATCCCGCCGAGAGAGTCCTGCAAGCGGGCGTTGATGTCGGCCATCTTCCTCCGGTTTTCAGTGAAGATGATGCGCTTGCGATAGTTGCGCCAGAGGGCGTACGCCGCCATGGCCACCGTTGCAACCAGCATGACCGCGGTAAGCGGCACGTTGATCATGAACAGCAGCACGAACGATCCCGCTATCTTCAGAATGCAGATGAACAGATTTTCCGGTCCATGATGGGCCAATTCCGAGATGTCGAACAGGTCGGTCAGAAGCTTGCTCATCATCTCGCCGGTGTTGTTCCTGTCGTAATAGGAAAAGCTCAGACGCTGATATTGCGCGAACAGATCCATCCGCATGTCAGCCTCCATGCGGGCCCCCATGATGTGTCCCCATGCCGTGATGAAGTACTGGCATCCGGTCCTCAGGGCATACAGCGCCACGAACCCGAGAGCTATCCACCCGAGCGAGGCCAGAATGACCGAGGGCGCCTCCAGAAAGAACTCCTTGGTGAAGAAATTGAGAAATTGGGGGAAAGCGAGATCGACGGCCGCAAGAATGGCTGCACAGAACAGATCGAAGAAGAAGAGAAACCGATAGGGTCGGTAGTAGGTGACAAAGCGGGCAAACACGGTGCGCGCAGACACATACGGCTCAGAGGCCCCAGTCATTTCTTTCTCATTGTCCATGCCGCCATTGTACCCTACCGGCGGAAAAGACGGCTGGAAATCGAAAGGGAAGCACCCGTCACGCGGGAAAATGCCGAAGGAAGCCCTCTTCGGCGCGCTTTAGCGCCCTTCTTCGAAAGGAAATCCCTCGAGAGCAGCGAACGGACTCGGTCGAGTCTCTCCCCGCCTTGCCTCTTCGTCGTTGCCCACGCACCCACACGGGCCGGCATTGAGATCGGCGCCACACGTCGGGCACAGGCCCTTGCAGTGGTCATCGCATAAAGGAACGAGGGGGAACTCCAGGAGAAGCGCCGCGACGATGAGCGGCTCGATATCCACGACACCGCCTTCAGGCAGCACGTCAAACTCATCCTCATCCAAGTCTTCCGGCACTTCGGAATCGGCTTTCAGCAGAAAATAACCCTCGATGTCTCCCTCGACGGAAAACGGAAAATCATCCAGACACCGGGCGCACGACGTCTCCGCCTCGCCCTCGACAGTGCCGCAGACGAGCAGGGCGTCGCCCGTGTTCGTGACGTCGACCTGCCAAGACAGCGGACGGGCAAACCGATACGAATCAGGACCGGCCTTGATGACAGGCAGTGCGGCCTCACCGTCAAAGTGGGTGCACTGTGCGGGAGTGAACAGCTCGTTCGGAATATGAATGCGCGTGGAATCCATCAACGTCCAGCAGCGAGGGAATTGGCGTTCAGACGATCACGGCAGCGACGCACGTTGTTGAGCAAGGTGTCGAGACTCTGCTCAACATGCCCAAACACCTCGTCAGCGTAATCCTCGGCACCGGCACGCGTCTGTCGCTCCAACTCGCGGGCGTCGGCGAGAACCTGATCCGCCTGCTGCTGTGAAATGCGGACGATCTCTTGCTCGCTGGCAATGGTCATGGCCTGGCTGCGAGCATCCTCGATCATGCGGTTGGCCTCAGCCTCGGCATCGTCGAGAAGGCTCTGACGCTCGCGCACAATCTGGCGGGCCTGAGAAAATTCGCTGGGAAACGTGTCGCGAACTTCATCCATGATCTCGAATACCGCGGCAATATCCACCTGCCGCATGGTGTTTTTACCAAAAACCGGCTTCGAATCTTCAAGAAGAATCGAGAGCTCCTCGAGCAGCCCCAAGACTCCTGTTTCGTCCATGATAGTCCTTCCACCCAAGCGTGCTGCGTTTCAACTGCATCAATGCATACACCACCGCCTACGCGCATGCGTCAAGATATTCTAACAGGTTTACGGTCAATTCCAAGCGCCACTGCATAAACCGCGCATATTTCACCACGTCGGAACCGTATCGTTGATTTTATCGAAGAGCTTTTCCCTCAACCGGAGGCCTTTGCCCACCTGCTGCATTCTGCGAAAAGGAGAAGAGGAACGCCCGCTCAAAGCTGTGCGAACGACCTGGACTCGCGTCGTGCGGCATCGTGGACCCCTGGCGTGCCCGATCAAGCCCAGTCGAATTTTCCCGCAAGCGCCTCAATCACGCAGGGAGGAACGAACTGCGCCACATCGCCATGCAAGCTTGCGATCTCGCGCACGATGGACGACGAGAGATACATGTATTGGGGCGGCGACATGATGAACAGGGTTTCCAGCTGCTGGTCGAGCTGATAGTTGAGCGCCGTCATCTGGAATTCGTATTCAAAGTCGGTGATGGCACGAAGGCCCTTGATCACGACCGATGCGTCCATTTCCCGAGCAAAATCAACCAACAGGCCCGCAAAGGGCTCAACACGCACGTTCGGCAGGTGACTCGTCGCCTGGCCGATGAGCCTCACGCGCTCCTCAAGCGTGAAGAGGGGCTGCTTGCCGGGGGAAGCAGCCACCGCCACGACAACCTCGTCGACGATTTGGGCCGCACGCGTGATGACGTCGAGGTGCCCGCTAGTGATGGGATCGAACGTCCCCGGAGTGAGTGCACGTTTCATGGTGTTGGCATTCCTTCTTCGTTTTTCAGAATATCCACGACAGTATCACCGTATTTCCTGCGAGATGCAAGCACAAAACCGCAGGATGCCACAGCTTCGTCCGTCTGTCCGGACGTTGTCACGGAATGCTCGTAAGCCACAAGGACACGCGGCGACAACGCCCCGCCCTCACGGAGCACAGAGACAAGCCCCAGCACGTCGGTTGCCGGATAGGCGTACGGCGGGTCAAGCAGGACGAGGTCAAAGGGAGGCTGGGCGCGCAGGGCGGGACTTCGCAGCACGTCGATCCGCCGGATGCGCACGGCGGGTGCGGCGAGGCCAAGGAGGTCCACGTTGTCTTGCAAAACCCTGAGAGCGGCTCCGTCGCGTTCGCAAAACTGGACGCTTGCCGCCCCACGCGAGAGAGCCTCCAGCCCCAGCGCTCCCGACCCGGCAAACGCGTCAAGAACGACGGCTCCGTCAAAGCTACCGCGTGCGCTGCACAGGGAGCTCATGAGGGACTCGCGAACCCGGTCCGTGGTTGGCCTGGTGTCCTTCCCCTTCGGGGCCTTGATCACACGACCTCGATATGCTCCGGCAATGATACGCATTTCAGCCTCCTTGCACCAGATGCTCGATGGGAAAGACCATCCTCATCTCGCGCGCAAGGGCACGATGTCCCGGCAAGCTGAGGTGGGGATCCCCCTCCATGATGGCTGCCGCGTCAGCGTGGGCGGCCTCGATGACGGCACCGTCACGCATGACGTTCACCAGCTTGAGACCACCTGCGCCATGCTGGCGATTCCCTAGGATATCGCCCTCGCGACGCAACGACAAATCGTACGAAGCCAATTCGAACCCATCGTCGGTTCGCTCCATCGCAGCCAAGCGCGTGAGCGCCGTGTCGGACTTCGAAGCCGAAATCAAGTGGACCTCAGCTGATTTGGTGCCACGCCCCACGCGGCCACGCAACTGATGGAGCTGTGAGAGACCGAACCGATCGGCATCCTCGATGATCATGACGGTGGCGTTTGGCACGTCAACGCCCACTTCGATGACCGTGGTGGCCACGAGCACCTGCGAATCGCCCGTTGAAAACCGACGCATGGCTTCCTGCTTCTCCTTGCCGGCCATACGGCCGTGCAACAGCTCGACGCGATACCCGGCAAAGGTCTTTGCCTGGAGGAACGCAGCCTCCTGCTCGGCGGCCGCCACATCGTCTCCAGCCAAGTCGTCATCGCTTTCGATGCTGATGGCCGCATACTCCGTGCCCTCCTCGTCAGCCTCTCTGGTTCGCCCTCCCCCCTTCGCGTCACGTTCGTCACCTGATTTTCCAATCAAGGGGCACACGACATACACCTGCTCGCCACGCCCAAGGGCCGCAAGCGCCGCATCGTAGGCACGTCCACGCTCTGACTTTTGATGCACCAAGGTCACGCGCTGCACCGTGTCAAAGGGCCGATGCATGAGATAGGACAGCGTCAGGTTTCCAAACAGGGCAAGCGCCAGCGTACGCGGAATGGGAGTGGCCGTGAGATAGAGGGCATCGGGAGCCTGCCCCTTTGCCAGAAGGGCGGCACGCTGGTCAACGCCGAACCGTTGCTGCTCGTCGATGACGACGAGCGTGCAGCGGGCGGGAGCGACGTCGTCCTCCAAAAGGGCGTGCGTACCAATCAACACGTCGACCGTTCCGCCGGAGACACGCGCGATTATGGCCTCCCGCTCCCCCGAAGGCGTCGATCCCGTGAGCAGCTCCCAGGTGATGCCTGCCGCATCGAGCAAAGGACCCAGGCTTTTGCCATGCTGGCGTGCCAAGACCTCGGTGGGCGCCATGAACAGCGCCTGCCCCCCCGTGTCGGAGGCCGCCGCCAAGGCAAAGGCGGCAACGATCGTCTTTCCCGTTCCCACATCGCCGAGAAGCATGTGGCTTGCCGCCTTCGGAGCGGCCATCGCCGCCAGGATGTCATCACGCGCCGCAACCTGCTCCTCCGTGAGGGAGAAGGGCAGCGAGGCCGCAAAGGCTCGCAGGCGCGGCCCGTCGACGGCGTGGCTCACCGCGGGAAGCCCGGCGGTGCGCGCCTGCTCCTCGCTCATGAGCATGAGCTCCAAGAGGAGGAGCTCTTCGTATACGAGGCGTCGGCGGGCCTCGGAGGCCTCGTCGATGGCTTGGGGGAAATGAATGGATTCAAGCGCGGCACCACGGCTCATGAGGCGATATCGCGCCCGCAGGTCAAGCGGAAGGGGATCATGCAGCCCTTCGAGGGAGGAAAGGGCGTTGTCCACGAGGCGACGTACCCATGCCGTCGAAAGCTTTTCAGAAGCGGGGTGGACGGGGATGATCAGCCCCGGGGCAACCGCACCCCCCTCGAGGACCTCGATGAAGGGATTCGTCATCCGCTTGAACCCGTAATTGAACTCGAGCTTGCCCGCAACGGCAATGCGTGCGCCGGCTTTGACGGAGTCCATGAGCCACGGCTGCCTGAACGCCGTGACCATGAGCAATCCCGAATCGTCGACGACCGCGATCTCCACCAACGAAAGGCGCGGCTTGGGACGCTTCAGCTTGATCTCGTGCACGGTCCCTTCAATGGTGCATTGCTCGCCTATGCGGGCTTCGGCCACCTTCACCTTGTGGGACATGTCAATGTAGCGACGGGGGAAATGCGTCACCAAGTCACGCACCGTCCGGATACCCATCGCCTCGAGGATGCGCACCCGTGCCGGGCTGGCCAAACGAACTCGACCAACCGGCTCGTCGAGCATGAGCGTGGCCGCCAGCCGGTCGGGGCCCACCCCGCTCTCGCCGTTCTTCGACATCGTCCCTGTCACCTGCCAGTCACGATGCGGACGGAGGCATCCCGCTCTGTGATCTGCGGCGGAACGCTCCCGTTCCGTCGCAGCGCGTCTGATCTGATGCCCTGCGCCCGCATGCCTCGCCTATTCGACCGACATCACGACGGGATAGAGCGGCTGGTCACCGCGGTGGGAATCGATCTCCAGATCATCGTATTCACCCTGAATGCGTGCAAGCAGAGCCTCAAATTCGTCATCGCCGAGTTGATCGCCCGCAAGAATGGTCAGCGTGTCGGCATCGTCGGCGCCCATGCGCTCGAGCAGCTGCAGGACCACATCGTCGACCGTTGTGCCGACCGCCTCGATCAACCCGTCAGCGATGCCGATGACATCCCCGTTCGCTATGGGATTGTCATGCGCGTCCTTCGCATCCTTGATGGCATGGGTGACCTCGCCGGTCTTGACGTCGGCATACGCCTCGGTCATTGCCGCGACGTTCTCCTCAAGGCTGCCGCCCTCGACGATGCCGAACAGCGCCGAGAACGCCTGCGGGACGCTGGTCGTGGGCACGACGGCACACGGCGTCTCGGACAGGTCGCAAGCGCTTTGGGCGGCCATGATAATGTTCTTGTTGTTCGGAAGGATGACCACTGCGTCGGCGTTGACCTTGCCCACCGCATCAAGAAGATCCTTCGTCGAGGGATTCATGGTCTGACCACCCGACACGACCACGTCAACGCCCAAGCTTTCGAGTATCTTCGCGTTTCCCTCTCCTGCCGCCACCGCGACGAACCCGAGCGGCTTGCGCTCGGCCTCCTCCTCCGCCGCAAGGGCCTCGGTGCGGGCGGCGCTTTGAAGCTGCATGTTGTGGATATGGACCTCTGATATCTGTCCACGGGCAAGCATGTATGCCAGCACTTTGTCCGGCTCGTTCGTATGAACATGAACCTTGAAGTCGGGATTCTGGCCGACCAGCAGCTCGCAGTCACCCATCGTCCCAAGAAAATCAAGGCCTTCGGTGATCTCAAGCTCGTCCGATCGGACGAGGAACTCGGTGCAATAGCGGTACGCCGACCCCTCCCAGTCGTTGATCTGCTCGATCTCAACCTTCGGAGCAATGCCGCGCGCAAAGGCAAGCTCGTCCCCCAACGGTCCTTCTTTGCCAGTGAGGGCAGCGACGAACGCGTCGAAGAAGATTGCCAGTCCGAAACCGCCCGCGTCGACGACTCCATTGTCCTTCAGGACGGGCAGCAGGTCGGGAGTGCGCTGCACCGACGCATACGCCTCCGCCACAACGGCCTCCAAAACCTCATCGGTTTCCAGCTTCTTCTTGCGCGCATGGCGTGCGGCAGAAGCGGAATCCTTGAGCACGGTCAGGATGGTGCCTTCGACCGGCTTGCGCACGGCCTGGAACGCAACGCTCACCGCATGGGAAAGGGCTGCATCGATGCTTTCGGCATTCAGGGACTCATGGCCCACGCTGCCTTCGCACAGGCCACGAAGAATCTGCGAGGTGATGACGCCGGAATTGCCGCGGGCACCCATGAGCGCTCCGGTTGTGACAGCTTTGCGAACCTCAGTGCCATCCGCACCGATCGGCAGTCTGGCAAGATTTTCCACGACCGTCTCGAGCGTGAGGGACATGTTCGTGCCCGTGTCTCCGTCGGGGACGGGGAACACGTTAAGGCGGTTGATCTCGTCCTTGCGTTCGCTCAGCACCTTGCTCGCTGCGGCTATGCCGTTGAGGAGGTCGTTCGCGGTGTAGGATTCTGGCATGGTGGGTCTATCTCTCCTTAGCATGGAGCTTCGTCCGCGAACCGCCGCGGGAGCCGCACCTGGCGGACGAAGCTCTCCTTCGATTGCGAGGCGCGACTATTTGCGCACCTTGACGCCCTGCACATGCACCTCGACGCCGTCGAGCGGCACGCGTGCATACTCCTTGAGGGCAAACGAAACCTGGTCGATGAGATTCTGGGAAACGGTATTGATGTTCGTGCCATACTCGATGACGACGTACAGCTCGACGTGCACACCCGCGTCGGTCGTCGTGACGACGACGCCACGACGCAGACGCGACGCAGGAAGTATCTTTGCGATTCCGTCGGCGGCGGAAGGGGCCGCCATACCGACGACGCCATAGCATTCGAGCGCAGCGTTGCCGACCATATCGGCCAAGACGTCGTTTGCGACATGCAGATTGCCGGGAATCGTGTTGCTCATGGCTATCCTTTCATGGCACGAAGCGAATCGCGCACGGTTGAGACTGACGAAAGAGTATACCGCAAGCAGGCCCGTCTGTCCGATGCCCCTGCCCGCGGTGCTGCTCATACTACACAAAAAATTCTTGTAAATCGATAGGTCGATATGGTATAGTGTGAAGGCTTTTTTGTCATCAACGGTTTTCTATAAGACCTGAACCGAACGTAATGGAGTGAGAGCGATGTCGAAGGTTTGTGAAGTTTGCGGTAAGGCTCCCGTCGCGGGGCGCAGTGTCAGCCACTCTCATCGAGTGACGAACCGCATGTTCCGTCCGAACATACAGAAGATCACGATCAAGGACAAGAGCGGTCATGTCCACAAGGCCAACGTGTGCACGAACTGCATGAAGGCTGGCAAGGTCGAGCGCGCCTGACGCACCGCACTCTCCCGATTTCATGACAAAGCCCGCGAAAGCGGGCTTTTTGCGTTCATCCCTGTTCGTCGATCCACCAGGGGCAGGCGGTGGCCCATGCCCCTGGAACGCGTCCGACCGCCTGGCAGATGGCCGGCAAAAGCCCTATTCCACAACCAGCAGCCGATTGCAGATCGGACAGGTGGCAAGAGGACGCTGCGCCTTCAGATCAATGAGGCGTCCCCCATCGATGGCCGCGCGGCATACGCCGCAACGTCCGTCGCGCAAGCGTCCGATGGCAACGCCGCTGCCCCGAAGCGCTGCCTTGTCATATGCTTCGGAAAGCTCGGGCGAAAGCACGGACGCGAGGGGTATCCGTTGCGCCTCGAGTCCGGCGATTTCGTCTTTCAGGGCGTTACCTTCCTCCCGAAAGGCATCGATGGCTTCGCCCTCCCGTCGATCGAGCTCCGCCAACGCAGTCGCCACCTGCGCCTGGACACCCTCGATCCTCGCCAGATCCTCGCCAAGCTTGGCCAATTCCTCTTCGAGCGCATTGCGGCGCTTGGCAAAGCCATTGAGTTCTTTCGTGCGCGTCTCGACGCTGCGGTAATCACCGCGCGCGGCGTCGATTTCCTCCTGAACCCGCTTCTGCTTGGCTGCAAGGGACTCGTCTTCGTCGCTGATGCGGTTGAGCTTGCCATTGGCCTCGGCATGCATCTTTTCCAGCTGGTCGCGCTTTATCTCGATCTCGCGTCTTTTCTCACGGGCTTTCAGGATGACCTTGCGCTGCGGCAACTCCTCATAGCGCTTGTTCGCGCGCATGAGCTCGAGGTCGATATGCTGCATTCCCAGCATGGCAGCAACATCGTCGGTTCTCGCTTGCATGAAACCCCTTTCATTTCCATTCGAATATCTCTCACATGCGGGCCTTGCCGGCCTACAGGCCCCTGACCCTCCCATTGACGGCGGATTCCCAGGATGCCGAACCGCCTTGCCGGAGATGTGCCCAGGGAAGCCTCATACTCTCAGCGATTCAGGATACGCCCAATTTTCATCTTGATCGATCACGGCGATCATCTCCTTCGGAACCCCAGCCTCTTCCACCGCCGAAGCGAGCACCGCGACAAGGGGGAGTTCGCTCGTGTCATGCCCGAGTTCGATGACGGCGAGTCCCGCCTGCGAGAGAGCAAGCGCCTCATGGTATTTGACCTCGCCGCAAACGACACAGTCAACCCGGGCCCGCAAGCACAGCCTTCCCAGATCCCCGATTGCACCGGTGCAGGTGACAATCCGTTCGACCGCGCGGTCGAAATCGCCCCAAACGCGCGGTGCGCGGGCGAAAACCGACGTGCAACGGGCGGCAAGCTGGCCAAGCGTGAGAGAGTCATCGTCGTCGCGCACGCTGCAAAGTTGGCCGTAGCCTTTGCTCGGCGCTTCAGCCGCCCGCATGGCCACAGACTCGAATTCCAAGCTGAGCATTTCCGGCAACACCTGCTGGGCACGTTCGCTCACGTCGAGCGCCGTGTGGTAGGAGAGCAACGCCACGCCGTCTTCGATGGCCCGCCACACCAGTGCACCGGGCTCAATGCCCACCGAAGCTGCCGGAAGAAAGGACGTGGGAGGATCAAGGAAGGCGGGATGATGGGTCACCAGCACATTCGCACCTCGACGTGCGGCCTCCTCCACCGCCTTCACCGTGGGATCGAGGGAGACGGCAACTCCCTTGACAAGACGGGCCGGGTCACCGACCGTCATGCCGGTGCGATCCCATCCCTCGGCATCATGAGCCGGAAACATCTCCAACAGCGCATAGTCAAGCGCGCCGACCGTCATCGCAAAGCCTTGTTTGGACAGCACGCCCGAAGCCCGCTGAGCAAGACCTGCCCGATCCACCTCATCAACACCGCCCACTGTAACCATAGCGATCAGCCCTCTTTCGTAGTCGAAAACGTCTAGGGTTCGATGGTAACTTCTCGACGGTCGCCCGCTGCTGTCGGAACCGTTACCGTTCGATAACCTGCTTCGTACATGAGGCGATATGCTGCAGGGATGTCACGTGCAACATGTGCGGGAGTATGGGCGTCGGTGCCGACCGTGCAAGGCACTCCTGCACGGCAAAATGCAGAAAGGAGCTGGGGCGAGGGAAACATCTCCTTGCACGCGTAATACGATCCCGACGTGTTCACCTCGACCATTCGCCCGGATTCGGCCGCCGCTTCCGCGGCATGCTCGTAAAGGGGAGCCACGTCATAGGTGGGATAGCGGTTGAATTTCTTCGACAGGTCGGGGTGGGCCATGACATGGAAAGGCATGTCCGACAAAACAGCTTCACACCATAAGTCAAAGTACCGCTTCCATATCTGATCGGGAGCATCTGGCTCGTCCCACCTTCCCCGCTGAGAGGGGTCGTCAAACGGCCAGGCATCCACAAAATGGACCGAACCCAAAATGAGGCGAAAGGGGGCGAGCGAAGCTTCCGCGATCTCACGGTCCTCATCGGCGCCCAGCCAATCGAGCTCACAGCCCGTGATGAGCTCGATTCCCGGATTGGCCTCGCGTGCAGCCTCGATCGCAGCGAGATACTCCTCGATGCGGGAGGATGGCATGGACAGGTATGCTGTCGGGTCAAAGGCATCCGAAAGGGGATAATGTTCGGTGATGCCAAGCGTGGTGATGCCGGCTGCGACCGCTGCCGACACCAGTTCGTCCACCGATCCTTCCCCATGTCCGCAGAATCCCGTGTGAGAATGGGTATTTATCAGTTCCACGCTCTCTCCTTCCAATGGAGACAAGGCTCGATGGCCGAAATGAACGCATCCACATCATGCTCTGTCGTGTACCGCCCCATCGAGATGCGCAGGGCTCCTGCAGCCCGATCGCCGTCGATGCCCAAGGCGCGCAGCACATGGCTGGGCTCAAGAGAATGGGATGAGCAGGCAGAGCCGCCCGACACCCCAAAGCCTCTCATGTCAAAGCGCAGGATGAGCGTCTCGCTCTCCAGGCCGTCTGCCAACACATGCACGATATTTGGCAGGAACGACTCACTTCCAGGCTCCACGTCAACGGTTGAGGCTATGCCGTCGATGGAGGAAAATGCCCCATACAGTCGGTCACGCAAGACGCGAAGCCGAGCTGCCTCCGCCTCCTGCGCACCGCATGCCGCCCGGCACGCCGCGGCAAATCCCATGGCACCGGCAACGTTCTGCGTGCTGCTTCGTCGCCCCGACTCCTGGCCCCCGCCCAGCATATAGGGCTCGAACGGTGTGCGGGCCTTGAGATAAAGCGCCCCGACTCCCTTGGGGCCACCAACCTTATGGGCCGAGAACGATGCCGCATCCACACCCAAATCCGCAAGGTGAAGGGGAACTTTGCCAAGCGCCTGGACGGCATCCGTGTGCATGAGAGAGCCGCCTTCATGTGCGACGCGCGTCAGGTCTGCGATGGGCTGCAGGCTGCCGACTTCGCTGTTCGCGGCCTGAATGGACACGAGCACCGTGCCGTCCTGCAGCGCCTCCTCGAGCATAGGTGGCTCAATGAACCCCTGGCGATTTGGACGCAGACGGGTGACCGAGAACCCCTCCGACTCAAGTCGCCTCGCCGGTGCGAGCACAGCATCATGCTCGACGGCCGAGACGACGACGTGCGGGGCGATGCCGTCGCGACGGCGGCGGTCGGCGGCAGCATGCGCAATGCCGATGAGCGCCGTGTCATCGGCCTCCGTGGCGCCCGAAGTGAACACGATCTCGTCCGGACGAGAGGCACCCAAGTCGAGGGCTATGCTGCGGCGCGCGCCCTCGAGCGCGGCAAAGGCGGCCCGGCCGGGAGTGTGAAGCGAGTTGGCGTTGCCTCCCACTGCCATGTTGGCACGACCCGGCTGGCTGTAGGGAGCCATGGCCTCCGCCGCCTCTTCGCAGAGAGGGGCCGTCGCCGCATAGTCAAGATACACGTAGTCGTTCGAGAACGCCATCACGCGACCCCCTTCCCGGACAAGGCGGACAAACGCGCACCCTCGGCGGCAGCGACGATGTCGACAAGGGCCCGCGCAGGGTCGTCGGCGCCGAACACTGCGTTGCCGCACACCAAGACGTCAGCACCTTTCGCCGCGACCAGGGGCGCGGTCTTGACGCCAATGCCTCCATCAACCTGGATAAGCGGCGAGGCGCCTACCGAGCGGGCCATCTCGGCCACACGGGCGACCTTGCCTTCGCTGTCCTCTATATAACTCTGTCCGGAGAATCCCGGCTCAACGCTCATGATCAGAACCATGTCGATGTCGCCGATAACCGGTGCCAAGACTCCGGCCGCCGTGCGGGGCTTCAAGCTGACAGCCGCCTTTGCCCCCGCGGCATGAATGGCCGAGATGGCGCGTGCAAGGCCATCGGCGTCAAGGGCCTCGGCATGCACCGTGACGGAATCGGCTCCCGCATCCAGAAACCATGGCAGTTGCTCAAGGGGATTCGTGATCATGAGATGCACGTCGAGAGGCAGCTTGGTCACCTTCCTCAACTGCTTCACGACAGGCACGCCTATGGTCAAGTTGGGAACGAAATGGCCGTCCATGACATCGACATGGACAAAGCCTGCGCCCGCTTCTTCGATGAGAGCGATGTCCCGCCCAAGATTCATGAAGTCGGCCGAGAGGATTGACGGTGCGACTCTCACCGATTCGAACATGTTGGCCTCCTTGTCAGTTCGGTTGCCTCCATTCTAGCGCAAGGGCGCGCGAACGCTCCAACCAAGAAAGGCAGCGGAGCAAAACAACACGCCTCATCACCGATTCGCTACATCCCGGCTCCTCTCCCCCGCTTCATTCCCAAGGACGATATAATGAAAAGCCCCTCCGATTCAAAAGAAGGTTTTCATGCATGCACGTTTGGCCACGCCTTCGTTTTATTCATATCGCACCCCTTTCGGCCCCGTCACCCTCCGATCCGACGGAAGCGGCATCACCGACCTCGCGTTCGGCACTGTCACCTTCGACGGGAACCTTCGACCCAGCGACCTGACTAACCGGGCGGCAAACGAATTGCTTGAATTCTTCGCCGGCAAGCGGCGCTGGTTCGACGTGCCCGTCAATCCGACAGGAAGCGCCTTCCAACAGATGGTTTGGAGCGAGGTATGCCATATTCCCTACGGAGAAACGCAGACCAACGCACAGGTGGCCTCATCCTTAGGGAAACCTGATTCCTATCGCGTCGTCGGAAGCGCCGTGCGGCGCAATCCCGTGCCAGTACTCATTCCCGGGCACCGCGTGGTCGGCGTCGACGGCCACCCCCTCGGCACCGGTGCCGAGGCGAAAAGAGCGGAATGGCTCCTTGGCATCGAACGCCGAAACGTCGACTCCTGAAACGTTTCGACGTGGCCCTCCCCAGCGACTTCAGCAGGGAAGAAGACACAACTGTACCGGACAGGACAAGAGAGGAAACCTGTTGGAAAATCTGAGCGGATACAGCTCGAACGTCATGTTCGGCCTGGTGAGCTTTCCCTTGATAGCCCTTGCAATTACGCTGCCGTACATGATAGTCCAATACCGCAAGTTTGGATCGATTCCCTGGCTGCGCACCGTCATCGTCTATTCGTTCGTCTTCTATCTGATGGTCGCCTACTACATGGTGATCCTCCCCCTGCCCGAAGACCGGACGGCTTACGTGGCGTATGCCGCACAGCCACAGCTGACGCCCTTCCTGTTTGCGCGAACCATCCTTGAAGCAATGGCCAGGTCGGCCAGCAATCCCTCCACCTGGCTAGGCCTGATCAAGAATCCAACGGCATACGAGGCCTTTCTCAATATCGTTCTGCTGGTTCCCCTTGGCATGTATCTTCGCTACTATTTCAGGCGAACGTGGTGGCAAACGTTGCTTATCGGATTTGGCACCACCCTGTTCTTCGAGCTTTCGCAGCTCACCGGCCTTTGGGGAATCTACGCACATCCCTACCGACTGTTCGACGTCGACGACCTCATGCTCAACACGCTTGGTGCGATGACCGGATACTGGCTGGCGGGGCCTCTCATGCGAAGGCTGCCGGACATCAGGATAGTCAACGAGGAGGCACGGGAGGCGGGCCTGCGCGCGGGAGCGCTGCGTCGCGCTCTCTCGTTCGGGCTGGACACCGTTGTGGCGGCAATGGCGTCAGGTGGCATGACCGCGCTTCTCTACTCCCTGGGATCAGGAGGCGCGGCAGAAGCGGCGGGCCTCCCCTGGGGAACGGCAGCGTACGCAGCGGCGCTGGCAAGCTTTCTCTTGTTCTTCGTCGCCATTCCATGCCTCACCCACGGCCAGACCCTCGGCCAGAAGCTTCTGCGCCTGTGCATCGTCAGGCCCGACGCCCGGATCGCGAAGTGGTACCACTATCTTGCGCGGTACGGATTGCTATACCTCTTCGTCGCGCTTCCCTTCGTAGCGCTCGACGGCATCGTTTCCTTCGGCGGGACGGACGCTTCAGAACTGGGATCGACATCTGACTTCTTCGAGCGATATCGGACGGAACTCATCTGGATATGGCTTGTCCTCATGGCCACATGGGCCATCACACTCCTCTTCAGAGCCGTGCACGCCGCCCACGCCAAAGAACCATTCATCATGTTGAACGGGCTGATCAGCACAACACGCGTCATGTCGGTGGAGGGAGCCGCACGCGAACGTGAGCGGCGGGCAGCACTCGACGTCAGCCAGGTCGCGGCACTTGAGCGCGCACTAGCCGACGACGGCATTCCCCTTTCAGACCTCATGGCCCGTGCGGGGGCCGCCGTCGCCGTCGCCGTGCGCCAGCAGGTGCCCGACCCGGCCCCCATCGTCGTGCTTGCCGGTGCGGGCAACAACGGAGGCGACGGCTGGGTTGTGGCGCGGCTTCTGGCCGAAGCCGGCTATGCCGTCACCCTGATGGCACCCGACCTGGCAGAACGCCTCCGCACCGAGCCCGCCCGCACGACGGCGATCGACGCGTTCGTCGCCACGGCACGGCAAGACCTGCCGCTTCGCGTGATTGTCCGTCCCGAAATTGACCAACTTGACGGCGCAATGGAAGACGCCGCCGCGATAGTCGACGCAATGCTGGGCACCGGCTTTTCGGGAGACGAGGTGCGGGAACCCTTCGCACGCTGGATCGAATGCGCCAATCAGCGGCGATTCGAGGGGTCACGCAGGCCGGGGCACGGAAGGCACCGAAGGCGAACGCGTGCCCGAAAGAGCCATGAAATCGACAAACGGCGAAGCATGCCCGAGCCGGCAAAGGGTGCGCCTTTTGCCGTCGCCGTTGACGTCCCAAGCGGACTCTCGGCGCAAACCGGAAAAGCGGCGCGGCCCTGTTTTGCCGCCGACCTCACCGTCACCATGCTTGCGTTCAAGCCAGGACTGGTCACACCCACAGCGCAACGCTACACGGGAATTGTCCGCCTGGCAGAACTCGTCGACACGAAACCCTATCGGGAGAAATTGACGGCCACGGGCCAAGGAAGCGTCGATTGAAGCGAGGCCGTCGGCCACGCGAGCCCGTTTCTTGCTGGGCGAGCGAAGAAACCGCAGGCGTGCTGGCGGCACGTCGAGGATTCCTGAGCCTGATCCAGCGGGAAACGGGCCAGCTGGACGGCGTGCCGAGTTAGTCGGCGCTTCCCGAGGAGGATGACGCCTGACCTGTCGCATTGGGCAGACGGCTTCGCCCCGCTTGCCGCCATGCGCAGGCGCGCCTCCACAAAGACGATGCGCTCGGGGATGCCCCGCCTTCGCAAAGCACTCGAGGGGTCAGGATGGGCTACAGACCGTAAAACTCGGTCGTGAGAGGGCGGCTCGTGAGCAAAGCCGCCGCCTCGCGGGGATCGTCACCACCCCAGACAATGCCACGCACGACATCGGTGATGGGAAGCTCCACGTCATAGTGGTCAGAAAGGGTCTTGAGGGTCTTGCAGGCGAGCGCGCCCTCCGCCACCATATGCGTCTGTTCCGTGAAATCGTCAAGCGTGCCGCCTGCGGCAAGCAGCTTGCCGAAACGACGGTTGCGAGAATGCTCTGAGGTGCAGGTCGCTATGAGGTCCCCTGTGCCCGCAAGCCCCATGCAGGTGATGGAGCGTCCCCCCGCGCGAACGACAAGGCGGC
The DNA here is from genome assembly GCA_023429565.1 of Actinomycetes bacterium. Taxonomy (GTDB): domain Bacteria; phylum Actinomycetota; class Coriobacteriia; order Coriobacteriales; family Eggerthellaceae; genus JAEWQO01. Next base: position 25,873 of record JAEZDJ010000065.1, read on the forward strand.
TCATTTCCGCAAGGCCCCGCGTCATGAGCATGGCAGCCGTGTTGTCACCGTATCCGATGCCGTAGGAAAGGCCCACGGCAATGGCGATGACGTTCTTGAACGCCGCGCACAGTTCAACTCCGCACACGTCGTCGCTCATGTAGGTGCGAAACGAGTCTGTCGCAAAAAGCTTCTGGAAGAATTCGGCCGTGTCCCGCGACGAGCTGGCGATGACCGTCCCCGACGGAATGCCCTTGATGACTTCTTCCGCATGATTCGGTCCTGAAAGCACGGCAAGCCGATGAGCCCCGCCCATTTCAGCTTCAAACACTTCGACAGGCAGCAAGCCGCTCCCGTCCTCCACCCCCTTGGAGCAGATGATGACAGGAAAATCGGCATCGACCACATCGGACAGCGCACGAGCGACTCCGCGCATGAGACTTGAGGGGGTGACGATGACGGCCGCCCTTGCCCTCAGCAGCGCGTCACGATAGGACAGGGTGGCGACGATGCTTTCATGCAGCTCGACATCGCTCAGATAGCGGCAATTTCGATGCTCCGCGTTGATGCCCTTCACCACTTCGGGCTTGCGTGCCCACAGTCCCACGTTGCAGCCGTTTCCGGCCAGCAGCTGGGCAAGGGCCGTGCCCCATGACCCCGCTCCGATGACGGCTATCTTCATGGCAGGCTCCTATGCTCTCTTCTTGCTGCCGACGCGGCTTTCCGTTCCCGCCCGAAGGCGGCTTATGTTTTCGCGATGAGCCCACAGGACAGTGAGGCCAACCAGGGCGCACAGCACGACCGTCGGCCAATTGTCCCAGAAGAAGAACAGCGCGAGAAACGGACAGGCGACCGCGGCGGCTATCGAGCCCAGTGACACATACTTCGTGATCACGACGACCACGATGAAGATGGCAAGCTCCAAACAGGCCCCAACGGGACCGAACACCATAAAAAGACACCCCACGGCGACGGCTATGCCCTTTCCTCCCTTGAACTTCAGCCAGGGGCTGAAGACATGCCCCCAGACACACGCAAGGAAGGAGATGCCCAGCATGGTGTCATAGCTCACGGGAGAGCCGGGCGCGAGGCCCCCTCCCGGCAAAAGCCACCAGCTGAACGCCAGGGCAAGGACCCCTGACAGCAAGCCTTTCCCGAAATCGAGAACGAAAACGGCATACCCGCCCACCTTGCCCATGGTGCGAATCGCATTCGTCGTGCCGATGTTTCCCGAGCCATGCTCGCGGATGTCCGTATGATAGAACACCTTGGAGATGATGAGCCCAAAGGGAATGGAGCCCAAGAGAAATGCCACGACAAAGAGCGCGGCGGGCGCAAAGAGATACTGCATTGGTTCACTTAGTCCTTTTTCTTGAATTTGAGCCTGATAGGCGTTCCGACAAGGTCAAAATTCTCCCGCATGCGGTTCTCGAGATAGCGTTCATAGTTGTCATCGACCAAATCAGAATGGTTCACGAAGAAGGTGAACTGGGGTGGACGGACCGCAGTCTGCGTGACGTACTTCATGCGGAGCACGGCCTTGCCCTTGGTGACCACATGCCCAACCTCTCGAATGCCCTGCAGCCAGACGTTGAGCCGGTTCGTCGGAACGGTCTGACCGTAGTTCTCGTACGCCGTGTCCACGGCATCCCAGATGCGGTCGACCTTTTTGCCCGTGAGGGCAGAAATGGCGATGACAGGCGCATAGCCCACGAATCCGAGGCGGTCGGCGATGCGCTCACGTATTTCTGCCTTGGCTTCCGGCCCTTCGACGAGATCCCATTTGTTCAGCACGATGACCATGGCGCAGCCACGGTCGGCCGCGAAGTTGGCAACGCGCTGATCTTGATCGGTGAGGCCGATTGACGAGTCGATCACCAGGAGCGCCACATCGGCCCGATCGATGGCCCTCATGGCACGCACAAATCCGTAATACTCCACGTCTTGGTCAATCTGGCTTTTGCGTCGCAGGCCGGCCGTGTCGACAATGGTGTACTGCTTCCCCGCATGCTCGATATGGGTGTCGATGGCATCGCGCGTGGTGCCGGCGACATCGGACACGATGGAACGCTCGCCCTGCGCGAACCGGTTCATCAAAGACGACTTGCCCGCATTGGGCCGCCCGATGATGGCCACGTTGATCGACGGACTTTCCTCCTCGCCAGGACGACCGACATCGCGAATGGATTCGATGAGGGAGTCAAGCAAGTCGCCTGTCCCATGTCCATGCAAGGCCGAAACGGGCCAAGGATCCCCCAGCCCCAACTTATAGAACTCCCACGTCTCATCCATGCGGCCCGGCGTGTCCATCTTGTTCACAACGAGGAACACCGGCTTGCCTGATGCATGCAGGATGCGCGCGACCTCCTCATCCTCAACCTGGATGCCGGTCCTGCCGTCGACGACGAACACGATGGCATCCGCTTCGCTCGCGCCAGCGAGCGCTTGGTTGCGAATGGATCCTTGGAACGCATCGTCGTGTCCCGTCTCGATTCCGCCCGTGTCGATGAGCGTGAAGGGAACTCCGTTCCAGTCGGTTTCATGGTATGAGCGATCACGCGTGACGCCGCGCATCTCATGGACGATGGCCTCATCAGCCTGAGCTATGCGGTTGACGAACGTGGACTTGCCAACATTTGGCCGACCCACCACCGCGACAATTGGTAACGACATGACACATCCTCACAGGTTGATTCTTCAATCACAGGCCGGCTTCGCGCTCGGCCAGGTCGGCAATCTCCCGCAGGAAACCCGATGCGTTACAGGATACCACGGACAGGTGCGCCCCCGTGGCGTTTTCCATATCCTCAACCGTCATGTCGTCAAGCGTGACCATGTCATCGTTGAAAACGACGCGGGGGACGGCGTAGAGGATTCCCCCTCCCCCGCTCCGCCGTCCAAGGCCGTCGGCATGGCGGATAGCCTCGACGATGTCGACGCCGCACAGGAGGCCGGTGACATCGACGTTGCCTCCGAAAAAATCGTTCTTCACAAAAAACGGCTCAAAGCGATCAACGAGCTCGCTCCGGGAGACAAGGGGCAGGAGGAACTCGCGGGTGGCATAGCCCGCAAGGTAGCGGACGCGCAGGTTTGAGCGACGAAGGCACTCCGCCGCACGGCCGACAAGCCCCTCCTCTTCCGCCTGCGTCCAGTCGTCGACAAACGAGCGTATGATGCCAACGCCATCCTCGAACATGCCAAAATCGCCGTACCAACTGGCAGGGGGCAGGTTCTCGATCAGGCTGGCGCCATAGGCTCGCGAGTAAAACTCGTCGGCCGCAAAAACCCACGGGGTGCCACGGTCGGCAAGAGCCCGACGCTGGAACGGGATGACAAGATCCATCACGGCGTGAGCGGCTTCCTGGCCATCGAAGCTCCGCGTGAACTGCCTTTGATGTTTCGTGAACCCCAAGGGCACGATGCACACGTCCACGATGCCGGGACGGGCGTAAGCCCATCGCAACGTTTCCTCAAGCACCGCCCCGTCGTTCTCGTCAGGCATGAGGACGATCTGCGCGTGAAACTCGATGCCTGCATCCAGCAGGCGATCCAGCACGTCGATGCCATGCTGGGCATGGCGTCCGATGATGCGTCGCCGGACGTCGGCATCGACCGCATGAAGGGACACGCGCAAGGGCGAAATGCGCTGCTTGACGATGCGCGCCTCATCCTCTGCGCTCAGGTTCGTGAACGTCACGAACGTGCCTGAAAGGAAGCTCAGGCGGAAGTCGTCGTCACGCAGCGTGAGGGAGGGGCGCATGTCGTCGGGAAGCTGTCTCATGAAACAGAAGATGCACGCATTGCGACACTGTTTCACGCCGTCGAACACGACGCCCTCGAACTCGAAACCCCAGCGCTCGCCCTCCTCGCGCTCGAGCATCACCTCGCCAGCATCGCCCTCGAGATCAACGTATCCAACCAGCATGGCGTCATCGGCAGAAAGCCAGCGCCAGTCGATGAGGTCGCGCACGGGATGTCCGTCGACCGCCGTCACGAAGCAGTCCGGTTCGAACCCGGCATCGTCTGCGGGGCTGCCAGGCTCGACGCCAATCACCCGCGCACGGGGCCTTTGGACCCTGCCGACGCAAGACGCAGCCCGCTCCACATCCTGTGGAGGGTACACCGGCATCGGCTCTCTCATCCCTGCATCGCTCACCCGCACCGCGCTCCGTCCACGCCGCCCGCTACAGCGCTTCCAAGCGCGCGACTACGGCATCAATATGATCTTCAGGAGTGGAGGCGCCCGCAGTGACGCCGACCACCGCGCAGCCCAAGAACCAATCATCGTCAATCTCGTCAGGCGTTTCCACATGATGGGTGCGCGGACAGGCAGCGGCGCAGATGTCGGCGAGCCGCGTGGTGTTAGAGGAGTTCCTACCGCCAATCACCACGATAGCATCCACCTTTCCGGCAAGCGACGCCGCGGCCTCCTGGCGCTGGCGCGTCGCGAAGCAAACTGTGTCCTGGACCTCGGGATCGATGCCGCGCCCTTTCAGCCCCTCGACAACGGACTCAAGCGCCTCGCGCGTCTGGGTGGTTTGGACGACGACGCCGACCGATCCCCTGAGGGAATCCGAAACGTCTTCTGGGCCCCCGGCAACCACCACGTCGCCGCCGACTTCGCGGGCATAGGCCACCAATCCCTCGACCTCCGGATGTCCCGCCTCCCCCACAACCACCACATGCTCGCAGCGACGCGCGAGATCGGCCGCAGCCTTCTGGGCACGCGCCACATGCGGACACGTCGCATCGATCACCTCAAGCGATCGAGCCTCCACCGCATGCCGCACCTCGGGCGTCACGCCGTGGCTGCGGATGATGACCGAGCCGTGGTCCACCGCATCCGGGCCGTCGACGGCCCGGATGCCCCGCTCGGCGAGATCGGCCACAACCTGGGGATTATGGATGAGAGGACCGAGGGTGGATGCGCCCTCGCCGCCCTCGGCAGCCACAAGGGCCATGTCGAGCGCACGGCGCACGCCATAGCAGGCACCGGCATGCGTTGCCTTGACAACCTTCATGGGCGGACCTCCTTTGCCCTTTCGCTCACGGCAGATGCACCGCCCAAGCCAGCCCTCGCCGCCTCCGCAGCCTCGATCTCCGCAACAAGCTCCTCGGAGGTGTGCACCGGCACGGGATGTTTGGCAAATTCCTCGGTGAAATCGCGACCGCCGGGAAAGAGGGCTCCCATGTCAACTTGATCGGGGGAAACGCGCTGCGACAATGCAAAGCACTCGCGCATCGCATACCAGGTGCATCCATCAAGTCGATCCTCCTTCGGCAGAAAGTCGAAGTCGCTCACAACCAGAGGATTGCCATACTCGATGGTGATTTTTGGGAAGCGGAAGAACTTGCCCTTCTGCTTCACGAGCTCGGCGTTGCGCACCGTCATGGGAAGAAGGGGTGCATGCCCCATCTTCGCGATAAAGGCCGCGCCCGAATGTATTTCTGGAGTCATCGAGCCCTTTCCGCGACGGGTTCCCTCCGGAAGAATTCCCACCACCTCGCCATTCCGCAGCATGCGTGTCGCCCGCTTGATGGCCGTCCGGTCCGCCGCGTCCCGTTTGACCGGAAAGGCGCCCACTCGCGAGAGAATATGCCCGACCAGCCCATGGACGTTGCCGAACAGGGTCTCGCGCCCCAGGAAGCGCACCCACTGCGACGGACGGGCCGCCAGATACATGAAGGCCACGTCGAGGAAGGAGGTGTGGTTGCTGACGACGAGCACCCCGCTCTTGCCCTGGAAGCGCCGCAAGTTCATGCGACCATCCACCCGATAGCGGAAACATATCTTAAAGACGAAGGCGAGGAAGCCATAGATCAGATTTCCCAGCAGATGGGGCACCTGCCGCTCGGACGACGTGCCCCCAAGGGGCATGTCCCATAGTTTCTCATAAGGAAGCACGAGTCTCACAGGGACCTTTCTCCGCCATTGGCACGTTGGACCATGCGCTCGCGCGCCAGTTCGCGGATATCCTCGATGACCCCCTCGATATAGCATCCGGTCGAGTTGAGAAGCACGGCGTCGTCGGCAGGCCTGAGAGGAGAGGCCGCGCGTGACGAATCATGCTCGTCACGGCGGCGGATGTCGGCGAGCACCGTTTCGTAGTCGATCGACCCGATGCCGCGATCGACGTTCTGCCGCACGCGGCGATGCGCCCGCTCCTCGTCGGATGCGGTCAAGAACACCTTGAGCTCCGCGGCGGGGAACACCGTCGTGCCGATGTCACGCCCTTCCACAACGAAGTTGCCCTCGCCACCGATTCTCCGCTGTTGCAGGACCAGCGCCTCGCGAACGCCAGGCACAGCAGACACGGGACTGACCGCCTTGTCGATCTGCTCGGTGCGAATCGCATCCGTGACGTCAACGCCCCCGATGGAAACACGCTTTGGCGTGGGGTCGCCCTCCTCGTGGCCGAAGTCTATGTCGTATGCACGGGCGATGCCCGTCAGGCCCTCTTCGTCATCCAAGGCGACACCGTCCTGCAGCGCCTGCCAGGCAACAGCGCGATACATGGCTCCCGTGTCGAGGCAGGAGAAGCCAAGCTCGCGTGCGACAGCCTTCGCGACCGTCGACTTTCCGGCCCCGCTGGGCCCATCAATGGCAATGATCATCGCGCCAACCTTTCGATGTCTGAGAGAAAATGGGGGTAGCTGACGTTCACTGCAGCGAAATTCTCAACCTCGACCGGCTCATTTCCTGTCAATCCCGCGAGGGCCCATGTCATGGCAAGCCGGTGATCGTTCTTCGAGTCAAACACAATGCCTGCCGGGACCCGCATATCGGGACGTCCTTCGATATAGAGGTCATTGGCATCGATCCACGCGTCGACGCCAAGAAGAGCAAGACCTTCCACCACGGCTGCCAGGCGGTCCGTCTCCTTCACGCGCAATTCGCCAACCTCCCGAAACACCGTCACTCCGCGAGCGCGAGAAGCGACCAGCGACAGCACCGGCACCTCGTCGACCAGAGACGGTATCTTGTCCGCCGGAATCTCACATCCCCTGAGATCCGGCGTGTAGGAAGCAGATATGATGCCAGAGGGCTCCTTGCCGGCCGCGCCGGTGCGGCGAACGCTCACGTTGGCGCCCATGCGCTCAAGCGTGCGGGTGAAACCGATGCGGGCGGTGTTCAGGCTGACGTCCTCCACCTGAAGAGAGCTGCCCGGCATCATGAGCGCAGCGCAGACGAGAAAGGCGGCAGAAGACGGATCTCCCGGAACCTGCACCTCGCATGCTTTTGGAACGCTGGGACCCTGCACGCTTGCCGTGCGTTCCGCGGCAGTCGTCGGCACGCCGAATTCGGGCAGCATGAGCTCCGTGTGATTGCGCGAAGGCGAGGGCTCGTTGACGACCGTCGTGCCTTCAGCATAGATGCCGGCAAGCAAGATGGCAGTTTTAAGCTGAGCCGAAGCCATCGGTGCGTCGTAGGTTATCGCATGCAAGTCGGATGTGCCACATACGGAGAGCGGCAGGGTCTCGCGGCCTTCGGGTGCAAAATGCACGCCCATCCGCATAAGGGGAGCCGTGATGCGCCGCATGGGACGAGTCCTGAGAGACGCATCCCCCGTTATCTCGACCTTGATGTCCCACGGAGCAAGCATGCCCATGAGAAGGCGAGCCGTCGTGCCCGAATTGCCACAGTCAAGGGGACACTCGGGCTGCACGGGCCCTTCTGAACCCCATCCCTCTATGCCGCCAAACAGGCTGCCGTCAGGGCCCTTCTCAAGCGCAACGCGAGCTCCAAGCTGCCTGACCGCAGCGATGGACGAGCGGACATCCTCGGAATCCAGAAGCCCCGACACGCGTGACGTTCCCTCGGCCATGGCGGAAAACAACACCGCACGATGGGAGAGAGACTTGTCTCCCGGCACGGCAACGGCGCCGCGGAGAGGCGAAGGCAGTGGATTGACGGTGACGGTTGCCAGGGGCTTATTCGACATGGACATGCTCCTTCGCCGCAAGGGGGCTGAACGACACCGCGAATCCCGCATTGATGAGATGGGCGGACAGTTGCCCGACATCTCCCTCATCCGTGAGCACCAAGCTGAGAACGGCGCTGTCCTCCGTTATATGGTCAATCTCGATGGACTGGATGTTGCAACCCACCGAGCTCGCGATGGTCGTGGCCTCGGCAACGACACCCTTGCGATCCTCCATGGGGATGCGCACCTCAAGCAGTTTCTCAGTCGAGGGGACCCACGCGGCGGGCAGCGAGCGGCGGGCATCGGCAGCATCGGCGAGCAAGGAGGTGAGCTGAGGACGATCGCCGGCAGCAAGCGAGTCGGCGAACGACCCGATGATCCCCTGCATCTCAACCAAGCCCGCACGGAGCGCCTCGGCATTGTCGAAGGCGATGCCGCACCACAGTTCGGGAGATCCGGCCGCAATGCGCGTCGAGTCTTTGAAGCCGCCTGCGGCAAGCCTCATGAGGGCCTGCTGGTCGTCAGCGTGGCGACAGGCCAATTGCATGAGCGCGGAAGCCACGATATGGGGCACATGGCTCACGATGGCAACGGCATCGTCATGAGCCTCGCGTGGCAGCGCGATGACGCGAGCGCCGAGGCCCGTGATGAGCTCATGGAGCCGAGAGAAGTGCTCAGCCGGCGTCGTGGCATCGGGGCAGAGTATCCAGTGCGCGCCTTTGAACAGATCGGGCCGGGCGCCGTCGATGCCGCTTTTCTCAGAACCTGCCATCGGATGGCCGGGCACGTAGTTTTCGGGAGCAGGGAGCGTGCTGTTTGCCAAAGAGCTGATGCGTCCCTTGGTCGACACGGTGTCCGAGACAACGCCCCGATAGTCCCACGAGGCAAGGTCGGAAAAATACCCCTCGACCGCAGCGATGGGAGTCGCCACCATCACCAGGTCGCACCCCTGCTCGACAAACTCCTGAAACGCCGGCTCGTCCGGCAGCGCCGCCTCCGTCACCCATCCGCGCTCAAGAGCACGCTCGACCGTGGGACCGTCAACATCGACCCCCAGCACGGCCACGCCCGGAAACGACCGGCGCACGGCAGCGGCGAATGATGCCCCAACGAGACCAAGGCCGATGACGGCGATGCGGTCAAAGGGCCGCTGGTTGGATACCTGATCTGATTGCTGTCCTGTCATGGACCCGATCACCTTTCATGTCAATGCAACGCCCGGCGCGTCCCGCCGGCACGGTGCCGCTATTCTAGCATTATAGGTTCGCCTGTGCGCGAGGACCGCCGATGGCGCGGCGAAGCGCCTCCTCTTCTTCACGCGAGAGAATCCGCCATGATCCACTTGGCAGGTCCCCAAGACCCACCGGACCAAACGTGTCCCGATGGAGCGCGAGCACCGGATGCCCGATCGCTCGAAACATGCGCCGCACCTGACGCTTCCGTCCCTCATGTATGCCGATGCGCACGACCGCGCGAGACATCGATCGAGCGCGCTTGATGGCAACGTACTCCTTTGACGATCCAGGAGGAGCGACAGGAGGCACGCAGAGCGAACGAAGCGCCTGATCGGCATCAGGCCCCGAGAGCAACTCGACCTCGGCCGGCAACGTGGGCCCATCGTCCAGCTCAATGCCTGCCCGCAGGCTCTCCAAACGCCGTTCCCCCGGACACCCCTCAACCAGCGCGGTATAGCTTTTCGTCACATGTCCGGCCGGACGGAGAAGGGCATGCCCGAGGTCGCCGTCGGTGGAGAAGAGCAGCAGGCCCGTCGTGTCGCGGTCGAGCCGTCCAATCGGAAACAGCCCAGGATAACGGGAAACAGGAACTAGATCAGCCACCGTCGGCCGTCCCTGAGGGTCCGACATCGTGGTGAGAATGCCGATGGGCTTGTGCAGCATGATGGTGACCGGGACGCCCTCCCGCCGCACGACGATGCCGTCAACCGCCACTTCATCCACAAGCGGGTCGACCTTGCTGCCAAGCTCGGTGACAACCTGGCCGTTGACGGTGACGCGTCCCGCCGTCATAAGATTTTCAGAACCACGGCGGCTCGCCGCGCCGGCCCGTGCCAAAAACTTCTGCAGGCGCAGAGGCACAACGCGATTGTCGTCTTCGGTCACATATCCTCCAATAAAAGCGGACTTTTCAGGACTCCTGGCACCACCATGCCTCACGTCCAAGCAGGTGCGGCAAGCTCGATCGCGCGCGAGATGCTGAACGCACGTTCAGCAAAGGGCAACGGGATTCCCTTCTGCGCACGGCGACGGCCGTGCGCCAGGAGATCACTCGTCATCGGTCTCGAACGTCAATTCGTCGAAATCGATCTTGTCCACCACTCCGAAACCCGAAGAAAGCGCTTCGTCCAGCATCTGCTGAACCGTGGTGGAAGGAGCATCCTCCGAAGGGTTTCCCTGCCCAGAAAACGTCTCGGCCTCGTCGTCGAACTCGAACTCGAGGCCGTCAAACCCGTCACGATGAACACGGGCATCCTCAGCGACGCGCACGGGCTCGTGAACGACGCCGAGCCGTTCCCGGATAAACGCGCGGGTGTCGTCATCCGGCGCAAACAGGTCAAGGTCAGGAAGATCGGCGGTTGAGCGAAGGCCAAACTTCTCCAGAAAGACGCGCGTCGTCGCATACAGGGTTGGATTTCCCGGCGCGTCAGCCGTGCCGGCCTCGCGCACGAGTCCCTTCTCAACCAACGAGTTGATGGAACTGTCAGAACTCACTCCCCGCACGGACGCAACGCCGGAACGCGTGACGGGCTGCCCATAGGCAACGACGGCAAGCGTCTCAAGAGCCGCTTGGGAGAGCTTGCGCGTGTCCCATGACAGCACGTACCGCTCGATGAGTTCATGGAAGACGGGATGGGTATACAGACGCCATCCGCCAGCCACCTCACGCAGCTGAACGCCGCGATCCTCAGCCTCGAATCGCGCCTTCAATTCCACAAGCGCCGACTCGACCTCGCCGGGATCGACCTCCAGCATAGTGGCGAGGGAGATGACGCCCACCGGTTCGTCAGTGACGAACAGCAGCGCCTCGAGTGCGCCCGTAAGCTGGCTTTCCTGCAAACCTGAGAACATTCCCTAGCCCCTCCCCGCTCCATCGCTCACCGACGTGAGCGGATCATCGTCAGACATGAGCAAATCTCCCGACCCCTCGACAAAGTGGATCCCCATGTCCCCAAATTGCTCGCTCTGTTCAATCGTCACCAGGGATCTCTTGTAGAGCTCAAGGACTGCCAAAAACGTCACGACGACCACAGGCGTCGGCGTGCGCGCGTCAACCAAATCAGAAAAGGCAAGGTTCTTTGCGCCCGCTATCCTCCGATGGATGGCATGCATGTATCCTTCGACGGGTATGGGCTTTGCCGCTATATGCTCCGACTCGAGCAGAAACGCCTCGCGGCGGGCATAGGCGGCAGCGGCCGAAGCAGCAATTCCGTCGAGAGTCGTGCCCTTGAGGTAATCGGGCATGAGGCCAAGGAAGCAGGGATCGGGGCCAAAAGGACGGGAATGCATGCGGCCTTCCGAGATGAAACGCGTATGCAGTGCGGCAGCGGCGTTCTTGTGCTGCTTGTAGACAAGCAGGCGTTCCACCAGCATGTCGCGAGCCTCGCTGGGCGCCAGCTCCTCCAGCTCGTCTTCCATCGCGTCCCGCTCGCGAGGCAGGAGACTCTCTGCCTTGATTTCAAGAAGGGTTGACGCCACCAGGAGAAAGTCGCTCGCCACATCGAGGTCGAGATTGTCCATGCGGGCCACCTCGGCCAGATACTGGTCGGCAATCTGAGCGATGGAGATGGCCCCGATGTCAACCTTTTGCCGGCTGACCAAATACAGCAACAGATCGAAGGGGCCCTCAAAACTGTCTATGCGCACCTTGTACGACATGGGCCACGCTAGACGTCAAAGGGGAACAGGAGGTTCGCCACATTTCCAGCCGTGGCATTGAGATACAAGCCGATGGGATTGAAGTTGAGGACGTAGGGCACCAGGATGACGGCGACCATGAAGATGGGGAACGCATATCGCTGCACCTTGTAATAGGTCGGCAGGTATTTTCTCGGGAGGAAGAACGCGAAAATGGACGAGCCATCCAACGGAGGGATGGGCAAGAGGTTGAAGAACATGAGATAGAGGTTGATGAGAGCAAACATCGGCAAGAACATCAGATAGAAATAGGAGAACAGCTCGTTTTCCACCACAAGGGTATGCGCAGGCGCATACAGCACCCAAGCAATGATGGCGGCAAGAAAAGCCAGGACGAGGTTCGCGGCGGGACCCGCAAGGCCGACGATAAGGTCTCCCTTTCGGGGATCCTTGAAGTATGCCGGATTGTACGGAACAGGTTTCGCGTAGCCAAACACCGGCATGCTCATGGCCATAAGCAGCAGCGGCATGATGATCGTGCCGAAGGGGTCGATATGCTTGAGCGGATTCATGGACAGGCGTCCGGCGCGTTTGGCGGTTGGATCACCCAGCTTATAGGCTGCGAGGCCATGCATGGCCTCATGGCACACGATGGCTGGGATGAAGCTGAGTATGGAGCAGATGATATAGGGTATTGAAGTCATAATGCCAAACAGTCTACCGCATCGCATCGCCAACCCCGTCCCGAACGGGGAAATTTCACAAGTGGAAACGCACCCGCCCTGGTGGCGCATCACAGAATCGGCCCCCGAATCGTCTGAGAGCCTTATTCCAAACCAGGGCACCCCCGCTGTCGGAGCGCTTCATAGGCGCCAATCGCCACGGCGTTCGAAAGGTTGAGGCTGCGCAAGCCAGCCCGCATGGGAATGCGGACGCAGCGGTCGGCGTAACGTTGAACAACGCCGTGGTCGAGGCCTCGACTCTCGCGACCAAACAGCAGAAACGCCTCCTCGCCGTAGCTCACGTCCGTGAACGCACGCGACGCCTGCCCTGTGAACAGGTGCAGCTCTCCCGTGCCATGAGCCTCGAGAAACGCCTCCACGCATGGCCAGCGCACGATGTCGACCTCATCCCAGTAGTCACAGCCCGCACGCGCGAGGTTCCTCTGGGTCAAATGGAACCCCAAGGGTTCGACCACATGCAACCGCGCACCGATGCAGGCGCAGGTCCGCGCGACGTTTCCGGTGTTTTGCGGAATCTCCGGCTCAACCAGCACGATGTTCAGCACGTCAGCTCCTCAAAGGAGTTCCTGCTGGCGCGCCATTTCGGCCTCCAGCTCCTCCGTGAGCGCAAACCATTCCTCCTCGGCCGATGCCAGACGCCGCTTGAGGTCCGCGTGCTCGGCGACCGCATCAGAGCTGGCATCTTCGTTCATATAGAAGGCGGGATCGGCCATGAGCTCCAGCAACTCAGCCATGCGAACGCCATCACGCTCCATCTGCCGGTCCAGATCGGCAATGCGCTTGCGATGGTTCTTGAGCGCCGAATAGGCACGATTGCGAGCCTCAGCCTCGCGACGCTTCTGGTCCTTCGTTTTCGGGGCGCTGCCGCGGGGTGCGGTCAAGTCAGACGCCTCGGCGTCGTGTCCAGGACCGAGCGCCCTGGCCGGTTTCCCAGACGCACCCCTCCCGTTCGCCACGGCAGGAGCAGGTTTCTCCATCACCTCATCCACAAGGGAGGGTGAATCGGGAACCGACCCGTCGGTCTGGCCGCTTTTGAAGAGGTAATAGCCGTAGTCACCATCGTAGTTCGACACTTTGCCCGGAACAACTTCGACGATGCGGTTCGCCACGCCGCTGATGAGATGGCGGTCGTGCGTGATGAACACGATGGTTCCCTCGAAGACTTTAAGCGCCTGCTCGAGAATGTCGGCACTGGCAATGTCCAGATGGTTGGTCGGCTCGTCCAGGCAGAGCAGCGGGCTCGGCGCAACAAGCATCTTTGCCAAGGCGAGACGGCTTTTCTCGCCGCCAGAAAGCACGCCCACCTTCTTTTCGACGTCATCGCCCACAAACAGGAACGCCCCCAACAGCGTGCGAACCTGCGAGATGCTCCATCCCGGAGCCACGCGGTCCAGCTCCTCGAACACGGTGTTTCCCGCATACAGCTCTTCCAGCTGATGTTGGGCATAGTAGGTTTTGCTGACGTGCACGCCGTAGTCGATAGTGCCCGCGTCGGGCGAAAGCACGCCGGCAATCATCTTGAGCAAGGTTGATTTGCCGGATCCGTTCGGACCGACGAGCGCCACCTTGTCACCCCGGTAGAGCGTGAGGTTCAGGTCGTCATGCACGCGCTTCTCCCCGAAACCCTTTGCCACCCCCTCCATTCGCACCACCATGTCGCCTGTGCGGGGAGGTTGCTTGAAATTGAAATGAACCTTCTTCTTTTCCTCGGGAATCTCGATGCGTTTGATCTTCTCGAGCTTCTTGACACGGTCTTGGACCTGCTTTGCCTTGGTCGGTTTGTAGCGGAATTTCTCAACGAACGCCTCCATGTGCGCGATCTCTTCCGCCTGCTTCGACGCCTCTGCGCGCAAACGCTCAATGCGCTCGGCGCGCGCCTTCAGGTAGGCGGTGTAGTTCCCGCGGTAGAGGCTCACCCCGCCGTTGTCGATCTCCGCAACCCGATCCACCATGTTGTCCATGAAAGCACGGTCGTGGCTGACCACGACCACGGTTCCCGAATAGCCCCGGAGGAAGCCCTCAAGCCATTTGACGCTCTCCAGGTCCAGGTGATTCGTCGGCTCGTCAAGCAGGAGCACCTCAGGGTTGCGGATGAGCAGTTTGGCCAGAGCGATGCGCATCTGCCAACCTCCCGAAAACCCCGCAGCCGAGCGTTTCATGTCCGCTTCCTTGAAGCCCAGGCCGAACAGCACGCCTCGCACCTTCGCCTCGATGGTGTAGCCGCCCAAGGCCTCGTAGGCGTCTCGGGCCCGGCCAGCCGCAGCCAGCTGCTGCTCCGTTGGATGGTCGCCCAGGTCAGACTCAAGCTTCTGGAGACGTTCCTCAGCTTCCAGCACCTCCACCTGGGAGGAGAGGACTTCTTCGAAGATGGGGCGGTCGCCCATCTCGATAGCCTCCTGTTCGAGATATCCCACCCGAGCGCCTTTGGCGAACAGCACGCGGCCGTCGTCGGCGTCCTCTTCTCCGGTGATGATGTTGAGAAGCGGTCTTGCCTGCCCCGTTGGGGCCGACGAGCGCCAGGCGGTCATATTCTTCCAGACGAAACGTCACGTCGGAAAACAACGTGCGTCCTCCAAATGACTTCGAGAGATGTTCGAGCTGCATGATCATGGTGTCGGTGTGCTTCCTTATGCGATGTCAACAAAACGGGACGCCGGCTTGCCGAACGTCCGCCTTCCCATGATAGCGGAAGAAGCCGTTTATGGAGAAGCGGCTTCTTCCTCCGCAAAAAAGCACCGAAATGAAGCATGCGGCATGCCGAGAGACCATCTGTCGAGGTCGAAATTCGAATTCAAAAAAGTAAGCCCTTGCGCACTCAAGCATCTACCGTTAGAATACTTGAGCACGTTGAAATGAAAACGTCACTATGGTCGCTTGGCTCAGCGGGAGAGCATCGCCTTCACACGGCGGGGGTCACAGGTTCAAATCCTGTAGCGACCACCAGAAACTTGCAGGTCATCGGGTGCTTTTGTCCGATGACCTTTTTCTTTTGCCCGCAGCATCATTCAGACAGCGTGAATTTCCACGAGCAGCTGCACGTGTCGTCGGTGACGTCCGGAAAGCAACTCAGACAGATGGCCGACAGACGGTCGTCGATGCCATGGGCAAATGATGGATGCTCCAAAATGCCCACCGATTTGCAGGGATGATAGCCAAGCCCTTTGTCATGCCGGGCTTTTTGCACCCGACACACTTCGATGCGATAGATGACGGCATCGCCTTCCCAGTGCACGCTGCTTTCGTTTGCGAGCGACTGGAAGCGAAGCGGCAGGGCAGCAGCCAGTCCTTCAAGGCCGGGACGCTCCCCCAATCCGAGCAGTTTCTTGATCCGACGGGCTTCGGTGAGCCCGAACCGATCCCATGCCTCGATGTCGTAACGCATCGCCACGTCCATGCCGGCATCTTGCTCGACGGCCTGGAACCACACACCGTCGAGCGCGATGGCGTTCTTCGCATATGCCTCCACCAATGCTTCGAGCTTCTCTCTTGAAAGGCTTTTGACCGCCTCGTTCATGCCATCCCCTTCCACCGCATGCGTTTCGCTTCTCCAAACATGTCACGAGACCACGTGAGAAGGAAGCCCCTTCCCCGTCGCCTTCTCTGTCAGTATAGGAGAGCAAGCTCGTGCCGTCGTCGGCCAACAAAAGGAGAATGGGGCATGTCCTGCCGGACACGAACCCATGACAACCCAAGATGCTGTCCAAGTCCTCCGCAAACGAACGGCGCAAAGTCCGTCCGGGGATTACGGGACGCGGCAAAGGGTTGCCTTGCGACGCACCGCTCATCGATGGGAGGACTGAGGTTTTCGCACGAAGACCCATCGGTTCCGAACTTTGTCAACGAACGTGCATCCGCGTGTAAGATGACTGCATCTATCCACCTGACGGGCCGGAACGACGAACCGCCCAGGCGTCCAGAAACGAAAGGGTGTCGCCCAGCGCGGCCAAAGCCGTGTCTTCGTCGAGGAAAAACTGGTACTCGTGATGGACCGTCTGTCCGTCTCGGTCAAAAAAGCGAGACACCGTGGGAACGCCGTGGGCATCCAAGGCGGCAAGCAGGACCCGTGCCTGCGATTCAAACGATCCGGTATTGCCATCGGTCACGTAGGTTGGCGGAAAATGCTCGGACGCCTGCAACGCTAACGAGACCTGGGCAAGTGCGGCATCATCCCTCCAATCCCGCCGGCCCATATACGCCCATCCGATCTGCCCAAAAAGAAAGCTGAGGACCGGGTCTTTGACCTCTGCAAGTTCAGCGAGGTCATAAGGCCCGCAATAAAGAAGCATGCCCTTGATGCCGGTCTCTCCCAAACAGCGCTCGATGCCCATCTGGTCAGCAAGGCGGCAATCGGTCTCGACAGCAGCGTACTGGCCCGCTATCTGAGCTCCGGCGGAATCGCCCGCAAGGCAGAATGCGTCAAAATCGATGGCATACCGATCCCCATGGACAAGGAGGAAGTCGATGCACTCGCCAACCTGCACGACCGGAGCGGGATAGATCGTCTCGGGAGCCAGCGCATAGTTCATGACGAAGACGTTGTGGCCCTGCTGAGCCAATGCGCTCGCAAAATTGGCCACATCACCCTTGTCTCCCCCAACGAAGGCGCCGCCATGCACCCAAAGCACCGTCGCCCGCGGCGTTCCGAAACGAGGACGGTAAAGATCGACGGTGTTCTGCGGAAATCTCGAGGGGTAGACCAAGTCGACCTCAATCAGGATGTCTTTGTCATCCACAACCCCGCAAGACGACTTCGCATAGGCAGGATCCCTGAAAAGGGCTCTGATGAAACGAGCAACCGGAACAGGAGTTGCGCGAGTGGCCAAGCAAGCAGCAAGGGCGATGCCCCCAACGAGACCGGCTGAGCCAGCAAGGACCCGCATCCAAAGCGGAGATCGGCCACCCGACAATAGCCCAACGCTCATGCACACCACCTCAACTCTCATTTGGCATAAGGAGATTGTACCTGAGAAAGTGGGCATGAAGGGGTATTCGTCCTGGAGGAACCTGGGGTGGCCCAGATGGCGTGCCGCCAGACGTCGTCAACCCACTCCACACAGCCGGTGCGAACCTTGGCTTGCGGCCTCCAAGATGGCGCCCCAAGCCATCGAATCCACCCGCGGCCGCAATTGAAAGCCACGGAGATCGAGAGCGATCCTGAAAGAAAAGGCCGCACTGTCCCCAACTTGAAAAGAAAAAGGTGGAAACGGTACACTATGCTTGTAGGCAACTCGAGGAAGGGGCGAAAAATGGACAGACTGACAAGATGGTTTGGAGACGAGGCCACCGCGCCATCAAATCCCAACGCCGCGATCCAACGTTGCTGCGAATACGAGGACAGCATGCTTTCGCCGGCAGGAGTGCAAAGGCTGATCGCCCTCTGCCCGGATGGCTATGAATCCATACTCAAGACCAAGGACAAGGATCTGCTGGTCGTAGGCACCATCTGGTAGAGCGCCCCACATGCTCGACTATCCTTTCAAACCTTTGCGTTTTGCCAGCATTCTCCCGGGCCCCTCCCCGTCGCGCTTCGCCCGAAGCGGATCGCCCGAGAGGAAGTCCACGCAGGTTTTCGCTGATCGGCAAAAGGGAAGAAACGCTATACTGGTGCAATACCGCTTTTGCATAGAGATCAAAGGAAGAACACTGCCATGAGCATCGACAGCTTTGAGGCGAGCCGCAAGCGCTCGGACGAGATTCGCGCTGAACTGCCTGTCCACCCAGAAAAGTACACCATGCTGACCGGCGACCGCCCGACCGGTAGATTGCACCTGGGCCACTACTTCGGTACCATCCGTGAACGCGTCGCTTTGCAGGACCTGGGAATAACCACACGCGTCATCATCGCCGACTACCAGGTCATCACCGACCGCGACACCACAGAGCACATCCAGGACAACGTGTACAACATGGTCCTGGACTACCTCGCCTGTGGCCTCGACCCTCAAAAAACCCTGATTTTCACCCACTCCGCCGTTCCTGCCCTGAATCAGCTCATGCTTCCTTTTCTGTCCTTGGTCACCGAGGCCGAGCTGCAGCGCAACCCCACGGTCAAGTCGGAAATGGAGGCATCGGGCCACGCCTTGACAGGACTGCTGCTCACCTATCCCGTGCACCAGGCGTGCGACATCCTGTTCTGCAAGGGCAACATCGTGCCCGTCGGCAAGGACCAGCTGCCGCACATCGAACAAACCCGCCTCATCGCGCGCCGCTTCAACGAGCGCTACAGCAACGTGTTCCCCGAACCCGAGGGCGTGCTGAACGATGCGGTCGAGATTCCCGGACTCGACGGGCGCAAGATGTCGAAGAGCTACGGCAACGCCATCAGCCTCTGCCTGAGCGACGAGGAGACGACGAAGCTCATCAAGAAATCGAAAACCGATTCTGAGCGCATGATCAGCTACGACAAGGAGAATCGTCCCGGCGTCTCTGCCCTGCTGACCACAGCCTCCCTCTGCACCGGGCGCACGGAAGAAGATATCGCCTCCGAAATTGCCGATGCTGGCTCCGGAACGCTCAAGAAATACGTCGCAGAAAGCGTGAACGACTACCTCGCTCCCATCCGCGCACGCCGCCGCGAGCTCGAAAAGGACATGAGCTACATCAAAGACGTGCTGCATGAAGGAAACCGCCAGGCAAACGCGATCGCCGAAGCTACGCTCGACGAGGTTCGCGAGGCCATGGGCATGGTGTACTAGGCACTGAATTCGCACTGTCTCTTCTGCATGTTTTCTGAACCAGATCATCGATTCTTGGCACGAGACGGCATTTTAGGATAGAATAGCTGAGCGCTTTGCACAGGGGCCTATAGCTCAATGGTGGAGCAGGGGACTCATAATCCCTTGGTTGCAGGTTCGAATCCTGCTGGGCCCACCATCATCATGTCAAGCCAGTTCCTTTAGGAGCTGGCTTTTTTTGTTGTTCCT
Source organism: Actinomycetes bacterium (assembly GCA_023429565.1). Taxonomy (GTDB): domain Bacteria; phylum Actinomycetota; class Coriobacteriia; order Coriobacteriales; family Eggerthellaceae; genus JAEWQO01. Next base: position 45,315 of record JAEZDJ010000065.1, read on the forward strand.
AGCCAAGCGTCGACACACGTTCAACAATCCAAGATGAAGGAATGACCGGAGCAGCATCCGTCCCCGCCACACAGCACCACAAAACAACCCCATCGTATCCTCCGACATCTGTGCCCTTGATGAACCTCTTTCCATCCGCCTCGCCCATTGTTTATAATCGCACGGAGTTCGAAGCGCGATGCCTGGCATGCAGATCCATGCATCACCGTGCGCACCCCTGCCCCGCACCACCCCCCTGCAGCACCCGACCTGCCCCTCATGACAGACACAGATCAGGTTGTACCAGAAGGGAACGCCATGGCACAGTACTACCTCACCTATGACGGAGGAACGCAGAGCACGAAAGCCGCCCTGTACCGCGACGACATGACATGCGTGGCCCAACACGCCGTGCCGAACCACATCCGATATCCCCAAGCCGATTGGGCCGAAATCGATGCAGACGACTACGTCGAGGCAGTGCGCACCTGTGTTCGCGCCTGCCTCGAGCAGAGCAACATCGACCCCAACGATGTACGCGCCCTTTGCGGCGATGGGATCATCTGCGGCGTCTTAGGCATCGGGAAAGACGGCAAAGCGGTCACTCCCTACATTCCCTATCTGGACTCACGCGCAAATGGTATCGCCGAGGAACTGAACGCCCATCCTGATCCGCTGTGGGTCAGCGAAAGCGGCAACAACCGCGTTGATCCGTTTTACCCCCCGGTGGTTGTGAAATGGCTGCTCGAAAACCGCCCGGGCTTCCGAGAAGAAGTGGCCAAGGTGGTGCCGAACGGCTCCTACATCGCAGCCCGTCTTGCCGGCCTTTCGGCGGAAGGGGCGTTCATCGACAGCGCCACCCTGTCAGCCTGGCTGGTTGGGTTCGACGCCATGAACAAGCAGTGGTCCAAAGCCCAGATGGACAATTTGGGCATACCTTTCGACATCCTCCCCTCCATCGTCAATCCTTGGGACGTCATCGGTACCCTGTGCGAGGACGAGGCGCACAGCATGGGGCTTCCGGCAGGCATCCCCATCATCGCGGGCGCCGGCGACACCATGCAAAGCAATCTTGGGTGCGGGCTGGTGGAGACCGGCATGGCCGCGGACGTGGCGGGCACGGCAGCCATGTTCACCGTCATGGTCGACGGCATACACGAGCAGCTCAGCCGAGAATCCAACCTGCTCTTTTCGGTGGGCACTCTACCAAACACCTATTTTTACTGGGGCTACATTCGCACCGGAGGCCTTTCGCTGCAATGGTTCCGCGACAAGATATGCGACCGAGCGGACGACCCGGCGTTCTACGACGACATGCAGGAACGGGCAGCCGCCGTACCCCCGGGAGCACGAGGCACGCTCTTCATCCCCTATCTCACCGGAGGCACCGGAGAGCTCGCGAACAGCAGCGCAGGATTCGTCAACATGACATCGAAGAGCGATCAGGCGGAAATGTGGCGCTCCATATTGGAATCTATCGCCTATGAATACCGTTCCCTGACGGATTCCTTGAACGAATGCGGCATCAGCATCGACAACGTCGTCATCACCGAGGGCGGCAGCAAGTCATCCCTCTGGAACCAGATCAAGGCAGATGTGCTGGAAGTTCCCACCTACACGCTCCAGAAAAGCGAAGGAGCCCTTCTGGCGAACGCCGTCATGGCAGCCTACGCCATCGGCGACGTGGCGGACTTCAAAGGCGCCATAGCTCGCTACGTCGAGAGGAAGGACGAGTTCACTCCCGAAAGCACAGCCTGCACGCGCTATCGCACAGCCTTCGGCGTGCAGCAGCAGCTGGTCAAAGAAACCATGAAGCCGTCGTTCGATCTCATCAAGGGGCTGCAGGCCCATGAATGATCCCCTCATCGTCCGTGCCGCCATTTTCGACTTCGACGGAACCCTCTTCGACTCTTCACCCGCCTGGGAGGAGGTGTTGGTCGGATACCTCGACGACTTCGGCGTGCCCGCGCCCGAAGGATGCATCATGGACGAAGTCAAGGCGCTGGGGCTGCTTGGCGGCGCAAAGAAGTACAGAGAAAGCTACTCTATACCCCGCACGCCCGAGCAGATTGTCGCAAGCTGGCGCAAGGCTATGGGCACGCGCTATCGCGAAGACATTCCCCTGCATGCGCACGCACGCACCTATCTTGAAAAACTCAAGGACCAAGGCGTCTATCTGGCGCTGGCGACCGCCATGGAGAGAGACTTCGTGGAGAGCGCCCTTGAACGCACGGGAGTGGACGCACTCTTCGACCTGGTGGTGACCACCGGCGATCTGGGCGTCGACAAGGGAAGCCCGCGCATTTTCGAATACTGCATCGAGGCTGGGGCGGCCACAAACGAAACCTCGGTGGTGTTCGAAGACTCCCCCACCGCAGCACGCGTATGCCAAACCGCAGGCATTCCCGTCATTGGAGTGTTTGACGGGATGTCCGAGCAAGATTTCATGCGCATGCAACCCTATTGCGTGAAAACGATCCGTTCTTATAGCGAACTGCTCTAACGCCAAAAGGAGGCTCACCCATGGGAACGACACACTACGACCCGATCATCTTCTGCCAGACGGAATCCCTCGACCTTGAGGAATTCGTTGTGGCAACCTACCTTGTCAAGGCCGACACAGCCGACATCCTCATGCGTGCCGGTGCAGTCGCGGTGGAGCAGACCACCGGGACCTGGATGCGCGTGCCCGACGAAACCGACGAGGTGCGCCGCAAGCATGTCGGGCGCGTCATAGCCGTCTACAACGTGCCCGGATACGAAGTCACCTGCCCCGACCGCACGCGAACCTGCATCATGAAAATAGCCTTCCCTTGGAAGAACTTCGGGCATCAGCAGCCCGAGATGCTTTCCACCGTGTTCGGAAACATATCCATGACCGAACATCTGCAGCTGCTTGACCTTGAATTTCCCAAAACCTTCACCGACGGCTTCGCCGGTCCGCAGTTCGGCGTGCAGGGCGTGCGCGACATCATTGGAGTGCACGACCGTCCGCCCGTGCTTGCCATGATAAAGCCCTGCACCGGGATACCGGTCGATGTCATCGAGCGCCAATTCTACAACCTGGCCATGGCGGGGATCGACATGGTGAAAGACGATGAGCTCATAGCCGACCCGGAACATGCCCCCTTCTATGAGCGCCTTGAAGCATGCCTGCGAGCCAGCGAGCGAGCCTATCAGGAAACGGGACACCGCACCCACTATCTTCCCAACATCACCGATCGACAGGATCGCCTCTACGACAAGGCGCGCAAGGCGGTCGAGATGGGTGCCACCATGCTGATGCTGAACGTCCACGCGAGCGGTTATGGAACCATGTCGGCACTTGCCGACGACCCGCGCATCAATGTGCCCCTTCTCGCTCATCCCTGCTTCGCCGGAGCGGCGTATATGGGAAGTGACTCGGGGCTCTCCTCCCACCTCATTCACGGCAAGTTCATGCGTCTCGACGGCGCCGACATGGTGGTCTATCCTTGCGCCTACGGCAAGGTCCCCACCCTGCCCGATCGCTATGTTCGCATTGCGCAAAGCCTTCTCAGCGGCTTCAACGGCCTGAAGAACGCCTTCCCCTCCCCCGCAGCCGGCCTGTATCCCGGGCTGGTCCCCCAGGTGCTGACCGACCTGGGAGAAGACATCCTGCTTGGCGCAGGGGCCGCCATGCACGCGCACCCCGACGGGCTGCGTGCTGGCATCCTCGCGCTCCAGCAGGCGGCAGAGGCATGGAAGTTAGGGGTGCCTTTGGAAGAGTATCGCCGCGACCATCCCGAGCTGGATGCTTCGCTGAACATATGGCCGGAATTCTGCCCCGGAAAATCAATCTACGAACTGACCAACTGACATTGCCGCAAGGCGGGAGATCAGAAGGGGTGCTGGGGCCAGCCGGAGCATGTTCCGGCTGGCCCCTTTCGTTCGGCATGCCGTTTTCGAACGCCTGAGGGGAACGCGAAACACCTCACGCGCTCAACCCAGCTCCTTGAAAAATTCCTTTGCGGAATCGCTTGTCACAAGCCGTTTGTCTATCAATCCAAAATAGGTCGTTTTCGGAGCAGAATGCTTTTTCTTGCAGGTCCCAATGCATCCGAACTTCAGAGAGCATCCCGCCTCCTTGGCGCGAGCCTTGAGTTCCTTGGGATCGAAATCGGTGCAACGCTTGCACACTTTGACCTTCTTCATGGGCATCCTCCTTCAGATCGTGGTCCTCAGCTCCAAGGCGCCGCGATGTCGCGTGCGTACGCCAAAAGGCGCGAGGGGGTACAGCAAACGCTTCCAACCGTCAACCGCAGATCGAAGGCATATTCACATTCTACCGCACACGCTCCTTCTCTTCCCCGTCGTCTCGGCTGGCGTTATTATGGTCATGAGGAGGTGATTTTCATGGTCTATAAAACAGGCGAGAAGCCCGGAAAGGGAACCTACCGGTGCACGCTGTGCGGAGAGATCGTCGTGCTGGATGACGATTCGGACGCCCTGCCACCGTGCCCCAAGTGCTTCCACACCGAGTACGAGAAGGTATCCTAGAGCACCGTCAAGCGCATCGCTAGACAAGGTACGCCATGAAATCAAAAGAACCCGCCGATAAGCCAAAGCTTTCGACGGGTTCTTCTAAAATTCAAATGGCTCCCCGGGTAGGATTCGAACCTACAACCCTCCGGTTAACAGCCGGATGCTCTGCCGTTGAGCTACCGAGGAATAGTCGCGAACCTCTCGGAACGCGCAAGTGAAAATTATACCCGAACTGCAGATATGCGCAATACCGATTTTTGCATTTTTTCAGGATGCGCCTGTCGACCCAATCCAACCGGAAGCGCTTCTTTGGCGCAGCCGTTCAACCCTCTCTCAACAGGGGCTTCCCCTCATCCACGCACTTCGGTGCCAGCCATCCGCCCTCTTTTCCTTTTCCGGTTCTTCAAAGGAAAAAGACCGGGATCTGCATACAGAGACGCTGTTTCATCCCCGTTCCGATGAAAAGGTTTGCCAGACGAATATCTCATACCGAAAGGATTAGCATCAGCTTGGCTCAGTTTGAAATACTGAATTCTCTTCCCTCATATCATATGGGGGACACAAAGACCCATGGCCTCTTCATACTTCACTGCGTTCGGAACGGACCTTCGTCTTCGCGCTGTCTGTCCAAATGCCCCCATCGTTTGTTGGTCGTATTTCGCAGCTTAACCTGCACACCGCCCGCAGCAACGTTGAAGGGGCAGGAGAAAAGAGAGAAGGAGACGCAGGGGAAGACGGACCGACGCACCAAGATCGCACTAGACGACGGGAGAAGAATGAAAGAGGAGGAGAACATGGCCGATTCCATCGAGGCCTCCACGCAAGAACATTGGGGGGAAACCAACGGAAAGAAATATCGCCGCGGCTCGCGCCTGCCGAAAAAAACCGACAGTCGACCACCGGCCCCCACAGCGGAGACCCCGAAAGTTCCTTGGACGTGGGAAGAAGACGGCATGACCGTCATACGCGGCACGGCACGAAGCGCTCCGGGATGTCATAACGTATGCGGCATCCTTTCCTACGTGAAAAACGGGAAGCTGATCAAAGTGGAAGGCGATCCAGAGGACCCCTATAACCAAGGGCGGCTCTGCAGCCGTTGCCTCTGCATCCCCGACTATGTCTACCACGAGGATCGTCTGCTGCATCCGATGAAGCGAGACCGCTCAAACCGCGGCAAGGACAAGTTCGTAGAGATCTCGTGGGACGAAGCCTATGAGATCATCACGCGCGAGTTTAAGCGGATCGTCGACACCTACGGCGCTGACAAGATTGCCATGTGCCAAGGCACGGGTCGCGACATCCATCAGGTCACGCGGCTGAACGCCTGCATAGGATCTCCCAACGAAGGCGTGCCATACTTCGCTGGCAACTCCTGCTATCTGCCCCGCATCGCCTCAATGGCATGCATGCTGGGCGGCTCCTGCGTCATGGACTGCTCCCAGTTCCTTCCCAAGCGTTACGACGATCCGCGCTACACCGTGCCCGAATATTGCATCGTCTGGGGCCACCAGCCCTTTTACAGCAACGCTGACGGTTTTTACGGACACTGGATCACGGATTTGATGAAACGCGGAATGAAAGTGGCCGTCGTCGATCCCCAACTCACCTGGCTCGCCGCCCGGGCAGGAAAAGACTGGTTACGCGTGCGTCCCGGCGGAGATGGCGCGTTGGCCATGGCCATGCTGAAGATCATCTGTGACGAAAAGCTCTACGACCAAGATTTCTGCGATATGTGGGTCTATGGTCTAGAAGCCGTTTGCGAGCGCGTCGGCGAAATGGACTTGGACGATCTCTGCGAAAGGGCATGGGTCGACAAGGAAGATGTCGTCCGCGTAGCCCGCACCTACGCCTCCGCACATCCCGCCGCCATCCAGTGGGGAGTTGCACTCGACCAGCAGACGGGTGGACAGCAAGCCGCTCATGCCATCACGGCAATGTGGTGCATCACCGGTAACCTTGATGTTCCGGGTGGCAATGTCATGGGAGACGCCTGTTGGGGAATCGATCAGCCAAACTGGGTCGGCACGTGGGGATGGGACGAGCTCATGACCGAGGAAGAGCAGTCCAAGCGCATTGGCGTAGAACGCTACCCCATGTTCGCCGTCGGCTTCAAGAACCTGTCCTCCAACGCCACCATTGAAGCGTGGCAGCGTGGCGAGATCCCCATTCGCGGCGCCTACATCGTCACCAACAACTTTCTTGCCACGATGGGAGCCCAGGCCGAGCAACAACTTGAATGGTACAAAAACATCGACTTCGTCGTGGTTTCAGACCTTTTCATGACACCCACCATGATGGCGCTTGCCGATGTCGTGCTGCCTGCCGCCACCTATGAGGAACGCGACGGATTCGGCGGGCTTAACGCCTACAGAATCAGCTGCATCAACAAGGCGATCGAACCGGTTGGTGACTCCAAGCCGGACAACACCATCTTTCTCGAATTAGGAAAACACCTGACCGATGCAATCAAACCCGCCAATAGCGATATCGCCTGGCCATGGGCCAGCGTCCAAGAGATGTGGGATTACGCGCTCGAGGACGGCGGATTCACTTGGGACGAACTGCGCGATTCCACATGGAAGTACCCTGAGTTCAAGTATCGCAAATACGAAACGGGAGACCTGCGGCCCGACGGCCAACCAGGTTTCCGCACTGAGACCGGACGTGCGGAAATCTATTCCATGGTGTTCCATCACACCTCGTGGTCAGGCCTCGATCCGCTGCCGAGCTACGTCGAGCCGGTGGAAAGCCCTTACAGCGCCCCCGACGACGTTGCCGAGTATCCCTATATCGTCACCTCCGGTGCCCGCGTGCCGCACTTCTTTCACTCCGAGCAGCGCCAGATCAAAAAACTCCGCACCCTGCATCCTGACCCGCTCGCGTATCTACATCCCAGCACTGCCCGCGCACACGGCATAGAGGAGGGCGACTGGATCTGGCTGGAGAACAAGCACGGCAAATGCAAATACAAAGCTTCGTTCAATGACACCTACGACCCCCGCGTATTGCAGGCGGAGCATGGCTGGTGGTTCCCGGAACGCAAGAATGACGCCGAAGAAAACCTGGACGAGGAAAAGAAGGGATTGTTCGGCGTTCTCGAGTCGAACATCAACAATCTGGTGCCTTTCGATGCGGGCGTGTCAGGCTTTGGCTCGAACTACAAGGCCATGATGTGCAAGATCTACAAGGCCGATAAATAGCAGCCAGGAAGGAATGAAAGACATGGCATATCAAGGCATTTTGGTAGACGTTGACTTCTGCACCGGCTGCGAAGCCTGCATCCTCGCCTGCCAGCAGGAACACGGCTACTCCGAGAAGGAGTACGGCCTGACCATCACGAAGCTTGGCCCACTGCACATCAACGAGTCACAAAAGGACTACCAATACGATTTCATCCCACAGTTCACCAAATGGTGCGACCTCTGCAAAAACCGCGTGAGCAAGGGCAAGCGACCCACCTGCGTGCAGCATTGTCAGGCACAGTGTCTCGACTGGGGTGACATGGAGGACCTCGCGAAGAGGATCGACTCCACCAAGCAGATGATTGTCGCCATCACTCAGGCCTAAGGTCAATCGAGCCGACGTCACCCGAGCGCAGGGTGCTGGCCAAGGCAATAGAACGAGGGGAAGGAGGTCAACCATGACTCAACAGTTTGAAGATGATTTTGGCGGACGAATCGCCGAGAGGCTGATGCATGTCGACGTGCGCATGGCCGGTGTGAATAGCCATGAAATCACACAGCCAGAACGCGAGCAAGGACATATCGACTGGAAGGATCAAAACTCCGCCAACATGAAGAAGATGGCGCGCGGCGAAGTCACCCCCATCTACCACCAATAACCGTCGCGCCTCTCCCGCGATGGGGAAACACGATGCCGAGCACGGGAGCGCACAAGACGAAGGCGGCACCGCTCCAAGCGTGCTGCTGCGGCGAGAACCGCCGCAGCAGCACGAGACAGACCGTCCCATCAGCACGGCAAGACAATGCCCGCGATGATGGAACAAACGGATTGCCTCACAAGCGCAATCTCGACCGACCACACGAAGCAAAGGAAAAACCATGGCACAAAACAAGACCATCGATATCAACATGCACTTCCTGCCCACCGACTTGTTCACCGACGAACAGGTGCTGAACGGTTTTCTGTACTCTGCGCCTGTATCGTTCGGCATGAAGGCTTACATCGACAAGACGCCAGACGGCGCAAAAGACCAGCTCATCCTGGAGTATCCTGAGGGCAAGCAAATCCTCAACTATGTCGAGGGTGACTATACGCTTGAGACGAAGCTCCAGGCCATGGACGAAAGTGGCGTGGACATCGCCCTTCTGCGCATGCCTGTGTGGCAGGAATGGCTGCCGCTGGATATCTGCAAGATCGTGAACGACCAGGCTGCCGAGATGTGCAAGCGTTCGGGCGGACGCCTGTACGCCAACGCCGTCGTCCCACCGTGGAACCGCAAAGAGGACATATACGAACTCGAGCGCTGCATCGGAGACCTAGGGATGGTGGGCGTGCAGCTGGCCTGCTGCTACGGCGACCGCTTCCTCGACGACCAACTCTTCAAGCCCTACCTTAGGGTCATCAACGACAAAAAGATCCCGGTCGTCGTGCACCACACGCCCGGCCAGAACGCCTACGATAACTTCGACGAGTACACAGTGTTACGCCGCGAGCTCGGCCGCGTCCATGCGCAGGCGGCAGCAGTGGGCCGAGAGATCTATTCGGGCATGTTCGACGAGTTCGAAAACTTGAAGTTCATACACACCATGTTTGGGGGCAACTGGTTCAGCTTGCAAAACATCTTGGCCCCGCACCGATCCACCAAGAAGAAAGAGGCCATGAATCGTCTCGTCACCAACGTCGACCATGAGGCATATGACCGCTATCTGACCAACAACATTTATTTCGATATGACACATCCCATGAGTTGGGGAAAGGATCAACTCGAGTGTGCTGTGAAGGTGAGCGGAGCCGACCATCTGCTGCTGGGTTCATCGTTTCCTGTGTTCTATGAGTGGATGGCCCGCTCCGTGGAGTCCATCAACGCCATGAGCGTACCTCAGGAGGACAAGGACCTCATGCTGGGCGGCAACGCGGCGAAGCTGTTCAATTTGTAAGACGAGCGATCGGCGCACCGGCTTACTGAAACCAGTGCGCCGAAGCGAAAGAACGTCGACCAGCATCTTTCTGAAAAAACTATGGATGCCCGTAAGGGGGGCGTCCGAAAGAGGGGAAACTATGAACAATCCTTCTGCCGCTGCAACCGGTGCACCTGTGACGAAATCCATGGAGAAAACACCGCCTTACGCCTGGCCATGCCTGATCGTGTCCTTGCTCGCGGGCATCGGCATGGTGTTCGCCTGGATGTGGCTGCCAAGCGTCACGTTCCCGGTGTTCAATAGCTGGCTCACCGAGAACAATGCGTTTTTCGCAAACCCCGCTAACTTCGGCCTGCTTTCCAATGTCATGGGGCTCGTTCCCATCGGTGCCCTTATCATGGCCCTTCCCACCACGTTTCTCGTACGCAAATTCGGCCCGAAAGCCACGACGCTTATCGGTCTCGGTGCCGCAGTCGTAGGGACGTCGCTGAGTGCAGCCACCGTAGGTGGCGACTTCTATCTCTTCTTGGCGGGACGTTTCATCCTCGGCCTTGGGCTTTCCACCTGCGTAGTCGCAGGTCCCACTTGTGTATCCATATGGTTTCCCGACTCCACGCGCGGACGTGCCATGGCCATTTGGTCCTGTTGGGCCCCCATTGGCATCTTCCTGTCCAACTTCGTCAATGACAGCGTGTACCATCTGGCAGGTTCAAGCATCGCAAACCTTCAGTGGGTGTGGGCGGCGGTCGCCCTCGTGCTGGGCATCGTGTTTGCCGTCGTGTTCCGTGAACCACGCGCCGAAGAGCGTTCGCAGGTATCGCCCGAACGCAAACCGCTCAAGGCCGTCCTGAAGTTCTTCAAGAGCCGCCAGCTGTGGTGCCTCATCGTCATGTTTGCCATCTTCAACTACATGAACTACGCCTTCAGCCAATATCTGAAAACCTGGCTCCAAACCCCCGAACTGCTTGGCGGCTTGGGATGGGATGCGACGACTGCCGGCCTCTGGGGCGGCCTGATTGTAGCCTGCGGTGCCCTCGCCCCCATCGGCGGCCTTATCCTCGACAAGACGCCCAAGGACAAGAAGTACCTCTGCGTGGTCGTCGGCATCTTGGGACTCACCATCTGCTCAGCCCTGGCGTTCCATGCCGAGTTCTTCATCCCGTACGTGCTGTTCTTCTGCATTGGAAACATGATGCTGAACGCCTGCTGCCGCCCACTCGTTCCGACATTCGTATTCAAGGGCGGCGCCACCGCTGTCGCGTTCGGCCTGTCCTTCCTGACGCTAGGGCAGTACGCCGGACAGATTGCCACAAGCTACGTGCTCACACCGTTCAGCAACGGCCTCACCGCGGCCTCCAACGTAGCCATCGAAGCCAAGAAAGCCGTGCTCGCTGCGGGAGGCTCCCCTGCCGATTTCGGTGCCGCCATCGACCAGGCCGCACAAGAAGCGCTTGTGCAAGGCATCCATGTGGACCCGATGCTGGCCTTCTGGGCGCTCGTGCCCATCGGCATCATCGGCTGTCTGCTGAGCTTTGGCGTCATGCCTTCCAAGAAGCGGGCTGGCACTCCCGCCAGCAATCCCGCTGAAGACCAGACGGCATCCCAGCATTAGATTCTGATTTGCGACGCGGCTCGGCTCCATTGCAAGCGGGCGGCTTCCCTTTTGACCGGGAGCCGCCCACCAAACGGCAGCTCGCCATCCGATAAACCTGTATCCCCATGCACGGGGAGAAGGGATTCATCATGAGCGACTTCAAAAAGCATTCTTACGACAACAGGCACCATCGCCAAGCAGGCCCCCTTTTCCATTCACCTGTTTCAGGTCCCCAACATCTCGCAGCGGAACAAGCTCACAACCATTACGACGGCAAGACCCGAAGGGGCATCGACAACGCGAGAAACAACCAGCACAAGGGATGGATCGTGTTGTTCGTGATGCTGTTCTGCGGCATCATCGTCATCATGAACCAATTCAAGGTGCCCACGTTCATGCCCGCCCTCATGGTGGATTTCCACACCGATCCAGGCACGACTGGATGGCTCATGTCTGTCATCGCCCTTGCCGGCATCGTCACGGCCTTCCCATCCGCGTTTCTGCTCAACCGTTTCGGGCCGAAGAAGATCGGCCTGTTCGGCTTGGGATTCATGATCGTCGGTTGCGCAGTAGGAGCAGCAGCATCTTCCTTCGCTCAACTCATCGTCGGTCGTGCGCTCGAGGGCATCGGCGTTGCCATGATGGGCGTCGTGGCCACCACTGTCATCTCCATGTATTTCCCCCGGGAGAAGGCCGGGCTTCCCATGGGCATCTGGAATCTATGGTATGTCGTCGGGTCCACACTCGCCTACAACATCGGCGTGCCCATGGCTCTCGTGCTTACCGGAGATCCGCACAACTGGCATGCCTGGTGGTGGTTCTCAGATGTGCTCGCATTCGTGTCTTTTGTGGCGTTTGCCCTGTTTGTAAGCGTCCCCTCTGCAGGCAAGGGAATCGCCGCCAGATGTGAGCGTCAGACAGGCAAGCGACAACACCGGCCCGCCTCTATCCTACTCGAGAGCTTCAAAGTCAAACGGATGTGGCTGTTCGGACTCGGCTTCTGTTTCCTTATGTTCACATCGCTTGCGGTGCTTACCTGGATTCCCACCTATGTACAGGAAATCGAGCTCGACCGGCTCCTGGCCGAAGGCGTGATGCTTGCTGACGCACAAGCCTCAGCCGGGATCGCCGGCGGCTCGATGGCATCACTCGGGTTCGCGGCCAGCATCCCCATGGCGCTCGTGACGGCATTTCTGTTGGGCAAGTTCCAGAGCCTCAGGTCACGCAACGCCATGGTGATCATTGCCGGATTCTGTGCGTTCTTCTATGTGGGCGCGTTTTTGGTCCCCTACGAGTACCTGCCCGCTTACCTCGTGCTGCTGGGACTCGAGAGCGGTTGGACATCGGGCGTCGTCTGGTCGATGGTGCCCGTCACCATGCCCAAGCGCGTCACCATGCCCATCGGCATGGCCATCATCATCTTCTTTCAAGGTGTTTCGAACCTGCTGTGCACGCCGACCGTGGGTTACATCATAGGAGTCGACCAAACTTGGACACATGTCGCTCCTCTGTGCGCAGTCACGGCAGCCATGGGCACCGCTCTCTGGATCATCTACGTGATCATGAAGCCACCTGTTTTCGAGGAGGACGAGGAACCGGTCTCAAAATCGAGACGGGACATCGCCGACGCCGTTTCAGGAGCAACCAGCCTCTCGACCGTAGCGGCTTCGCTTGGCCTAGACGGCAGAGAGCCCCACCCTCCCTCCTGCGCCCCTCCGGGAACGACATCGAAATCCGCCAAGGATATCGATGTCACAACCGGAGCAACTCCAGGGGTGGCAAGCGCCTGCAAGGATCTAGAGCTCGACGCGATAGACAAGGTGTCGGCTCAGCTTGGAATCAAGCCGCCCGGCACGGCATGACGGGATCTCGCAACAGCATGTCCTACGTAAGGGATACGCTCGGCAGGAGGGGTTTTCAATCTGATCCCTCTTGCCGACATCGGGTTGTGGAACGGATCGGGGGCTTTTGCAGAGCTCATCATTTCGTCTGAGACCAGCGGGTCGTCGTCCCCCCCCCGATAGATAGCGACATTTTGCGGTATACTCGCGGCGGGAGCCTGCCGGGCAGGGGACGTTCGCTCTTCGGACATATCGCGAGCAGCTCCTCCGGGGCATTTTTCATGGGTCAGTTCAAGGGGGAAATGGCAATGAAAGAGGATAGGGCCGTCTCCAAACGCCGTCTCGGCGCTATGGAGTTGTTGGGGATCTGCGGATTCGCATTCTTTTTCGGATGGATGCTTGTTGCGTTTTATTGGCTGTTCGTCATATTCTTGCAGGATATTCCCATCGCTCTGCGCGACGGCATCCAACTTTTCATTTTCATCGGAATGGCATCAGGCTACATGGTCCTTCATCTTGTTGCCAAGAGACTCGAAATCAACCGAATCGCGGTTCCCATGCTGGCTGCCGAGGCAATGCTCACACTCCTCTTGCCCTTATGCGCATTGGCCTTGAGCTTTGGCATCGCGCTGCCGGTCCCGCTGCTCTGCGGCGTCAACCTCCTCACCGGCCTATGTGGCGCTTCCCTCACAGTCGGTTGGTTGGATGTCAGCAGTCGCATACGACTGCTGAGCCTTGAGCGATTCACGAGCCTATCACTCGTGGGCGGAGGAATTCTTTTCTTGTTCGTCGCGTTAATGCCAACCAATATGCAGCCGTTTTTCTGCATCATGTACGCGCTCGCAAGCATCGGCCTTCAGGCATTCGCTGGAGCTCGCGCCAGGGACGACACCGATACGTCGACAATCAGACATCAAAAGAGCCCATGGAAATTCACCAAAGAGATCGAGCCATCGCTTGTGGCATTCGGCATCGTGTTTGGACTCACGTTCGTTTACCTGTTCAATTCAGGAACTGATGCAGTGCTCGTCGGTCTGCTCTTCGTTATTCCGGGCGCGGGAATCGTCGCTGCGTTTGCCCTACAAGGCAAGGCCATCGGCATCATAGCGATCCAACGGATCCTGCTTTGCGTGACAGTTCTGGCCTGCCTCGCCATTCCCTTCTCCACCGAAAGCGTGCAGCTCGCCTGCTCTTGTCTCGTCGTCGCCTCCTGGGCTGCGTTCATCTCCATCAACTACGCCCTCGTCGTCAAGAAGAGCATCAGACAAGAAGACACCTCAGTGTTCCGACAAATTCCTCTCAGGCTGGTGTTCAGTGCCCTAGGGTTCTTTCTTGGCTGGGGCGTAGCGACCGCTATCACCGCATATTACGGTGCCCACTCCGATGCCTTCACCGTCGTGCGCCTCTCGATGGCATTCATCTTGGTTGCCGTCATCATGCTGTTCTTTCCCGTCGATCGCCATCATGACGATGTCGCGCACAACAACAACACCGCTCCCTCTCCTTTGTCCTTGGAGTCCAGCACGAAAGAACCGTTCGACAGTCGCTGCGCGGCCGTTGCCGAGCTCTACCAGCTTTCTCCCCGAGAGACCGACATTCTCAAGTTCCTCGCCAAAGGGCGCAACGCCGCCTATATCCAGAGCAAGCTGACCATATCCCCACATACCGTCAAGAGCCATATTTACAACATCTACCGCAAGCTCAACATTCATTCCCAACAGAAGCTCATGGATTTCGTTGAAGACTGCCCGATCGATGGACCAAAACCAGGTTAGGGAACCGAAGCGCAAACAGAGCTCGGGACGCTCTATCGCGACAGCGTCCGCCTTCCCCTCGCAACCGCCGAACTTCATTCATACTCCTTTTCAAAGCCTCATGCTCTTATGCTGATTCCATCGACGCATACCCGTTGCATGAGAAGCTCATACTCCCGCCATGCTTCACTTCAGTAATCCCGAGAGGGGCGGATCACATGGGGCGGACACCCGACAGGTCCGAGTGAACGCGAGAGGAGAAGCAATGGTGGAAAATGCAGTCACGGAAAAGGACCGCGACGAGATAGGAACATCCAAAGAAGAGAATCAGTTCAATTTCGGTGCCGGAGAAAAACAGGAGGTCGACCCGCGCTGGAAGCATCCCGGCAAGTGGCAGTATGAAGAAGACGGCATGATCGTCACCCGTACGTCAGTGTGGTCCGCGCCGGGCTGCCATGAGGGCTGCGGCGTGTTGGTGTACTCCGACAAAGACACCGGGAAGTTCATCAAGTGCGAGGGCGATCCAGACGATCCCTACAACCGCGGCGCACTATGCCCGCGCTGTCTGGCTTTCAAGCAGGTCCAATTTCATCCCGACCGCATTCTGCACCCCATGAAACGCTCCGGCGAACGCGGCCAAGGCACATGGAAACGCATCACCTGGGACGAGGCGCTTGATACCTGCTATCGAGAATTCCGTCGAATTTCCATGACCTACGGCGGCGACTCCATCCACGCGCTGCGCGGCACCGCCCGCGACAACCAGTGGCAGGTCGGCCGCATGGCCAACACATTCGGAAGCCCCAACGAGTACGGCTTCCTGTCCGGCACGGCATGCTATCTACCCCGCCTGTCACTCATGATCATGACATACGGAGGAATGCTCATTGCCGACTTCTCACAGTTTTCGGCACTGCGCTACGATGATCCGGAGTGGATATGCCCCGAATGCACTATCGTATGGGGCTGCAACCCCACCATTTCCAATCCTGATTTCTTCATGGGTCACTGGGTCACCGATGCCATGAAGCTAGGCTGCAAGCTCATCTCCGTCGAACCACGTGTGACCTGGCTTGCGGCCCAGGCAGACATCCACCTGCAGCTGCGACCGGGCACCGACACGGCACTTGCATTGGGCATGATCAAGGTCATCGTGGACGAAGACCTCTACGACCATGACTTCGTTGACAAGTGGACTTACGGCTTCGACGAGCTGGCCGCTCGCGCCGGAGAGCTGTCGCTAGATCAGGTAGAAGAAATGACCTGGGTTCCCAAAGACAAGATCGCCAATGCCGCACGCTTGTTTGCCACCTCTCATCCAGCAAACGTCGTATGGGGGCTTGCCGTGGACATGCAGAGCCAAGGAACCCCCTGCGCGGCCGCCATCGCAGCCCTGTGGACCATCACAGGCAACCTAGACGTGCCGGGTGGCATGTGCTATACCGCATCACCCATGGGAGTCGACCAGCCATCCGCCGGCGCGTGGGGCATTTACGATCTCATTTCAGAGGAGATGCAGAAGAAGCGAGTAGGGTGGAAAGAGTTTCCCATGTACCGCTATGGCCTCACCCAGGCGATGCCTGACATGTGTCTAGAATACATGGAAAACGACAAGGTCAAAGGCGTATGGATTCAGACATCCAACGGCATCGCCTGCATGAGCTGCGAGGTCGACCGTTGGTATAAGGCCATGAAGAAGCCTGAGTTCATTGCAGCGGTCGACATCTTCATGACACCGACCATCCAATCATGTGCCGACATCGTCATGCCAGCGCAAACCTGGGCCGAGAAGCACTCCGTGCGCGCTCACTATTATTTTCTGTCCGCCATCACCGGTGGCTGCACGGCCGAGGGCGAGGCGAAATCAGACTGCGAGATCAACCGCGAACTAGCCCAATACTTCGACAACGACGACGAATTCAACCGCGCCATCGAACGCCCCGAGGGCAAACAGCACACCTGGCCGTGGGAAACAGAGGACGAGGTCTATGACGAGATCGTCAAACCCTCCGGCTTCACGTTTCAGAACCTCATGGAACATGGCCCCGTCTATCAGAAATACATTTACAAGAAGTATGAAAAGGGCCTCATGCGTCCCGATGGACTACCCGGATTCAACACCCCTACCGGCCGCATTGAACTTTACTCCACGTTGTTCGAAAAGTTCGGCTACGACCCGCTGCCCTATATCGAAGAGCCCGGCATCGGCCCCGTCACCACGCCAGACCTTTATGAGAAATATCCGCTCATTATGATTACCGGTGCTCGCACGACCTCGTTCTTTCATTCCGAGCATCGTCAGATTCCTTATCTGCGTCAGCTGACGCCCGACCCATGGGTGCAGATACATCCACGCACTGCCTCAGCGCTCAACATCAACGAGGGCGACTGGGTTTGGATAGAGAACCACCGCGGCCGCTGTCGGCAGCGTGCCCGCATCACATTCGAAGTGCATGAGAAGGAAATCGCCGCACAGCATGGGTGGTGGTTTCCCGAGCAGGACGGAGCGGAACCGAACTTGTATGGGCTCCGACAGTCCAACATCAACCAGCTTCTGGCAAACAAACCAGGCACCACCGGCTTTGGTGCCGATTTGAAATGCACGCTCTGCAAGGTCTATCGCTGCAAAGAGGAGGAACTGTAATGGCGCGCAATGGGATTCTTGTCGACTATCAGTACTGCACGGGGTGTTATTCATGCGAAGTCGCCTGTCAAGCCGAGCATGAGCTGCCACTCGAACAATGGGGCGTACGCGTCTTGCAAAATGGTCCTTGGCCAGTCAAGGACCATGAGGGCAACGAGACGGACAGCTTCATCTATGACTTCATCCCTTCATTCACGAAGATATGCGACCTATGCAACGCCCGTCAAGACAAGGGTAAGATTCCCACCTGCGTGTTCCACTGCCAGGCGAAGTGCATGGAGTTTGGTCCGATAGATGAGTTGGTGAAAATTCTCGATGCCAAGCCGCAGCAGTACCTCTGGGTGCCACCCTGCGCATAAGGCTCAAACTGCACGAGAGCAGGGCAACGCAGCATCGCTCCAATCTCGCTTTGAAGAGGACTTTGACATCCCTCGAATAAGGCGAGGGATGTCCATCATGGCCAATTTCGCCACTTCCCAAGCGACCGAACAGGACAAGGAGCCATCCATGGACCACCAAGGCCTGAAAGACAGCATCAGCCGAGCACCGAGCACATCGCGTCCCGCCCTGGAACGCCTGCTCCTACACGTCACCGCTGGTGATTTGGTCGTTCCTGATTGGCTCCCCTACCTTGACGGCGCAAAAAACCATCGAGATTTCTTCGACGCCATTTACGGCGACGAGGAAAAGAAGGAAACCCTCGTCTGGGCCGAATGGGCGAAGATGTCACACAAGGGCTGGATCAACCGTTTTGAACCGGATATTTGTCTGCAGAATGTAATCATCGAAGCCGATGGACTGCCCATCGGCTTCGAAAGTGGGGTTATGCTGGCTCCCACAGGAAGTCGCGACACCCTCACGAACTTCTACGTGTTCAAAAGCAATGCCTTCAACACGAGCGCGGCAGAGTTCGTCACATCCATCGGTGGCGCGTTCTGCTGCGCGGGATACGCCTTCTTAGGTGTCTACGGCCTCTACCGATACCGAGGAAACGTCATCCTCGAAGGGTGGCAGGTTGAAAGGCCCCCTCGCCCATTACCCGACGTACTCACACCCGTTTCAGCAGATAGCATTTGTGAATCCTCGGATTGCGCTCGAAATCATGGGGAATGGTACTCGCGGTGATGTCCTCGATGGAGACGCCATACTTTGCCAAGGCGTCCACGTCGGGCTTGAAGGTGCGCAGATTGCACGAGAACACGGCTTCTCCACCCTCCGACAAAAGACGCGACACCCCTATCAGAAGCTCCACGTGATCACGCTGGACGTCCCAGGTCCGCGTTCCCATCGCCTTGGAGTTTGAGAAGGTGGGAGGATCCACGAACACCAGGTCAAAACGGCGCGGGCTGCGACGGGTCTCGGTGATCCATTCCATGACGTCGCTCCGCTCGAAGCTGTGTTCGGGGCCCTCGAAGCCGTTGGCCGCCATGTTGCGACGCGCCCACTCAAGATAGGTCTGGGACAGGTCGACCGTCGTGGTCGAACACGCTCCCCCACCTGCAGCATGAACGCTTGCCGCACCCGTATAGGCAAACAGGTTGAGGAAATCGGCGCCCTTGGCCTTCGACCCCACCAACTCACGAGTCAGGCGGTGATCGAGAAACAGCCCCGTGTCCAGATATCCCGACAGATCGACCTCCAGCAGATAGCCATCCTCCTGCACCTGAGTGACGTACGAGCGCCGCCCCGCTGCCCGATATTGGCTTCCACCCCGGTCGCGCTGACGAACCTTGGAGAACACGTGGTCAGGACGCACGCCTAACACCACCGGCGCAAGCACCAGCACATCGTCGAAACGACGCTGGGCCTTAGCGGCATCGATGGACGAGGGGGCAGCGTATTCGGCGATATGGAGATACGTGTTCCCCGTGGCGCTTCCGGCGCCTTCGAACAGGTCGATGGCAACCGCATAGTCGGGCAGATCGGCATCATAGACGCGGTAGCAGGTGATCCCTTCGCGCTTTGCCCACTTACGACGCTCCTTGGCCGCCTTGTGAAGGCGGAATGCGAATTGCTCGGAGTTTTGCTCGAACACCTCGATGCGATGCTCTGCGCCGCCTGCCGGATCAGGAACCGTCGCGACGGCCGGCTTCGTTGGCGGCCGATCGAACACGGAGGCAGACAATGCCACGCGGTCCTGCCCAAGGCACGCCCTCACGGCCGGCTCCACACCAAAACGCGCCGCGACGCCCTCGCCCCCCGCAACGGCAAACACCGAACCTGCAGGAGATGCCAAGGAGGCTTGCGTGAAAGACGTCGCCTCCGCTTGGGCCTGGGCTTCCGACATGACGCCGTCTCGTGCTGACATGACGCACGCAATCAGGCAACGGGCAGAGCCGCCCTCCTCCTGCGCAGACACGGCTGCCACGCGCTCGACTATGCCAGCCATGCCCTCTGCGTCAGCAAACTCGATGCTCACCGCCTGACGGAGGCCTGCGCGCTTGACACGGCCACGTGCGCGGGAAATGGCGGGAGACGACGTGCTTGCACCGGCAAAACGGACATGGGAGAGATCGGGCGGAGCCGATGCCGGCATATCGACGGCGCCCGGCGTGACCGCCGAGGAAAGGCCCCGTTCGAAACGCTCGTCAGCCTCATCCAGCAGTTCTCCCCACACTTCCTCGTCAAAGGACGACCATCCTCGAAAGCCCCAGCGGCCTCGCGTGAGGCCAGGAGCCACGTCGCATGCCATCGAGGCCGCCTCCACGACAAGTGCGCCGTCGCCGCACGAAGGGTCGACGCAGGCGGCGTTCGTCGAAGCGAGCGCAGGCCACCCGGCCAAAGCAAGCAACCCTGCTGCCAACGCGCACTCAAGCGGAGCCTCGTCTCCGTCTTCGGGCGAAAGGTAGGTGCGGCGATAGAGCGACTCACCCGACAGGTCGATCGATATCGTCGCCTTGTTCTCGCGCACCCTGACGTCAACGATCACGCCAGGATTGTCCACGTCGACGTCAGGACGCTGGCCCCACACGTCGCGCAGGCGGTCACAGACCGCATCCTTCACTTTGAGCCCTGTGAAACGCGTGTTGCGCAACGCGTCGTTCATGCCATGTCCCTGCACCGCCATGCTCACGCCGCGGGAAATGACGTCCTCCCAAGGAAGAGCCTTCACCCCTTCGTAGAGCGCATCGGCATCGACGGCTGCCACGCGACCGACGACCAGCGTCACGCGGGACGCAAGGCGCGACCACAGGCAGACCTTGAGCGCATGACGCGCGTCGCAGAAAAAAGCCACGCCCCCGCCGAGGGGACGCACACGTCTGATCCCGATATGCCTGATCTCCTCAGCCAAGGGCCTCTCCAATCCCGCAAGGCAGCTGGCGAACAGTTCAAGGTTTTCGTTTTCCATGAAACACGAATCCAATCGAGTCAGCGAGAAGCCTCCTCACATCAGCGACCGGTACATTCCGCACCCCCTGCGCTTCAGGGAAGGGGGTGCGGAAGAGCCGATGACCATTGCGAGGAGGCTTCGCGGCGTCGGGCAATCTCGCCGGCCTGCAGGCCGGCGAGACCCTAATCTTCCAAATAGTCCTTCAGCTTCGACGACCGGGACGGATGACGCAATTTTGCAAGCGTCTTGCTCTCGATCTGCCGGATTCGCTCACGCGTCACGCCAAACTCGCGGCCGACTTCCTCAAGCGTGCGAGGATGCCCGTCCTCCAGCCCAAAACGCAGAGCGATGACCTTGCGCTCTCGTTCGGCCAGACCGTCAAGAACCTTTGAGAGCTGTTCCTGCAGCATGCTGAAACTTGCCGCATCGGGGGGGACGACGGCGGCGTCGTCCTCAATGAAATCGCCAAGCTGGGAGTCCTCCTCTTCGCCGATGGGCGTCTCGAGAGAAACCGGCTCTTGCGATATCTTCTGAATCTCCCGCACGCGTTCGGCAGTGAGGCCCATTTCCTTGCCGATCTCCTCCGGCGTTGGCTCGCGGCCGAGCTCCTGAAGCAGCTGGCGCTGAATGCGCACCAGTTTGTTGATGGTCTCAACCATGTGCACCGGAATGCGGATGGTCCGCGCTTGGTCTGCAATGGCGCGTGTGATGGCCTGGCGGATCCACCAGGTGGCGTAGGTTGAGAACTTGAAGCCCTTCGTGTAATCGAATTTCTCGACGGCACGGATGAGCCCCAAATTGCCTTCCTGGATGAGATCGAGAAACAGCATCCCGCGTCCCACATAACGCTTGGCAATGGACACCACAAGGCGGAGGTTCGCTTCGATGAGCTGCTGTTTCGCATCAAGGCCCACCTGCTCGATACGGCCGAGGCGACGCTTCTCGCGACGATCGAGCTCGGCGCCCTCGTCTTCGGCCCGCTCAAGCTCTTCGGTGGCGGCGACTCCGGCCTCTATCTTCATGGCCAAGTCGATCTCTTCGGCAGCCGTCAACAGCGGCACCTTGCCGATCTCCTTGAGATACATGCGAACAGGATCGCCCGTCAGCATGGTGACGGAGGCATCGGCGTTGCGCTTGCGCGACTTCACCTTCGACTTGCCAACTTTGGGCAACTGCACGTCGACGGTCGCCTTGAGTTCCTCCTCGGGAATTCCCTCGAGCAGGTTCTCGTCGTCGTCATCATCCGACAGGCTGCCTTCGATCTTGTCGTCGTCGAGCGAATCGGTCACGTTCGCATCGGGCTCTTCGCCCAGCGCATCGTCGTCGTCCAGTATCTCGTCAGTCTCGATCGGGTTTTTCGCAGCTTGATCCTTTTCATGCACAGACACTTGCTTCTCTGAGGCTTGGGCCACGTGATCTTCCTTTCCGATTGTTCACGCTCTGGCACGAAAAAAGCACGCACCAGGCGCAAAGATACAGCGAAACAATATACCATAGACGACGACTTGAGGGAAAGGGTCTGAGGATATTTTTCCATTTCGTGACGGATCGGGAACCCTGCCGAATGATTGTCGGCCACATATGATGAGGAGGGGGCTCCGTCAGCAGCCATGCCAGAGTCTGTCGACCGCGACACAGGGCCGATGCTACAGCAAGTCGTCGGGATCGATGTCGACGGCGACGTTGACGTCCTTCTCCGGACGGCGGGCGCGGAAATAGGGCAGCAGCGCTCCGGAAAGATCGTCGTCAAGCGAGCACTTCACCACGATATGCCAGCGATATGTCCCGCGAAGCTTTGCCAGCACGCAGGGCGTTGCCGACATCACCTCCCATTC
>JAEZDJ010000073.1 GCA_023429565.1 Actinomycetes bacterium
CGAGCCGACGCATGGATGCTGCGCTGATGCTGGGCAAGGCAAGGGAATAAAACGACAGGTCAGCTGTTTTGCAGAAAATGTCGAATTACCGATGCAGATAATGTCGATGAGGTCTTGACTATACACAAGCTATGCCCCAATGGCCACGCAATGCATTTCGCCCTGCAGCCCTCAGCTCACCTGTGTCCATGCTGGATTGCCCTCTTGCCATGTCCTGCAATGTGTCAAATCATGCAAACGACAGCAAGGTTATCTTACCATCAGCACTGGCGTGTCGGTATCATTTCTTTCGTAGAACAAATGCGATGAAGTTCAGATAGGCCCCAGCTCCGGCATTCATTGCCTTGCGGTCGTTGACGGCGATCTCGTTTTCTTGATCAAGCCAATCTTGCCACAGGTCCTCGTTGCCCTCCATCTCGTATAGGCTCACAAGCTCTGCATCATGGCTGTCATTCACGATATCTGTCCAATAGTCAGCATCCCGCAGATAGGCGAGTTGCTCCGGGGTCCATGAAAGCAGCAGCTCCTCGGGCAGGTTGTCGTGAAGGTCCTGCTTCATTCCGGGAACGCAAGCATACAGATATCCTCCGGGCTTGAGATAGGGCAGGAGTTTGGCGTCAAGGTATTCGGGGTCGCGCCCCCAATAGTTGTAAGAGTCGATGCTGACTATCGCGTCGAAGAACTCTTTCTCGAACGGCAGCGCGGCAGCATCTGCCTTGATCGGGGTGATCTGGTCGAGGGTGAGGCCCTCCTCGAAAAAGAATCGCCGATTCTCATGCGGCTCGCTCCAAAGGTCGACGGCATAAACCTTGAATCCGTACTCCTTCACCAGCATCACGCTGGTGAGCCCCTGTCCGCTTCCGAGGTCGCAGACGGTGGCACCATTGGGGATGCGGTGATCCTTCAGCAGCTCTTCCTGCAGCTTGAAAGGGTTGGGGCCCATGATCTTGGACATGAGCTCGGGAGTGTCGTATTTTTCGCTCTTGGGATAATCCATGGCGCCGTTCCTCTTTATCTCTTCGAGTTCTTGGGTTCTGTTTGGAGGGGGCTGGTGGGGCAGATCCTTTCAAAAAAGCCCGTGACATGTTGTGCGTAGAGCTGGGAAGCCTCGGCATGGTCGGGCGACCCATCAAATACGCTCATCAGCAGATGGAATGGCGCAAAGAAATCCAACGCCAACCGTTGCGGGTCGGTGCCAGGCAGCGTTCCTTCCTCGATCATCTGGCGAAACACGTCTTCCATGTAGTCCATCGGGCCGCGAGCGAAGCACTTCTGATACAAGTCTGCCATGTGGGGATCTCGGTACTGTTCGAGCGTCAGCAGCCTGCGGAAGTTGCGGCCGAATTCATTTTCGGTCCAAAAGGCGAATTGACTGCCGATGAACGTTGTGACGCTCTCAATTGAAACGTCGCGATATCCCTCGGGTTCCTCATTGAAAGTCTCTTCAGGAACCTGGTGCTCCTTTGCCCGTTCGGCGTCCAATTGGAACATACGCTCCACGATTGAATCGAATATGTCTTGCTTGTTGCTGTAATGTCGATAGAGCGCTCCCTTGGTCATTCCGAGCTCTCCCGCTATGGAGCTGAGGGAGGTTGCCGCATAGCCATTTTTTGCGAAGAGGCTCAATGCCGTCTGCAGTATGTGCTCTTTCGTGTCGATCATCATGTCCTGTCGAATCAAGTAAACGATCGTTTACCAGTCAAGAGTAGTGAACGATCGTTTACTTGTCAAGGGAATCATGTCCGAGCTGTTTTCGCCTTGGGTGCATCTTCGTGCCAATTTGTGACTATTTTGCTGATTGGATGCGGGTGAAGCGGTATCCTTTGAAGGAATGAAGTGACGAGTGGCTGCCGCTTGCGCACTGAGGCTGCGTGTTGTGGGGCGGCCGGCGCGTCGCGATGGCCTGTTGAGAAAGGAATGCGACGTGGTGAGGATAGTCGTCGACAGCACCTGTGACATGCCTTCGGACCTTCGCGATCGGTTTCGCATTCTCGTCCTGCCGCTGTCGGTGGTACTTGGGGGAAAGTCGTATCGTGACGGCATCGAGATTCGGCTTGATGACGTCTATCGGGCGATGCGTGGAGGAGAGATGCCGGGAACTGCCCAAATACGGGCCGATGACGCCAAGGCGGCGTTCTCTTCGATCTTGGATTCGGGAGAAGATCTCATTTATCTTTCCTTTTCAGCGGAAATGTCCGGAACCTTCAATCTGGGTGCTCTGGTTCAGGATGAACTGCGGCCCGTCTATCCCCTCCGCCGCATGGAGATGATAGATTCCAAGGGCGGCTCGATCGGCGCCGGGCTCATCGCCTTGCAGCTTGGCCTGATGAGCGAGCAGGGCCTTCCCTTTGACGACATCTTGGCGAAGGGCCGTTGGATGGCAGACCACGTCAGATATGCGTTCACGATCGACGACCTCAAATGGGCATTGCAGGGCGGGCGCCTGCCTGCCAGGACCGTTGCAAGCATCGGGGGCTTGCTGAACATCAAGCCAGTGCTCGACGTCAAGAACGGCATGCTCCATTTGAGTAAAGTCGTGCATGGAACCAAGCAATCGCTTTCTGCCATCGTGAACATGACGGTTCACACGGTGGGAAGCTTCGATGACCAGATCATCGGTCTGGCCTATGCTGACGACCAGAGCAAGGCGGACACCGTGGAAGGTCTCTTGCGTTCCGCCCTGCCTACCTGCACGGTCTTATGCCAACGAATCGGCAGTGTTCTGGGATCTCACCTTGGAATCGGCGGGGTGGGCATCTTCTGCATGGATCAGCGGCCCGACACCTATTCCACGCTCTGAGCCCGTGTGATTCGGCGTCTAGAGCCCTTGATCGGTTTCTGGGCATGCCTGTCCTGGCAGGCATGCCGTCAGGCAAAGAGCAGAAACACCTTTGCCATGACAAACCCAAGAAGGCCGCAGCCGGGAAAGGTCAAGAGCCACGTCTTGACCATATCGAAGGCGACGCCCCATTTGACTGAGTTTTTGCGTTTTGCTGCACCGGCGCCCATGATGGCGGTCGCATTCGTATGGGTCGTTGAAACCGGAAGTCCTGAAAAAGTCGCAATGACGAGGCAGATGGTTCCTGTCAGGCTGGCGGAAAAGCCCTGATACTTTTCCATCCTGACCATGTCCATCCCGACGTTCTTGATGATGCGCTTTCCTCCGACCGCCGTGCCGAGACCCATGTTGAGCGCGCAGAACAGCATGAGCCAGACGGGAAGGACGAACTGGTCGACCTGCCCAACGCCGGCAGCAAGGGACACGGCGAGCACAAACACCCCCATGAACTTCTGCCCATCTTGGGCACCGTGCATGAAGGCAACGCCCGCTCCGCCCGCTATCTGCGCCCACCTGAAGAACCGATCTGATTTTTTGCGGTCAAATCCCCTGCAGATGCGTGCCACCACTTTTGTCATGGCCCATCCCAATCCAAAACCGAGAAGCGTGGAAAGGACGATGCCATAAACGACCTTGATCCATTCGGACCAATTGATTCCCGCGAGTCCACCCTGAAGAGCTATTGCTGCTCCCGTGAGGCCGGCGATGAGGGAATGACTTTCGCTCGTCGGTATTCCAAAGTACCAAGCGGCAACGCCCCAGACGATGATGGCAACCATAGCTGCCATGAGGGCGCAGAGGGCCAAATGGGCATTGCCTCCGAAGTCGACCATCTTGAAGATGGTCGTGGCAACGGCCGACGAGAGCAGCGTCACGATCAGCAAGCCGAAGAAGTTGCAGAGTGCGGCCATGACGATGGCGGCACCAGGCGACATGCTTCTGGTTCCGACGACGGTTGCAATGGCGTTGGGCGCATCAGTGGCGCCGTTGACGGCGATGACGCCGATATTGAGCAGAACCACTACCACGAGCATGGGGCTTGATGCAAGTTGGGCAAGAAACGCTCCCAATTCGATTTCCACACGCGGCCTTTCTCGATAACGGTCGTCAGGTATCCCTTTGGCATGCCGGTGACAAGTGTATCGGAAGTTCCCTTCCGAGGAAGAGGGGAATCGTGGATTTTTCGCGTTCGGGTGAGGGGCTTGGGCCCGTTGCGTTGAGGCGGGGCGTTTGGGCCGCCTATCCTCTCCACCCTGATCTGACGAGCAGGGGATGCCCCTTGCCGGATCGGGGTGGACCGGCGGCGGGAGGGGTCGTCTGGCAGCCGTAAGCACAACGTTGCTTGACGGGACAATTCTGGCATTCTAGGGTCAGAATGCACCAGCATTCTTCACCTGCCAGACAAGGAGGTTTCGTTATGTCCATCTATGATTACGAGTACACGTCGATCGAAAACCAGCCTGTGTCCATGAGCGACTACGAGGGCAACGTATTGCTTATTGTCAACACAGCCAGCAAATGCGGATTCACTCCCCAATACGAGGGCCTTGAGGCGCTGTATAAGGCATACAAAGACCAGGGGCTCGTCGTCATCGGCTTCCCATGCAATCAGTTCATGGAGCAAGAGCCGGGCACCGAACAGGAGATTGCTGAATTTTGCACCATTCGCTATGGCGTCACCTTTCCCTTGTCTCAAAAAGTTGATGTGAGGGGGACGGACGCCATTCCCCTGTACCAGTATCTCACCTCTCAAAAGGGATTCGAAGGCCTTGGCAAGGGCGCCAAGGCGAAGGCGCTGGAGCTCATGCTCAAGGGAAAGTATGGATCTGGCTTCTCGGATGACCAGATCAAATGGAACTTCACGAAGTTTCTCGTCGATCGCAGCGGGGAGGTCGTCGCGCGCTTTGAGCCTCCTGTCGAGCCAAAAGACATCGAAGAAGACATCAAAGCGTTGCTCTGATCAGGGTTTGTGCCGCAACTTTCGCTCGAGGGCCTGAGGGTTTTGCCGACGATCAAGGTAATATGAGGATATTTCTCGCATGAAAGCCAGTCTTGCGGTACAATAGTCGCCGCGCTTTCATGCGGGTGTGGTTCAATGGTAGAACCTGAGCCTTCCAAGCTCATGACGCGGGTTCGATTCCCGTCACCCGCTCCATTAAAACCGCAGGCCAGCTATAAACATAGCTGGCCTTTTTAGTTTGCGAGCATCGGCGTGCCGTTCGACTTGCATGAAGATGCCCTTGATGACGCCCCCGGAGGCAGGTCCATTGTCGCAAGACCTGCCTCCGGAGCATTGGCGCAATGAGGCCCGACAAGCTTTATGAGTTCAGATACTCTTTTGCGTCCTTCATGGCCAAGCGACCCGAATTAACCGCCCAGGCAGCCTGCGATCCGGGTGCGAACTTCACGTCGTAAGAATCTCCATAGAGGCCGCCCGCATCGGAACCTCCCGCGTAAAGGCCCGGTATGACTTGGCCGTCAGTGTCGAGCACCTGCGTTTTCTCGTTGACTTTGATGCCCCCGCATGTGGTGTAGAAGCCATCCGCAACTTCGCAGAGCCAATAGGGTCCTTCCTCTACTCCGTGAAGGTATTTTGCCCGTTTGCCAAACTCGACATCCGCACTTGTGTCGTCGCCGTCGAGGCCAACGGCTGCCGCGCAATACGCATTGTACTGGGCAACCGTATCTTTGACGGTGGAGGCGTCAAGCCCCACGTCCTTGCAGAGGGACTCGAGGGAGTCGCCCTTGTGGCAGCCCTCTGATTTTTCCAGGACTTGTCGCGCTTCAGACAGGGCCTTTCCTGGCGTCCCGAACGAGAACACTTGGCCGTCCGGCCCCGATTCCTCCCAGCGCTGCATGTCTTTCTCCGTGAACAGAACGAAGGTCTTTTCTTGATTGCGGACGCATATTCCGGCTCCAGCAAAATCGTCAAGCCACAAATCTTCTTTGCAGAAACGCGTGCCTTTCTCATTGAGCCATAAGTTAGGCTGCACTCCGGCGGAGTAGGCGTCGGTCGTCCATGTGGCCGTCACGGCGCCCAGCACGACCGGTCCGCACCACATGACGGTGCCAAGCCCCTCGGCGAAATCGGCCCCTGCATCTTTGGCCATCTTCAGGCCGTCTCCCGCGCGACAGTCCATTCCGAGAGGCTGGATGTTGGCGTTTTTGGTTTCGGACACACTGTAGAGCATATCCGAATTGTTCGCGTAGCCTCCGGTTCCAATCATCACGACCGGCGCCTCGACCTTGATGACCTCGCCGTTGTCGTCTTCGGCGAGCACGCCTGCCACCTTCCCATCTTGGATGATGACCTGCCGGCCGAATGCGTTGAAGTGTGCCTCAACACCCAGCTTGTCCGCCTCTTGCCCGAAGCACTGCATGAAGTATCCGCCTGGGCTGGCGTTGTCGCCCTTGTCGTAGACATGCCAGATCTTCGGGCCGGTGCCGATCGAGATGTTTCCCTCGAACGAGACGCCATGGCTTTCGAGCCACGTTATCGTTTCGGCCGTTTGCCCAAAGAAGTTCTCATACAGCCTATGCTGCGGAATCCAGTGGTGATAGTTGAGGCAGGTGTTGATGGCGTTCTTCACGCCGTAGGGTGCCTGTGGATTGTATGCTCCTGCAAAGTTCACGCCGCCATCAGCTTCCGTGAAGTGGGTTTCGAGCCCGGTCATGCCTTCTGTACCGATGAACGATCCTCCGTAGCCGCTCAGCCGTTCGATGATGACCGGCTTCAATCCCAGGTCCACGGCCTGAATTGCAGCTGCTGTGCCCGTTCCCCCTGCGCCGACGATGCACACGTCCGCCTGAATCGTCTGTTTGGGTTCTGCGAGCTCGGGGATATCCCAAAGGGCGTTGTCGTCCGTCTGGCTTGCTGCGCCGGCATCGGAGCTTTGCGTCGCGGCATTTCCGGCGTCGGCGCCCTTTTGCTGCGGGCTGCATCCCGCAAGCCCTGCGCCGGCAATCCCGACGGCGAGAATCCCCGCTCCTGCCAGGAACGACCTCCTGCTGGGATAACTCTGATCTGCCTCCATGATAGTTCTCCTCCCTGCCTGACTTTCGTGATGAAAGGCGGTTTCGCCACCTTTTCCTGCCGTGTCTATAATGTGGTTCGTGTTAATATTCACGCAACACCTTGACATGTAGCAAAAGGATGAGGTCCGAAACAATTGGTTTCGTCGCGATGGCTGGGAAGCGCTGTACAATAAGAACGTCGCTGTGCTGCAGGCCGTGCGCAAGGGGAGGCGCTCGTCATGTACGGGGAAATCCGGGGATGTCTGCTTGCCGAGTGATGGCTTGGCTCATCCGGGCGGTGTATGAGAAGGGGAGGACTCATGCTTCAGGATAAGTGCGATTATTTCATGCTGGCCTATGAATCGCCAAACTTCAGCGCAGCGGCCGCCAAGGTGCCGATGTCCCCGCAGGGGTTTGCGAAATCGATGCGCAATCTTGAGCGTGAATTGGGTGTGCCGCTTTTCGCGATGCAGGAAGATGGAACCCGTCGCGCCACGCCTTACGCCGATGAGTTTTACGAGTACGCTCGCCATGTTCGATCAGAGCGAAACCTGCTGTCCACGGCATTTGAGCGCGTCGCCGCAAACAGCTGCGTGGAGCTTCGCATCGCCTGTTCTTTGGGCATCCCCGGATTCTTGGGCCATGATTTTCTGAAGGGATTCGCCAAAAGTCATGCTGACGTGGTAATTTCTTTGAACGAGATGCCAGACAAGCTGTGCGAATCGGTGCTTCGAGACGGTTTCTATGATCTTGCCTTGACGGTTTTGCCCGGAGGCGAAGAATTTGTTTCGCGTCCTCTGTACACTTCGCCTGTTTGGTACTGGGTCAATCAACGTGACCCTCTGAGCGCCAAGGATTCTCTTGGCCTTGAGGACATAGGAGAGCGATCCATCGCAATTCCAGGTGATGATTTCAAATGCTACAAAGCTCTCGTCGACAAGTTTGAGCATGAGGAAATGCCCCTGCCCAATATCGTCAAGTATTCTGAGATATTCTGGATATACGAATTCGTTCTTCACGGGCAGGGCATTGGCTTCACCCTGCCTCACCTGGCTCATCTCGAAGTCTTTGAAGGCAGTGGAGCGGTATGCGCCGTGCCGCTCCGCGATTCTTCTTGGGGCTTTGGGATGGCCCATCTTAAGTCACGTGACTTAAGTCCGATTGAAGAGGAGCTCGTGGAATACCTGCAAAACCGAATCAAGCGTCTCGGAAAGAGATTCTAAATCGCATGCTGGAAAGGGAGGCGATGGGAAAGAGTTCCTGGCGCCTGTCTTTCTTATGGATCCGGCAGGCGCTCCTCTTGAAAAGCCTGAACTCCCTATGAGGAGAAATCCCTCAAATAGGCAATGATGTCGTCCGATTCATACATCGGCTTTCCGTTGATGACAAGGCAGGGAACCTGCTTTTTGCCGCCGATGCGAACGAGGTCGTTCTGGTTGCCTGGTTGAAGCACGTCCCTCATGTCGAGATTGATCTTTGCTTCGTCCATAAAACGAAGAACCTTCTGACAGTAGGGGCATGTCTTCTTATAATAAAGAACATGGTCTTCTAAGTAAGGCATGGGCCAACTCCTCTCGGTGACCGAGCGCGAATCGTATTACTGTACTAAAACAGTGATGACCATAGTAGGGAAACGTCAAAAACGTTGAGACGTTATACCCAATCTGTTTCCATATAGTTTACTCAAATTCACTTAGCATGCGTGCAAATCAAGTGAGTAATCGGTTTTCGGGGCGCGAAGGGTGAGGACCGGACGGGTCGACGGGCCGTCCTGGATCGTCCTGCTGGGAACTCCGGGAAACATTTTATTTATTGTTGTATGTTAATGAATTCTATGAGATAATAATAAATTTTTATTTTCATATCGAAAACGGTGTCGTGAAAAAGGGAAGGACCGAGAGACATCTGGTGCGCCCGGCAGGATTCGAACCTGCAACCGACGGATTAGAAGTCCGTTGCTCTATCCCTTGAGCCACGGGCGCTTTTCGACAACAGCGGCATTATACCTCAAAAAGGCGATCTCCGTACCAAGGATGACCACGGAGCCCGCCTTGTCAAAAAGAATGAGAAACCGCATGTGGCTTATGGTCTTTCGGCAAACGTGACGTGCTGTAAAAAGGGAGGTTGCGCTCTGCGGCAAAGAGGGGGAACCTGCGTTGGGCCCGCTTGCATCAGGGCTGCATCTCGGCATGCGTTTATGCATGCCCGTGAATGGCGGCAATGGCGCACGTGGCCTGCTTGGTCTTGAAAATGCCAGAACGACAAGTCTTCGCCTTGAAGATCGCTTTAGCGCGAAAAAGTAAATATGAAGAAAATATGGAGGCAAAATGTCACGGAAGCTGCCATTTGCCGAAAACTGACAGGGTTTCTTTCGAAACTCGATATTGTTGAGAAATCGTGGTTGCTTTTTGGGGGGAACCATGAGACTTTTGCGATGTCATCCGGACGCCCGGTGCGCAACGGACGGTTCCGAACGTGGGCATTCTGAAAATGCATAAAGAAAGGGAGGGTTGCACATGGCTGGAGTTAACGTTAAAAGCGAGATCAAGCCTTTGAAAAAAGTCTTGCTCCACCGACCCGGCAGAGAGCTCCTGAACCTGACGCCGAACACGCTTGAGGAACTTCTCTTTGACGACATTCCGTTCTTGAAAGTTGCACAGGAGGAGCATGACTATTTTGCGCAGATACTGCGTGACAACGGGGTCGAGGTCGTCTACCTGGAAAAGCTTATGGCCGAGGTTCTGGATGCGGATCCTGCGATTCGCACGC
This sequence comes from Actinomycetes bacterium, assembly GCA_023429565.1. Lineage (GTDB taxonomy): Bacteria > Actinomycetota > Coriobacteriia > Coriobacteriales > Eggerthellaceae > JAEWQO01. The sequence continues at coordinate 9,623 of JAEZDJ010000073.1, forward strand.
GTTTCCTCGAGCAGTTCATCGAAGAGGCGGGCATCCGCACCGATCGCTACCAGAAGATCATCTTCGACTATCTGAATGACCGGTATCCCGACAACCTTGACCTCGTCATGAAAACCATGGAGGGCATAAACCTTACCGAGCTCCATGCGGACAAGTCAAACTCTCTTGTTGACCTGGTTTCCGAGGCATCCAAGATGGTTGTGGCCCCCATGCCGAACCTGTACTTCACGCGAGATCCGTTCGCCATGATCGGCAATGGCGTCTCCATCAACCGCATGTATTCAACCACCCGAAATCGAGAGACGATTTATGGTGAGTACATTTTTGGGTATCATCCGGAATTCAGAGACGTTCCCGAATACTACAGCCGCTACAACACCTTCCATATCGAAGGCGGCGACATCCTCAATATCAACGAGCATGTCTTGGCGATCGGCATATCCCAGCGAACCGAGCCCGATGCAATCGATGCCATCGCCACGAACATCTTCGAATCTGATTCGCCCATCGACACCATTCTGGCTTTCAATATCCCGAATTCGCGGGCGTTCATGCACCTCGACACCGTCTTCACCCAGATCGACTTCGACAAGTTCACCGTTCATCCGGGCATTCTCGGGCCACTGACCGTGTTTGAGATAACTCCCGACACAAGTGGAATAAAGGTGCGCGAGATCAACGGCACGCTTGAATCCATTCTCGAGAAGTACATCGGCCATCCGGTCGAGCTTATTCCCTGCGGCGGAGGCGACCGCATTGCGGCGGAGCGCGAGCAATGGAACGACGGCTCAAACACGCTGTGCCTCTCACCGGGCACCATCGTCGTCTATGAGCGTAACGAGGTCACGAACGCCTTGCTGAGAGAAAAAGGGCTGAACGTGATCGAGATGCCCTCAGCTGAACTGTCCCGAGGAAGGGGCGGCCCTCGCTGCATGAGCATGCCGCTTTGGCGCGAGGATTAGCAACTGGTCATGGGAGCTTTGGCGTTGAGGCGGCTGCAGGTTGCGTGGCCCTCTTTTCGCGGAGGACCGGAGGTGCATGAAGCAGCTCCTCTCAGCCGAAAAGAGGGCAGGTGACAGGCCTGTACCGTTTATCGTGTTACCGATAGGACATCACAAAGGAAGGAACAAACTATGCCGACGAGCTTGAGCGGTCGCAGCTTCTTGAAGCTCCTGGACTTCACCCCCGAGGAGATTCGCTACCTCATTCGATTGTCCAAGCAATTCAAGGCTTTGAAATTGGCTGGGACTCCCCATCGTTACCTTGAGGGCAAAAACATCGTGTTGCTGTTCGAAAAGACTTCGACACGCACCCGCTGCTCGTTCGAGGTTGCGGGCATGGATCTGGGAATGGGCGTCACCTATCTTGATCCGGGTAGTTCCCAGATGGGGAAAAAGGAATCGATCGAGGACACGGCACGCGTGCTCGGCCGCATGTACGATGGCATAGAGTACCGAGGCTATGCCCAGGAAATCGTCGAAGACCTGGCGGCAAACGCCGGTGTGCCGGTGTGGAATGGCCTGACCACCGAGTTCCATCCCACCCAGATGATCGCCGACATGCTGACCGTTGAGGAAAATTTCCCCCAAGGCATCAAGGGCCTCAAGCTCGTGTTCATGGGCGACGCGGAAAACAACGTTGCCAACTCCCTTATGGTCGTTTGCGCCAAGCTCGGGCTCCACTTTGTGGCATGCGGCCCCGAGGCGCGCATGCCCAGTCGGGATTTGGTTGCCACGTGTCGTGAGATTGCCGCAGAGAACGGCGGCAGTGTCACCCTGACCGAGGATGCTGCGGAGGCATGCACGGGCGCCCATGCCATCTACACTGACATATGGGTTTCAATGGGTGAACCCGATGACATCTGGGCCGAGCGCATCAAGCTGCTCGAACCCTACCGCGTGACGAGGGAGCTCATGTCCCTTGCGGCACCTGATGCCATTTTCATGCACTGCCTTCCCTCGTTCCATGACACCAAAACTGCCATTGGGGCCCAGATCGCAGAGAAATTTGGTGTGACTGAGATGGAAGTTGAGGACGAGGTTTTCGAGTCGGCGCAGTCCAAGGTGTTCGACGAGGCGGAGAACCGCATGCATACCATCAAGGCTGTCATGTATGCGACGCTTTCTTAGGTGAGGTGATCGGTTATGGCCTATCAGAAGGGCGATGGAAAGTCCGTCGTCATAGCTCTTGGCGGAAACGCGCTCGGAGACACGCCACGGGAACAGCTTGAATTGGTGAAGGACACGGCGGAGCACATTGTCGACATGGTTGCCGAGGGCATCAACGTCGTGGTGAGTCACGGCAACGGTCCGCAGGTGGGTATGATCAACAATGCATTCGACTACGCGTCAAGCCATGACGAGAAGACGCCGGCCATGCCCTTCCCCGAATGCGGAGCCATGAGCCAGGGCTATATCGGCTACCAGCTGTCCCAGGCCATCCTCAACGAGATGAAGCGTCGCGGCATCATGCGCTCGACCGCAACGGTTATCACCCAGACGGTGGTTTACCCGGAGGATCCCGCTTTCCAGAATCCGACGAAACCCGTTGGGGCCTTTCTCACGAAGGAGGAGGCGAAGCGTCGTGCCGAGGAAACCGGTTACGTTTACAAGGAGGATGCTGGCCGCGGTTGGCGGCAGGTGGTCGCCTCTCCCAAGCCTCAACGCATCGTCGAGTTCGATGCCATCAAGGACCTCATGGATGATGGCTATATCGTCGTCTCCACGGGCGGCGGCGGGGTTCCCGTCATCGAGAGGGATGACAGCTATCATGGCGTGCCGGCGGTCATCGACAAGGACCGTTCCAGCGCCAAGCTGGCAGCCGATTTCAAAGCCGACATCCTGATCATCCTGACCGCAGTGGAGAAGGTCTGTATCAATTTCAATACGCCTGAGCAGGAAGAGCTTTCTTCCATGACGGTCGCCGAGGCACGCAAGTACATCGAAGAGGGCCAGTTCGCTCCCGGGAGCATGCTGCCCAAGGTCGAGGCGTGCATCGAGTTCGTTGAGGCCCATCCCGAAGGCAAGGCTCTCATCACGTCGCTTGAACTGGCCGCCGAGGGTCTGAAAGGCACGACGGGCACCGTCATCACAGCATAGGTTTCGGGGAATACCTCTGTTGCATTCATCGCCGTTTGCGGGCTGAGGCCTTGCCCGCGAACGGCTTGCTGGAAAGGAGGATCGTTCAACGTTCTGGCTCTTCGGAACCTTTGGTGACACAGCGGTTATGCTTCCTATCGTGTCATCGCAATTTCTCGTTCTCATCTATCAATTTCGATCCTCTGTTAAGGAGGGGGCGTTATGACCGAGAAAGAAAAAAGCAGAAAAAAGCGATCCATATCCTCTTTTTCCATCCTGTTGATCATCCTGATCGCCCTAGCTCTCATCACCGTCTTCATGTCGTTCGCTGGCGTTGAGGGGGTCACGGGGGCAACGGTGGCAAATGTGGCAACGGCCCCGGTATTGGGCTTTGCCGATGCGCTTCCCGTCTGTCTGTTCGTTCTGATCCTCGGCGGTTTCCTCGGCATCGTGACGGAGACGGGCGCGTTGGACGCCGGCATCGCGGCACTGGTGAAGAAGCTGAAAGGCAATGAACTCATCCTTATTCCCATCCTGATGTTCATCTTCTCCATCGGTGGCACGACGTATGGCATGTGCGAGGAGACTGTTCCGTTCTATCTCCTGCTGGCCGCTACCATGGTCGCGGCTGGATTCGACAGCGTGGTCGGCGCCTCGGTCGTTTTGCTGGGTGCGGGGTGCGGCGTGCTTGGCTCGACGGTCAATCCGTTTGCGGTCGGTGCCGCCGTCGACTCGCTCAGCTCGACGGGCATTGCCATCAACCAGGGCACCATCATCGTGCTCGGAGTCGTTCTCTGGCTGGTTACTCTGGCCATATCCATCGTGTTTGTCATGAGATACGCCAAAAAGGTCAAGGCCGACAAAGGCTCGACCATTCTCTCGCTCCAGGAGCAGGAAGTCATGAAGGCGGAGTTCGGCGAGGTCAGGAAAGAGACTGAGGACGCTGAGGCGTCAGCGGGCGGAAAGCTCCTGACGGGCCGACAAAAATGGGCCCTCATAGTCTTCGCCTTCACCTTCGTCGTCATGATTGTGGGATTCATTCCTTGGGAGGACTTCGGCGTTGAGGTGTTCAATGCGGGATCGGTCACCGAGGAAGTCAGCGAAACGGTTACCGGCGATGACATCTCTGCTGCCTGGGCCGACAAAGAGGTTGGGGGAGAGATTGCCTTTGACGGTGACGTCGAGGGAACGGTGACGGTCGAGGAGCAGGTGTCTGAAGGGTGGTCCGCCTTCCTGACGGGGCTTCCTCTCGGGCAGTGGTATTTCGACGAGGCATCGACGTGGTTTCTCGTGATGGCTCTCGTCATCGGCATTGTTGGGGGCGTGTCCGAAAGCCGCTTTGTCAAGGCGTTCATCAATGGAGCCGCTGACATGATGAGCGTTGTCTTGATCATCGCCCTTGCCCGTTCCATCACGGTGCTGATGGGCGAGACGGGCCTTGACATGTGGATTCTGGAAAATGCAGCTCAGGCGTTGGATGGCTTGTCAGCGATCATTTTTGCGCCGCTGTCATTCTTGCTGTATATCGTGCTGTCTTTCCTGATCCCCTCGTCATCGGGAATGGCCACGGTGTCCATGCCGATCATGGGTCCCCTGGCGAATTCTCTCGGGTTCTCAACCGATGTCATGATCATGATCTTCAGCGCCGGCAGCGGCTTGGTGAACCTGTTCACTCCAACAAGCGGCGCCATCATGGGCGGTTTGGCGTTGGCGAAGATAGAATACTCGACATGGCTCAAGTTCGGAGCAAAGCTCTTTGTCATTCTAGGCATTGCCTGTGCTGTCATCCTCACGGTCGCGATGATGGTCGTTCCCGGTTCGGCATAGCGCTTCCTGGGATGCGGGAAGGCTTCTCGCAAGAGCGCCTTCCCGCGCAGGGGCTGGGTGCCTGCTGCAGGCTTGCTTCACCAGGCTTTTTGCATCCAGATATGCTCAACGTGCTCGTCGAGCTCAACCGGGCCATAGGGTGTGTATCCGGCGCGTTCGTAGAAGGAGGTCACGCGGCATTGGGCATGTAGATGCATTTCGGCTGCGCCTGCGTCGTGGGCCAGGCGTTCCGCTTCCGCAAGGAGGTCGGCTCCGAGGCCCCGTTTCCTCATGGCCGGCAGCACGGCAAGCCGTCCGAGGATCCAGCGTCCTGAGCTGGCGGTTGCGTCGGGATCGGGGAAGGTGCGCACGCAGCCTGCAAGCTCGTCTCCGTCGTAGAGCGTCACATGGATGGTGCCGGATTCTTGGTCGATGGCATCGAATTCGTCATTGAACCCCTGCTCGTCAATGAACACGGCGGTGCGTACGAGGCGTGCATCCTCAAAGTTTCCTTGCTCGAAGCGCAGCGGCATAGATGGACCTCCTGAAATCGCGTCTTTACGAGCGAACACGATACCACAGCTTCGGAGAAGGAGCCCAAGACGCCTTCCCCTGTGTGAAGCCTAGGGCAAAATCAGGCGTTTCAGGCAGGCCGTATGGATGTTTCCTGCATAACCGTGTCTCGGGAGTAACCTCTGGAGACGCTTTGGGACGCAACAGGCAAAAGATGGTAGAATCAGGGCACGAAAACAAGGTAAGCGCCCGCGCGAAAGCGGCGGGTTTCCCGATCGAAAGATGGAAGAGAACATGCAGATTCGCGAAGAACTCGAACAGCTGGTCAATGCTGCTGTCGCTCAGGCGATGGCCGAGGGTGAGCTCGCTCTCGACGAAGCTCCCGAGGCGGCTCTCGAGCGACCGCGCGACGAGGCTAATGGGGATTGGGCTTCCACGGTTGCGCTTCGCTGTGCCAAGCAAGCCCAGAAAAACCCTCGTCAGATAGCACAGCTCATCATAGACCGTTTACCGGAAAACGATATGATCCAGAGTGCGGAGATAGCTGGTCCCGGATTCATCAACATTCGCCTTGCTCCTCCGGTTTTTCAGACGGTCGTGCGTGAGGCTCGTGAGGCCAAGGAGGATTTTGGCAAGAGCGAGATGCCGGAGGGGGAGCGTTACGTCAACCTGGAATACGTGTCAGCCAATCCCACGGGACCCATGCATGTGGGGCACGGACGTTGGGCGGCTCTCGGTGACTCCATGGCTCGCGTCATGCGCCATGCGGGCTATGACGTGTACGAGGAGTTCTACATCAACGATCACGGTGTCCAGATGGACCTTTTCGGCATGTCGGTTGCTGTTCGTTATCTGCAGCTTCTCGGGAATGACGTCGCTATGCCGGAAAATTCCTATGGCGGAAGCTATGTGAAGGACATCGCCCAAGGCATCATCGACCGTGACGGCGACAAGTGGGTCGATGTCGACGATCAGGAGCGCATGGCTGCCTTCCGTGAGATATCCTATGCCGAAATGCTTGATCTCATGAAAGAGACGCTGGCGGGTTTCGGGAATCACTTTGAGCGCTGGTTCAGCGAACGAAGCCTCTATGTCGAGGGCGACGATGGAACAAGCCCGGTGTCCCGGTCCATCAAAGCCATGGACGACAAGGGCTATGTCTACAAAAAGGATGGCGCCACCTGGTTCAAGTCGACGGCGTTCGGGGACGAGAAGGACCGCGTCATGATCAAGGAGAACGGTGAGTTCACCTATTTCATGAGCGATGTCGCCTACCACTACGACAAACTCGAACGCGGCTTTGACCACCTTGTCAATATCTGGGGAGCCGATCATCATGGCTACGTGAAGCGCTGCGAGGCTATGCTGGCGGCATGGGGCCGTCCTGGTGCCCTTGAGGTCGTGCTTGGTCAGCTGGTCAATCTCTATCGTGACGGAGAGGCCGTGCGCATGTCGAAGCGCACGGGCGAGATGGTGACGTTCGCCGAGCTCATCGACGAGGTTGGTGTGGATGCCACGCGTTATCTGATGCTGTCTCGGTCGTCTGACCAGCCTATCGATTTCGATATCGAGGCCGCCAAGAAGAAGGATTCCTCCAACCCGGTTTATTACGTGCAATATGCCCATGCGCGCATTTGCTCCATCCTTCGCAAGGCTGCCGATCCGGCGGATGCCGCCGCTGCTGAAGCGGGCGAGATGTCCATGGACGACCTTGCCGCCAAGCTGGTTCCGGCGAATGCCGACCTGTCTCCGCTCGTGCATGAGTCGGAGCTTGCCCTTATGCGCAAAATGGCTGAGTTTGGCGAACTGGTGGCTTTGGCTGCCCGTGACCGTGCTCCGTTCCGCCTGACTCACTATTCCCAGGATCTTGCGGCGCTGTTCCATCAGTTCTATGTGAACTGCCATGTTCTTGGCGAAGACGCCGACGTGCAGTCCGCGCGCCTTGCGCTGGTTGATGCCACCCGCATCGTCCTGTCCACCTCGCTCGGACTTCTCGGAGTTTCCGCTCCGACGAAGATGTAGGGCCTGCGAGAGACGCAGGCTCGTCCGTTCGCGGCTTCCCGTTTTGCTCCGTGAACAAGGAAGGCCCGCCCCAACAAGGGGGCGGGCCTTCCTCTTGGTGGGGCGGACTGTCTCTAGACGTTGTCTTCCAGATCGACCTGCATGAGGTAGACGTTCTCGCGCAGACGCTTTGCCGCTGCACGGCTGAGCGAGCCTTCCTCGTAGTGGGACTGTATCTGCTCCAGCTCCAGGCGCAGACCGAGGCGCTCGATCTCGGCGGCTTTGTCGGCCGTCCTGGTGAAGGCCGTGATTGACGGATTGGCATTGCGCAGCAAGGTAAGGGTACGCTGGTATTCCATGATGAGTGCGCTCACGTCTTCAGTGGGCTCGTCCCGTCCTGGCGAGGTCAGGATTTCCTGCAGCTTTCCTATGACATGCTCGGAGCCCTTGACCTGCAATTCCCTGATGGATTCAGCTCTTTCGGTGGGGCTGACTCCAGGCAGCCCGATGAGCACGCGACGCCATCCCGTTCGTGCAAGCGCTCGCAGGCGCAGCACGGCGTTTGAGGGCGCCCGACGCCCCGTGTGGTGCTTGAGCAGGTTCTCTATGTGCGTGAGACGGCTGAGGTATTGATAGCCCACGAGGGGGTAGACGCCTTCGTCATCAATGAGGCCGAGCACGAAGTCCTGTTCCCAGTGCAGTGCCTTGAGCCTGAGCTCATCGTTGGGCTCGTCTGCGATGTCGTTGCGTTCCTTGATGCGTGCGATGCGCACGTTGTAGGAGTGGATGGCGGTCTGCGTGGCTGCGCGGTTCTCTATGGTCTGGCGTGCGGCCAGCTCCTCGATGACGCTCCGCAGGATTTCCAGGCCGACCTCAGTTTCGGCACGTCGGGAATCGGCGTTGGGCAGAGCCTTTTTGGGTGCAAGCAAGGGTACGACGAACGTTGCAAGGAGCAGGGTGACCAAGATGACGCCGCAGGCCAGAAAAATGATGAGCTCGCGCTGAGGGAACCCGATGAGGGATGAGGTTCCCGTCGTTGGGTCCGACACCGTGACGAAGAGGGGGATGGTGAGCACGACGGCAAGGGTTATGGTGCCCTTCGGGCCGCCAAGTGCCATCACCAGGGATGAGACCATGTCGTCCTTCCATCCCGGCCGTTCGGAAGCCGGTGTCTTCCGTCCGTGAATGCGTTCCATGGCGAGCAGCCACGCGAAACGAACGACCACGTAGATCACGGTGATGAGCACGATGGTGGCGATGAGCATGCCGTTGTCTATTCCGACATCGTCCCAGGTGCTTTGCATGGCTTTTGGCAACTGCGTTCCAAGAAGCACGAACACGATGCCGTTGAGGGCAAAGGACAGCACCCGCCAGACGCTTGACGAAACGATGTTCATGCGCGAGATGGAGGGTCCCAACGTGCGTGGGGAGATCGCGTTCATGAGGCCTGCTGCCACTACGGCGATGATGCCGCTTGTCCCAAGGGCGTTGGCAACGAGATAAATGATGAACGGCGTGAACACCTCAAACAGAACATGGAAGGTCGTGTTCTCGAGACCCCACGAGCGCACTCGCCTGACCAAGAAGTTGCCCAGATAGCCCATGGCCACGCCAATGACGATGCCTCCAAAAAAACTGACGGCAAAATCAACCGATGCTTCCATGAGCGAAAACGTGCCGGTGGTTGCGGCGGCGATGGCGAACTGGAATGCAACGATGCCCGACGCATCGTTGATGAGGGACTCCCCCTCGAGAATGCTCTTGTTGCGGGCGGGGATGCCCGTGTCCTTCGACAGCGACGCCACTGCAACCGCATCGGTCGGGCCCAATGCGGCGCCGAGGGCAAAGGCGGCAAACAGGGTGATGCTCGGTTCGATCCAATGGACGGCAAAACCTATGATGAGAGCTGCAACTATAACGAGCCCGATGGCAAGGGAGAGCACTGACTGACGGTTGTGCCACAACGCCGTCTTGTCCACGTTCTTTGCCTCGTCATAGAGGAGGGGCGCGATGAACAGCACGAGGAACAGATCGGGGTCAAGGGTGATGTTGATCTGTGAAGGGACGAACAATCCGATGAGCAGCCCCAGTCCGATCTGTATGAGCGGAGAAGATATCTTGGGCACAAGCTGATCGATGACCGACGAGACCAAGACGGCCGCCAGCAGGAGCAGGGCAAGCACGAGCGCTTCCACGAAGTCGTCCTCCTAACTCTGCTGTTGACGGGTGATTTTTCGATTGTATCCGATCACGGGCGAATTGCTCCGTTAATTAACGAGAGTTTCTCATTTGCCTGTTTCTCGGGATGCCCTTGTTTCGAATCCGACCGATGCCGGCTCTCTCCTGATCGGCGAAGCTTCCTGTCGCGCAGGGAAAGGCGGCCGCACTTTGGTTTTCCGTCTCTGTTTCCATCGGAGCGGCGCTTTGAGACGCTGCGTGCCTCGTGGAAGGACTTGGCGGGGGATGCTTTATGCGAGCGGCAATTCTATGCGCACGGCGAAGCCTTGTTCGGGGGCGCTTGAAAGGGAGAGGTGCCCGTGATGCGCGCGCGTGATGCGATCCACCAGGACGAGTCCCAGGCCGTGCTCCGCCCCGTGGCCTCCTTCCGACGATCCGACCGCGCAACCCGCCGCGGTCTGGGCCGTGCGAGCTCTTGCAAGCCTCGCTTCGAGGTCTGCAAGGGTGGTGGGCGCGACGCCTTTCCCATCGTCGGCGATGCGGATGACGGCGGTCCGGGCCCCGGTTTCCCCCCTTCCACCATCGAGCTCGATGGTGGTGGAGCAGCCGGATTCGTTATGCACGCGCGCGTTCGCGATGACGTTTTCAACCGCTCGAGTCAGCAGCCGCTCGTCTCCCAGCACGACGGCATCGGCGACTGCGTCAGATACCGACAGCTCAAGGGGGTGGTCCTGGTCGAGCCCGCTGTTCACATGCTCTGCCACAATGCCGCGGAGCAGCCGTGCCAGATGGACGCGCCCGAGGTCGAGCGGCTGCATGTCGTAGTCCAGCCGCGACGCGGTGTTGAGGTCGGTCACGAGATCTCTTATCTTCAATCCTTGCGACCTGATGACAGAGGCATTTGCCCGCGTTCTGGACGAGGCATCCTCATCCTGGGCGATTCCGTCTGCGAAACCCAGGATCATGGAGAGGGGGGTGCGGATGTCGTGGGACACCCCGCGAATCCAGTTCACCCGAGCAGCGTCCTTTTGCTCGATGAGCATTGAGGTTTCGGTGATCTGCTTTCCGATCTCGCTCAGGTCGCCGCGGAGGCGTAAAATTGCCGGCCGGCCTTCCGAAAGATCATCGAGGGCATCGAGAATGGGGGCTACGGCGCGTTGCGTGCGACGCCGTGACACGAGATAGACGGCAAAGAAGATGGTGATGTCAACCGTGAAGAGGATCAGGGCGTACAGGGGGAGATATGCTGCGGTCTGTGCTGGGAAGGTGACGGCCATGTGCCAATACGTTTCGCGAGGGAATCCGACGATGAGAAGCTCTTGCCCCCGATCCCAAAAAAACGCGGGATAGTCGGCTATTGCTGCATAGTGAGCGGCCATCGCCGCGTCGTTTGTGGTGTATGAAAGGGGTACGTCGGGAGGCAGATTCTGCGACCACACGACCATTCCGGAGGAATCGACCAACTGGGCCCAGGCGCTTTGCTCGGCAAGGGTCGTGCTGGCTTCGGCTGAAAGGACATAGGTTCCGTCCTGCAGGGAAAGCCCCGCATCGACGGCGCGCACGATGACGGCAGGCGTGCCGTCGTTGAGGCTCTGCATGGATTCGCGGTAGGTGATGAATGCATACAGAATGAAGTCCACCACGATGACGACGAAAGCCAAAAGCAGGAACGCGAGCAGCTGCTTGGTGAAAAAACGCGGAAGCCCGGGTACTTTGTGCCGCCTTCTGCGCGGCTTCCCGGTAGCGGAACGTCCCATTGCGCGCCTCTAGCCCCGCGTCTCAAGTTTATAGCCGAGCCCCTTCATGGTGATGAGTGAGACGGGCTTTGAGGGATTCTGCTCGATTTTTTCCCTCAATCGCCGGATATGGGCCATCAGGGAGTTGCTGTAGCCGAACGACGTGCCCCAGCAGGCCTCACACAGCGCGTCGATGGTGACGATGCGCCCTGCATTCCGGGCGAGCACCGTCAGTATCTCATGTTCCTTCGCGGTGAGCACTGCCGTCTGTCCGTCTGCGCGGGACACTTCAGCCGTCGAGAAGTCAACGCGGCACGCGGCAAGTTCCAAAAGCGGGCTCTCTTGGGCGTAGCAGCGTCTCAGCACGGCGGAGATGCGCAATATGAGCTCCTGGGGGAGGAAGGGCTTGGCAATGTAGTCATCCGCGCCAAGCGAGAGGCCGTTCACCCGGTCGAAGGGCTCGTCTTTTGCCGTGAGGAACAGGACGGGGGTGTCGGCTTGGGAGGCTCGTTCGCGAATGCGCGTCAACAGCTCGAACCCATCCATATGCGGCATCATGACATCAAGTATGAACAGATGGAATGGCGAGCCTTGAGAAATCGCCTCGTCGAGGACCGACAGCGCTTCAGCACCGTCTGAGGCTATGGTGACATGCGAAAACCCTGCACCGTGAAGAATGGTCTCCACCATGCCGACGAGTTCCTGCTCATCATCTACCAGCAGGATGCGCTTTTCGCGGAGATGCGCTTCCACTCTGTCGAAGCTTCCTGCCCATGCGTAGGTCGCCATCGCCTTATCCTTCCCTTTCGGCCATGTACATTAAAGCACAGCCCAAGGCTTTTTCACATGCGTTCCCCCAATGTAAGACAGGTGCAAGGTTGGAAGCAGCGGCGCGTAAGGTCGGGCGGCTACGATTGTCTGCGGCTGAATCGTGGCGATGTCAGGCGAGGAGACGCTCGCCGCCGCTCACGGTCGGTCTTCCGTGCACCTGCTGTCGACTTGTGGAAAGGAAACGACATGGACTGTGTAGAGAGGCCTGCTTCGACCGTTGTTGAGGTGAGGGGGCTGAGCAAACGGTATGGGGCCCCGGAAGGAAAGCGCGGAGGCATGGTGACGCAGGCGCTCGATCAGGTGAGCTTTGCGGTTTCTGCAGGCGAATTCGTCGGCATCATGGGGCCCAGCGGATCGGGCAAGTCGACGCTCCTGAACTGCCTGGCTACCATCGACGCTCCGACAAGCGGCCAGATTGTCGTCGGAGGACGTGACATAGGTGGGTTGCGCGGCGGGGATCTCGCGAAGTTTCGCCGCGATTCGCTGGGGTTCATCTTTCAGGACTCGAACCTTCTTGATACGTTGACGGCGTTTGAAAACATCGCGCTGGCACTCACCATTCAAAAAGCTCCCGTTGGGGAAATTGACGGGCGCGTGCGGAAAGCGGCCCGGCAGCTCGGCATCGATGACGTCTTGGGAAAGTATCCCTATCAGCTTTCGGGAGGGCAGAAGCAGCGTGTGGCCGCCGCCCGTGCGACGGTGACGGATCCGCGGCTGGTGCTGGCGGACGAACCGACCGGCGCCCTGGATTCGAAGTCGGCTGAACAGCTGCTCGAGTCGCTTGGCAGCCTCAACGAGCTTGGGTCAACCATCCTCATGGTCACCCATGACGCATTTTCGGCAAGCTTCTGCAGTCGGATCATCCTTATCAAGGACGGTTGTCTTTATGGCGAGTTGCAGCGCAAGGGTTTTGACCGCGATGCGTTCTATCGCGTGATCGTCGACGCGGTTGCCGACATGGGATCGCAGGACGTGGAGGTTGGCAATGCTCTCTAAGCTGGCGTTTAGTAACGTTCGAAAATCGGTGCGCGACTTCGGCGTGTATTTCCTCACCGTTCTTTTGGGCGTTGCGGTGTTCTATGCCTTCAACTCCATGTCGGCGCAACGCGGCGTGCTGGCTTTCTCCGAGTCCGGCGATCGCATGTTTGAGCTGTTGGGCACGGTCATCTCCGGTGTGTCGGTGTTTATCGCCTTCGTGTTGGTGTTTCTGGTGGTGTATGCTAATCGCTTTCTCATTCGCCGGCGCAAGAGGGAGTTTGGGCTCTATCTGGCGTTGGGCATGGGCACGGGCGATGTGGTGAAGGTCGTGCTCCTGGAGTCGGCGGTGGTCGGCGCTGCGTCGCTGGCGGCTGGTTTGGCCGCCGGGGTGGGAATATCGCAGCTCCTGCTCTATTTCACCTCGCTCATGTTCCAGGCCGATGTTGCGGGATCGAGCGGCTTCGCGTTCGTCTTCTCGGTCGAGGCCCTCGTCAAGACTATCCTTGTCTTCGGGGCGATCTTCGTGTTGGCCGGCTTGTTGAATGCGCGTACGGTGTCGCATGCGCGGCTCATCGACCTCATGCATGCCGAGAGCGTGAACGAGGAAATGAAGCTGCGCAGCCTGCCTCTGTCCCTCGCTCTGTTTCTCGTGTCACTCGTCCTCATCGGTATTTCCTATAAGCTGCTCATCGACAATGGGCTGTTGAGCCCCTCGCCGGAGTTTGCCGCCGCCACCGTGCTCGTGTGCATCGGCACCGTGCTGTTCTTTTATTCGCTTTCGGGCTTTCTTCTCAAGCTCATGCAGCTGATTCGTCCCGTGTACCTGCGCGGTCTCAACATGTTCACACTCAGGCAGCTCAACGCAAAGGTCAACACGACGTTCGTGGCGCTTTCGATCGTGTGCCTGACGCTGTTCCTCGCCATCACCAGCGTATGCGGCGGCGTAGGCATCCGCAACACGATTGAGGGAAATCTGGAGAATAGCACGGCCTATTCGGCGAGCGTTCGCACCTCGTTTGCGAACTATTCGACAGAAGATGGGATCACGCCCTTTGATTTGGGAACCTTCGGCGCCTATGCGGCATCTGTGAACTACGACATGGCAGAGGGGCTGCGAGCGAGTGCCCAGACCATTGGAGCGGGCGACTTTGACGCCGTGGTCGAAAGCGCGGCGCAGATCGATCTGATGGTGGATGGGGAAGACCCTCTCACGGTGGGAGCCGTTGAGGATGCCACCAATCTTGATTTGGGAACTTCGAACCGGGAGATCAATCCGGACTATCGCGAGCTTCCCCTCTACCTGGCATCGCTTTCTCAGGTCAACCATGCACTGGAACTGGCGGGAAAGGATAAGATCGAACTGGGCGAAGGGGAATGCGCGATCTTGTCCGATTCCGACATCACGCTTGATTTCATGAAAGGCGTGGTTGATCGCCGCCCGATATTCGATGTGGGAGGCGTGGAATTGACCGCGGCACGCTTCAGCGACGAATGCCTGGAGACGACGTCGTTTCCCATGAACACGGGAACGGTGATCGTTCCTGACGAGGCGATGCCGGCGACAGCCCAGCGCATGTACTCCGTCTTGGACGTCCAATGCGAGACTGAAGATGACGAGCGCGCCTTCCAGGCGCTGTGCGATGCGATCGACGTGTCGGAGGGTCCTGACACGTGGCCCGTCACGATGGCCCAGTCTCGCACGCTCGTCGCCGAGCAGAGCCTGGGGCTGTCCGCGGTGGTTGCCTATCTGGCCATCTATCTGGGTTTTGTACTGGTCATCGCCTGCGCGTCCATACTTGCCATCCAGCAGCTCTCCGACGCTTCCGACAATGCCCGACGCTACAGCCTGCTGCGCAAACTGGGAGCTCCCCGCGGAATGATCAACGCCGCCCTCTTTGCTCAGGTGCTCATCTATTTCCTGTTCCCGCTGATGCTTGCGCTGGCGCATGCGGCGTGTGCCATGCAGGTGGTCGCTGATGTCGTCGCCGTGTTCGGCCATCTTGACATCACCGCCATGGCGGCAACGGTCACGGTTGCCTTCCTGGCCACCTATGGCGTGTATTTCATCGTGACCTACTTCGGTGCAAAACGGATGATCGGAGGGGAGTCAGGCCTTGCCCGGAAAGGCTGATTCGAGAGGGCGGCAGTGGCCGGACATTGATTTCCGGGCCCGCAGGCCACTGCCGCCGTCTGTCGTGTCGTCGCCCTCCTTCCACGTGGCGCGGATGGGTGCGGGAAGGCCGGGGGACTGGGTATGAGATTGAGTATGAGATGTTGCCGCCGCAGGTCAAGCCGACGAGGCTGACTTCCCCCCAGAGGAGTCCAAGCGTATAATCGCGCGTGGACGAGCACGAGGGGGAAATCGATGTCGCAGAGCATTGAGATGCAGATGCCCAAGCTTTCGGTCGAGCATATTGCGCTTGGGATGTATTGGGCATGGCTATGGGTTTTTTACGAGAGCGCGGTTGTGCTCGACGCGGTTGGAGGCTTCGGGTGGATGGACGTCGCAGCCTTGCGCGTCACCGGCCTTGCATCGATGACGGTCTTTCTCGTCATCGGGGCTTTCTTCTCGAGAGCCTGGAGCGGGAGGGATGCCGTTGTCGTCCTTTCCTTCATCGCGATGGTGGCGGGTCCCGCAGGCATCGCTGTGCTGTGGGTTTTTCCGCAGGGATTTGCCAGCTCGGTGGCGCTCGTGTTCGTGGGATGCGCCGACGCGGCGTTGGCTTTCCTGTGGGCACGGTATATCATGCGCTTTTCGCGGTATCGATTCTATCAAGCGTACTGTGTCGCCATTTCAGTGGTTTTCGGCGGAGGGCTTTTCTTTCTTGTCCACATCATCGTAACGCCGATGGTTCCAATCGTCGTGGGACTTCTGCCCGTTGGCGCCGGGCTCGTGTTCCTTTCGGGCAGATCGACTTTCGGTCAGGATGGCGACGGCCGGGATGAGACGGTCTCGCCTTACGAAGCGTCTCGGCAGATGACCAAGGAATCGGGCGCGAAGAACAACATTATCTTGAGAATATGCGTCGGCCTGGGCATCTATGGGTTTTCCTACGGGATATTGCGCAGCCTCAACGGTTATGTCGAGCAATCTGAAACCAATTTCATTTCCATGGGGCTTTTTGTTCTGGCCGGCGCGCTGCTTGCCTTCTATCTCAGCAAGAAGCGTCTCCGGGGACTTACCGTGGTCTATCGGCTGGTGCTGCCTTGCATGGTGGTCGGGCTCCTTCTCATCCCCCTGTACAGCACGCGGTTCCTCGATGTCTCCATCGCCATTGCCGACACGGGGTACCTCCTCTTCGAGTCTCTCATATGGATCATTCTGTTTGACGCCATCGCGCGTCTCAACCTGAAACCTATCCAGGCGTTTGGGCTCGGCCGCGCCATGACCGTCTTGGGAATGACGCTGGGGCTGTTTCTGACGAGCCAGGCGATAGAGCGTGTCGGGACGCTTGACGTGCACTCTTTGATGGTGCCGTTCATCCTTTTGGGAATCGTCGTCCTCGTGCTGACGAACACCTACATCTTGAATGAGAAGGAGATCATCACCGCTGAGTTGACTGACGTTGACGAGGAGACGCAGGACCGGCTGGCGCATACGTCGATCGCCGTCAACGAGGGTCTCGATGATGTGTGCAAGGGGATAACTCTCCGGAAAAACCTCACCGAACGTGAGGCCGAGGTGCTTGCAATGCTTGCGCGGGGGAAGACCATCAGCCAGATCAGCGAGGAACTGTTCATTTCAAAGTACACCGCGAAAACCCATACCTACAACCTGTACAAGAAGCTCAACGTGCATTCCCGCGCGGAGCTGATAGCGGGGGTGCTGGGTGGGGGACTGTAATCCGGCTGGGGGCGTCTCCCTTGACGCGATGCCCCCAGCCGGCGGCCTGGCTGGGAAAAGCGGCAGGGCATATGCTGCCCCGGCTTTTCTCATATGCCATCCACTGTTGTCCATGTCTGTCCTTTCCGTTGTCAACACGGTCGGGAAGGTCATATTGTTGCGAATTGTGCAGAAAGTCACAGGGGATGCTTTGGATCGGATGGTTGCATGAGTAAATCTAACTTATTGATCGAATTCAAGGGGTGCCGATGCCATAAAAAAATCACCCCGCTTTCGCAGGGTGATTTGATTTCTTTTGGATGGTGGACCGTCGGGGATTCGAACCCCGGACCTTGGGATTAAGAGTCCCCTGCTCTACCAGCTAAGCTAACGGTCCAAAAGGTATAACGTATGTCAAAGTACACAAAACGCTGGACTATTCTAAGGCATGCCCTCGCTCATTGCAAGCCCCGATTTCCAAGAGCGCTGGGGTGGCTAATCGGACTCGAACCGACGACCTCCAGAGCCACAATCTGGCGTTCTAGCCAACTGAACTATAGCCACCAAGGCGCAAGGAGGAAGTATACGGATTATTGCGGCCGAGCGCAAGGGGAATATGGACAAATTGTATCAGCATCCCCGCAATTGGGCGTTGACCTGTGGACATCGAGTAGTATAGGTGCCGGATTCCAACGCTTTAGATAAGCGGCACGGTATACCCGACGCAGAACCAAGGAGCGGTCAACGTGGATATAAAGCAATCGTCGGAAAAGCGATTCGCGCTCTTGATTGATGCCGACAATGTGTCGGCGAAGTACATCAAGCCCATCACGGACGAATTGTCCAAATACGGCACGGTCACCTACAAGCGCATCTATGGTGACTGGACGCTCACCCTGCATAACAAATGGAAAGAGGCGTTGTTGGAGAATTCCATCACGCCCATCCAGCAGTTCGGCTACACACAGGGTAAGAATGCCACCGACTCGGCCATGATCATTGACGCCATGGACATCCTCTATACGCGCTCGGTCGAGGGATTCTGCATTGTGTCAAGCGACAGTGACTTCACCCGGTTGGCGAGCCGCATCCGAGAGAGCGGACTCACGGTCATCGGGATGGGGGAGAAAAAGACTCCCACGGCATTTCGCAAGGCATGCGACATCTTCACCACGCTCGAACTTCTTTTGGGAGACTCAAGCGTCAAGGCTGCCCGGGGCAAAAACCGGCCGAACGGCCCTGCCGTCAATGGCCAGAGCGCCGGTCCCACCGTTGATGAGATCGAACAGGCCGTGGTCAACATCATCACCGACAACCAGAACAACGGCAAGTCGACGGGACTCGGTGAGGTGGGGAGTCGTCTGCTCAAGCGATATCCCGATTTTGACGTGCGCAGCTATGGAACAAATCTGCTTTCCAAATTGCTCGACGAGTTCGGCAGCGTGCAAATCACCAAAGACGGCAGTTCGGTGACCGTCGAGTTGACTGAGGGCAAAGACAAGGACGCTCCGACTGGGGCGGCGAACGATTCGATGGATGAAGCTTCCGAACAGGCTAAGGGTCCCAAGGGGTTCAAGGGGCAGAAGGGTCCGAAGAAACCCAAGGACGTTCAGCCGGCTTCTGCGAGCAGCGCATCGGCGGAGCAGGATAATGCTCATGTTTCCGAAGGAAAACCCGAGAGAACTGGCGAGACTCGTTCGCAACAGCCTTCCGAGTCTCTTGTGCAGCAATCCGAGCGCGTGCCTCGACGCAGGCGCTCGATCAAGGTGGCTGGCGCAGGACAGGTCACGAAGCCTTCAAGCGAACAGGCCCCGCAGGCTGAATCTCCCTCGGAAGCTCCCGTCGCGACGCAGGAGGCTTCGCCTGGCAACGACGTGAATGCCGAAGCGTACATCCGTCAGCTCATCGTGGAGGCGGGCGCAGAGGGCATCGCGTTGGCCGAGCTGGGAAAGCGGGTGCGTGCGCGGTATCGCACGTTCAAGTTGCGTGACTTGGGCTACTCTCAGTTCAAGAACTACGTTGCTGATCTTGGTGACATTGAGGTGGAAAAACGAGGAAAGGGCACGTACGCCGTTTTAGGCGAGTAGCACGCGTCCCTGATGCGTGGAAAAGGGCTGGGTGCCTCCAGGCATCAAGCCCTTTTCTGTGTCATCGCGTGCGGCATTGCACCTCTGCATGGATGGATTGGAAGGTCGGCTTCCCCTCGCCATCTTCTGGTATCATGGTCGCTGCACGTTCTGTGGCGTGCATGTGCGGGCGTGGCGGAATTGGCAGACGCGCCAGATTTAGGTTCTGGTACCGAAAGGTGTGAAGGTTCAAGTCCTTTCGCCCGCACCATGGATAGTTCCTCTGCTTGCGGGCGCGAAACGATGCCGGATAAAGTTGACCGGGATCGCCGCATCCGCCTCGATTTCCTCCAGCTATGCAAAGGAAAATCCCCTTGCATCGAGACTTCCCTCAGGGCGCTCTCGTGTCGTCGGCGGGGCCCTAGGGTAAAAAGCGTCCCATCAGAAATCCGACCACGACGCAGAGTGCGGAAAAGAGCGCGGCAAGCCCAATGAGGCGCGTCTCACGGCGCTCCTGACGTTGACGCTCCATTTCGATGCGGCGTTTGGCGGGAAAATACGAGTAACCGTCCGAGGTGATGGTTATGATGGTCCCCCGCCTGTCGTCGTTCCTTCGGGCGAGCGCCCTTCGTTCGACCAGCTCCGTTTGAAGCTCGTCGTCGGGGCGAAAGGGAAACGCGCATCGATAGACAAGTTCCCCGTCAACGGTGCATGTCGAGCGCTCATAGTCGAGCAGGCGTCCGAGTTCACGTTCTTGTTGTATGTTCAATTCGATGGATGCCATGATGACCTCTGCTGCGTTTTGAGACTGCGTATTGGATAGAGACATCATACCTTGACCTTTGTGCGAGCGAGAGGTGAATTCCCATGAAATGCCCCGTTGCTGTGGGATTTTGCACGATTTGTTGCCGCGGCGTTACCGGATGCCAATGCGGTGCGGCGAAGCGTTTCCGCAAGGCGTTTTCCGCTGGGGCCCATTTCGTTTTGGAGGCGATTCCTGCGATATCGGTTCTTGATGAACCCGCCTGCGTGCTCTTCCTCAATGCCGGTAGATGTGCGATAATTCCGTTTTGGTGTGCTCGAAGGCGCGGGCAAGCATGCGAGTCGAGGCTCTTCCGAGAATTTCCGCAGCATACCGAATGATGCCGCAAGGCGAACGAAAGAATGATGGAGGACAACTACGTGGAGACAAAAGTTGAGGCATTGCAGGACAATCGCGTCAAGGTGACTGTTACCGTCGACGCCAAGGATATCGATGCCCGCATCAAGAAGACGTATCAAGATTTTGCCCGCAAGTACAACTTTCCCGGGTTCCGTCGGGGCAAGGCGCCGCGTCCAGTTATAGACAACGCCCTCGGTTCCGAGGCTGTCGTGGTGTCAGTGACTGACGAGCTCGTCAACGAGACGTATCCTCTCGCAATCGATGAGAGCGGCCTCTATCCCGTCGAGAAACCATCCTTTGACGAAGACATGGGCCTTGCGGAAGCAGGCAAAGCCTTTTCCTACACCTTCGAGGTGGCGGTCAAGCCCGAGCTCGAACTGTCGAGCTATGATCCCCTTGAGATCGAAATGCCTGCAGAAGGGGTAACCGATGCGGAGATTGACGAGCAGATAGCTTCGCTGCAGGAGCATTATTATACTTTCGAAGACGCAGCGGCCGCAACGAAGGTCAAGGATGACAGTTTCCTCGACCTGTCCATGAAGGCAACGGACGACGACGGCCAGGACATCGAGTCCCTCACGACCGAGTCTCGTCTCTACGGTTTGGGAACGGGTCTGCTGCCCGAATCCTTCGACCAGGAGATCGTGGGCATGAAGAAGGGCCAGTCGAAGTCGTTTGCCATTGACGTGCCGGCCGATCAGACTGTGCTGACCAGCTCACTCGTGGGAAAAACTCAGAAAATCAACTTTGAGGTCGAGGCTTTGGCCGTAAAGAACAAAAAGGTTCCCGAGGTCACCGACGAATGGGTGAAGGAAACCTTGGGCTTTGAGAGCGTCGAGGACTTGCGCGCGCGCATCTCCGAGTCCATCGAGCAGCAGAAGAACGAGGTGCTTCCGCGCATCAAGGAGAATCAGTGCCTGTCGATTTTGGCTGACCGCCTTCAGGGCGAGGTTCCGGAGGCTCTGTGCGAGGAAGCCGAAACCGGTTTGCTCCAAGACTTTTTCCAGCAGCTTCAGCGCCAAGGCGCATCGTTTGACGCATACCTCGCTCAGCAGGGGATCACTCCCGACCAGTTCAAGGAAGACGTCAAACAACAGGCTCTCGACATGACGAAGCAGGACCTTGCGCTCGACGCGTGGGCACGTCATTATGATATGGGTGTCAATGACGGAGACGTGGAAAACGAATTTGCCAAGAGCGGGGCGGACGACCCCAAGGCTTTGCAAGAGGATTGGCGCAAGAACGGTCGTCTGCACATGATCCGTGCGGGCATTCAACGAGCCGCTGCCGCCAAAGACATCATGGACAATGCTATCGTGACGGAACTCAAGCCCGATTCTGAAAAGCCCGAGAAGCCAGCCAAGAAGGCTCCTGCCAAGAAGAAGGCGCCGGCGAAGAAAGACGACGCACCTGCGGAGAAGAAACCGGCTGCAAAAAAGCCTGCTGCCAAGAAGGCTCCCGCCAAAAAGGCAGCGAAATCGAACGAAGCCGATGCCGACAAGGCCGATTCCTCTCCTGCCGAGTAAAATAGAGGTAGGCCAGAGGAAAGGCTGCTTCGATAGCCGGATGGGAGAGGTGCAGTCCTGGTAACGAAACAGTGTCTGCTTCTTGCGTGGTGACAGCCGAAACCGCACTATGGCACATGAAGACGCAGGGCCGCGTGGGCGGCCGCAAGAGACAAGCGAGGCTAACATGAGATATGACACCAAATCAGCGTTGATCCCCTACGTTATCGAGCAGTCGCCGCGTGGCGAGCGTAGCTACGACATCTACTCACGCCTGCTGAACGAGCGCATCGTGTTTCTCGGGGAGGCCATTGACGACCAGGTTGCTAATTCCGTGGTCGCCCAGCTGCTTCATTTGGAGAGCGCCGATCCCGACAAGGACATCTCCCTCTACATCAATTCTCCGGGAGGTTCCGTCACGGCTGGTTTGGCCATTCTCGACACAATGGATTTCATCAAGTGCGACGTGTCCACCATCTGCTTGGGAGAGTGCGCTTCCATGGCTGCCGTGCTCCTCTCCAGCGGTGCCAAGGGCAAGCGCCTGTGCCTTCCGAATTCCATGGTCCTCATCCATCAGCCTTCCGGCGGTGCCCAGGGACAGCAAACCGAGATCGCCATCGTGGCGGACTTCATGCTCAAGACGCGTGAGCGTCTCAACAAGATCCTTGCCGACAGCACCGGGCAGACGCTTGAGACCATTCAGAACGACACGGAACGAGACAACTACATGACGGCGGAAGAGGCCTTGGCATACGGCTTGGTCGACCGAATCACCACCTCGCGCAGCATCTCTGCCGACGGCGACGAGAAGAAGAGCGAATAGGATACATGAACGAGAGACGTGACGACGAATTCGAGGATCGGGATCCTTCCGACATCACCTGTGCTTTCTGCGGCAAGCATCCGCAGCAGGTGACGGCAATGATCTCGGGGCCGAATGGAATATACATCTGCGACGAGTGCATCTCCATCTGCGCTGATGCCATGATGCGTGACCTCGGCCTCAATGCGCTCGGACCTGCCGGCATCGGCGAAGGAAGCTCTGACGATGCCGTGTTGGATCTGTCTTCGGGCCGCCATGCGCGACGCTCCGGCTTTGGCGGATCGTCGTCTGACGCCGCATCCGAACCGGCACCCGAAGACGTCTTGTCTGACCTGCCGACTCCGCATGAGCTCTACGCGGAGCTTTCGGAGCATGTAGTAGGGCAGGAGCAGGCAAAACGTGCCTTGTCGGTGGCCGTCTACAACCACTACAAGCGCATCAGCCTGGGTGCCGACGTCGATGACGGCGATGTGGAGCTGGCCAAGAGCAACATCATGCTGCTTGGCCCGACGGGTTCGGGCAAGACGCTTCTGGCGCAGACGCTTGCGCGTACCTTGCGCGTGCCGTTCGCCATTGCCGATGCGACCACCCTTACCGAGGCTGGCTATGTGGGAGAAGACGTCGAGAACATATTGCTCAAGTTGATCACGGCAGCTGATTTCGATACCGATCGTGCCGAGATTGGCATCGTTTACATTGACGAGATTGACAAGGTGGCGCGAAAGGCCGAAAACCTGTCCATAACGCGTGACGTTTCGGGCGAGGGCGTCCAGCAGGCCTTGTTGAAGATTGTCGAAGGGACTGAGGCTAGTGTTCCCCCGCAGGGAGGCCGCAAGCATCCCCAGCAGGAACTCATCCATGTCGACACGACGAACATCCTGTTTATCCTCGGCGGAGCCTTTGTCGGGCTGACGGACATCATCGCCGAACGCGTGGGCAAAAGCGGTCTCGGTTTCAACGCGGAGCTTCCTGAAAGCAAGAAGCATGCCGAGGCAGAGCTCCTTGCCCAGGTGCTTCCCGAGGATTTGAACAAGTATGGAATGATCCCCGAATTCGTGGGTCGCATTCCGGTGGTCACATCGCTGCAGGAATTGTCGGAAGAGGATCTCGTCCGCATCCTGACCGAGCCAAAAAATGCTTTGGTGAAGCAGTATGTGAAGATGTTCGAATTTGAGGATTCGACGCTGACGTTTGAGCCTGGAGCCCTTGCTGCCATTGCCCATGAAGCTGTGGAGCATGGCACCGGTGCCCGAGGATTGCGTTCCATATGTGAACGGGTGCTCCAGGACGTGATGTACGACCTGCCTGAGCACGACGGTCCTTCGTCTGTGACGGTGCGCGCAAGCGATATCCGTGGAGAGACGAAGCCTGCGATCGAGCCCCAAGAGCGGGCCGAGTCGGACGCGGCCAGTCAGGAGCTGCAAAGCGCTTAGGGTTTGAGAGCAAGGAAAGCGAGAGAAGCGGGCGGATCGCGGAAGGCGTCACGCCCGCTTTTGGGTTTAGAGAGGCGAAAGAGCAGGACATGGTCGAAAACACAGCAGATGGCAAAATGCAGGACGGCAAAACGACCGACTTTGATTTTCAGGCGCACGAGCGCCCCTTTTTCGAGGCATGGAAGGATGCTGGCTACTTTCAGCGCGGCGCGGGTTTCGGCTCAGGCAAGGATCAGCCCTACACGGTTGTCATTCCTCCCCCGAACATCACGGGTGTGCTGCATATGGGACACGCCCTCAATGACACCATCCAAGATGCCTGCGTCCGCCGTGCGCGCATGCAGGGCCATCCCACTCGCTGGATCATCGGAACCGATCATGCGGGCATAGCAACCCAGACGAAGGTCGACAAGATGCTTGCCGACAAAGGTATCAGCCGCCTTGAGATAGGACGCGAGGCGTTTGTGGAGGCATGCTACGACTGGTATCGGGAGTACGGCGCCACCATAGTGAACCAGATCAAGGGCATCGGATGCTCGTGCGACTACGACGACGAGCACTTCACGCTGGAACCAGCCTATGTGAAGGCGGTTCGCACGGTGTTCTCCGACTGGTATCACGACGGCCTCATCTATCGGGGAAAGCGCATCGTGAACTGGTGTCCCCATTGCACCACGGCCATAGCTGACGACGAGGCTGAATACGTGGAGGAGCACGGGCACCTCTGGTATCTGCGCTATCCTCTGGTCGACCCCGAGGAGGGACGCGAGTATCTGGTCGTTGCAACGACACGACCTGAAACCATGCTCGGTGACACCGGCGTGGCAGTCAATCCCAAAGACGAGCGCTTCGCCTCCCTTGTGGGCAAGAAGGTTCGGTTGCCTCTCGTGGACCGAGAGATCCCCATTTTCTCCGACTGGCACGTAGATGCCGATTTTGGCACAGGTTGCGTGAAGGTGACCCCCTCGCATGATCCCAATGACTGGGCCATGGGGGAGCGGGCCGGCCTCGAGCGCATCAACATCTTCGATGAGACCGCGCATGTGGTGGAGGGCTATGGGCCTTTCAGCGGCATGGACCGCGATGAGGCTCGTGAAGCCATTGTCAAGGCGATGGACGATCAGGGACTCCTCGACCACGTTGAGGATCATGACCATTCCGTCATGACATGCTATCGCTGCCATACCAAGCTGGAGCCTTGGGAATCGGAGCAGTGGTTTGTTGCCGTGGACCGCCTCAAGCAGCGGGCTGCCGCCGTGGTGGAAGACGGTTCCATCCAGTTCCATCCTGAACGGTGGAAGCATGTCTATCTGGACTGGTTGGCCAATCTCAAGGACTGGTGCATTTCCCGCCAGCTGTGGTGGGGGCATCGCATCCCCATGTTCTATTGCGACACCTGTGGCTGGGAGGATGCCAGCGTCGAGGACATAGACGTTTGCCCCGTGTGCGGCGCACCGGTGCGCCAGGACGACGATGTGCTGGACACCTGGTTTTCTTCCCAACTGTGGCCTTTCGCGACGATGGGCTGGACCCAGGTCGGCCAGAAATCCCCGGAGATCGACCAGGCGTATCCCACGCAGGTCCTCTCCACGGCTCGCGACATCATGGGCCTGTGGGTGGCTCGCATGGTGATGGCATCCATGTACTGCTGCGACAGCATCCCCTTCGAACATGTCGTTATCCATCCCACCGTGATGGCGGCAGATGGCAAGCCCATGAGCAAGTCGCGCGGCAACGGGGTGGACCCTTTGAGGCTTATGCAGGATTACGGCGCCGACGGCATGCGCTTCGGTCTTCTCATGCAAGTGACGGGAACCCAGGACCTGAAGTTCAATGAGGCAAAGCTCGAAAGCAGCCGAAATTTCGCAAACAAGATCCGCAACGCCGCACGGTTCGTGTCGATGAACCTCGATGACTGGACGCCAAGTCCAGCGCAACCGGTGACGCCAGCGGATCGCTGGATATTCAGTCGCCTGGCGGGTTTGGTCGCCCGCCTTGACAAAGCGTATGCAGATTTTGAATTCGGCGAGATCACTCGGGAGCTGTACACATTTTTCTGGAATGAGTTCTGTGACTGGTATATCGAGTTTTCCAAGGCTCGTCTTTCTGGCTCCCCGGAGGACCGCGCGGCCTGTCAGAGCAACCTTGTATTTGTTCTTGACCAGGCATTGCGCCTGCTTCATCCCATCATGCCCTTTGTGACGGAGGAAATATACCAGACACTTCCCGGCACGAAGGAGGCTCCTTATCTCATCGTTTCGTCCTGGCCGGACGCCGCTGCGCTTGCTTCCTATGTCGATGACGAGGCTGAGCGCTCGATTCAGATGGTGACCGAGACCGTGTCGGCGATTCGCTCGACTCGTGCACGCTATGGCATATCTCCGAAGACGGGACTTGACGTCGTCGTTAAGGCGGGAGCGGAGGATGCCGCCTTGCTCGAGGCGCAGCGCGCTCTCATAGAAGGCATGGGCGGCACGAAGTCTCTGGTGATCGCCCAAGATGCCGAGAAGCCCTCCGAGTCAGGGGTGACGCTCGCTGCGGGCTTGGAGGTGTACACGGTGCTTTCCGGCCTTGTCGACTTTGACGTTGAGCGCAAACGCCTTGAAAAGGGACGGGAGACGCTTGTTAAGGATGTTGAAAAGCTTGGCAAGAAACTTTCCAATCCTGGCTTTTTGGCCAAGGCTGCGCCGGAGATCATTGCCAAGGACCGTTCCAAGCTGGCTGATTTGACCGACAAGCTTGGCCGCGTTGAGGCTCAGTTAGCAGAAATTGCGTAACAAAGGCGATGGACTGGGCATCTTTGATATAATGACTGATTGTGCCGACACCTGCGTGTCTGCACAATGGTCGAATGTCCGGCTTTGCGCGGGCAAACGAAGAGAACGGGGTTGAAATGAACGAACTGCTGTCCCAACTATGGACGCCTGAGTTGCGAGCCGCGTTCACCGTGGTCATGGTTCTGCTCGTCATCCTGTACGTGCTGTCCATCGTCTGGGTGGTTCGTGACGCTTACCTGCGCGGTTCTTCATGGTACATATGGGGTGCCGTGTCGCTCATCCCGCTGCTCGGGGTTATCGCGTATTGCTTGTTGCGTCCTCCTCTGTTGCAGATCGACCGTGACGAGCAGGAACTTGAGATTGCCCTCAAACAGCGGGAACTCATGAAATACGGCGAATGCGCAAACTGCGGCTATCCGGTCGAATCTGACTATGTGCTCTGCCCGAATTGCCACCAACGCCTGAAGAACCTGTGCGGAACCTGCAACCATGCCCTCGATCCCACCTGGACGGTGTGTCCGTACTGCGGCACTCCAGTTGCGGGTGGCCAGCGCGTGCGTCGAGCACCGGGTCCCCAGCGTGCCCGAACGCCGCGGCCGCAGCAGGCGGCACCCCAACAAGCGAGACAGCCTCACGCAGCTGCTCATCCTGAGCGTTCTGCGCAGTAACTTGTCCTTGCAGACTGGGAAGCCGCCTTGCTTGAGGCGGCTTCTTGTTGTTTGAAACGACGTTTTCGCTTTGTTCCCATCGCATTTTGGGGCAGGGTGGGGCGTTCCGACCACGAAGAATCGAACGTGCAGGTGCTTTGTGTGCACCCGGCACAAGAAAGGAATGGCCATGAACATCATATTGCCTGACGGATCCTCCAAGGAGGTCGCATCGGGAGCAACGGTCGCCGACGTGGCTTCGGCCATTGGAGCGGGCCTTGCCAAGGCAGCGCTGGCCGGCATAGTCAACGATAGGCCTGTTGACCTCGGCACGGTTGTCTCGGAGGGCGATTCGGTCGCCATCGTCACCTCAAAATCTCCCGAAGCTCTCGACCTGCTTCGTCATTCTGCAGCACATATCATGGCCCAGGCATTGGAGGATATCTATCCCAGCATAGAGTTCGGCGTCGGGCCCGCTGTTGAAAACGGGTTCTACTATGACGTGAAGCTTGATCGCAGCCTTACCCCGGAGGATTTGGAGAAAATTGAAGCCCGTATGGCTGCAATCGTTCAAGCCGCCGAGCCGTTCGTCCGCACAGAGGTGACGCGCGACGAGGCGCTCAACCTTTTCAAGGCAAAAGGCCAGAACCTCAAATGCGAGCTTGTCGAAGATCTCCCGGTGGACGAGACCATCACCACTTACACCATAGGCTCGTTTGTTGACCTCTGCCGGGGCCCTCATATTCCGGACACCTCGAGGCTTGCCGCATTCAAGCTGACGAAGCTGGCCGGCGCCTATTGGAGGGGCGACAGCGATCGCGAGATGTTGCAGCGCATCTATGGCACGGCGTTTTTCAGCAAGAAGGACCTGGAGACCTACCTGAGCACTATGGAGGAAGCTGAAAAGCGCGATCACCGCAAACTCGGGCGCGAGCTTGGCATCTACATGATGGATCCCATGGCAGGCGTAGGCTTGCCGCTGTATCTCCCCAAAGGCGCCCGCGTCATTCGCACCATGCAGGAATGGCTGCGCCGCGATCTGTACTCTCGCGGCTACGAGGAGGTCATTACTCCCCATATCTACAATGCCGATGTATGGAAAACGTCGGGGCATTACGGCTTCTATCACGAAAACATGTACTTCTTCAACATCAACGAAGGCGATGACGAGAATCCTCGTCTGACCGAATACGCCGTGAAGCCCATGAACTGTCCTGGCCATGTCATGCTGTATAGAAACGACATCCATTCCTATCGAGACCTGCCGTTGCGATATTTCGAGTTCGGGACGGTCTATCGCCATGAGATGAGCGGCGTGGTGCACGGCCTGCTGCGTGCTCGCGGTTTCACTCAAGACGATGCGCATATTTTCTGCACGCGAGACCAAGTGGTTGATGAGGTGGTGTCGATCCTCGACATCGTCGATCACATCATGACCACGTTCGGCTTTGAGTACTCGGCAGAGATATCAACTCGTCCGGAGAAGAGCATCGGCACCGACGACATGTGGGAGCATGCAACCGACGCGCTGAAAGACGCATGCGCCCGCCACGGCTTGGCCTATGACATCAACGAGGGCGACGGAGCATTCTACGGTCCAAAGATCGACATCAAGGTAAAGGATGCGATTGGGCGCACATGGCAATGCTCGACCGTCCAAGTCGACTTCAACATGCCGGAGCGTTTTGGGCTGACCTATCGCACCGAGGACAACACCGAGGAGCGTCCTTGGATGCTTCACCGTGCCATCTTTGGCTCGATCGAGCGCTTCTTGGGAATACTCATCGAGCATTATGCCGGCGCACTTCCTTTGTGGCTCGCTCCGGTGCAGGTGATCGTGCTCCCCATTGCAGACCGTCATAAGGATGCGGCGAAGGACCTGATGAAAAAGATTACGGCTGCCGGCGGACGCGTCGAGCTCTACGATCAGAATGAGCCGATGCGCGTCAAGATAGCCAAGGCTCAGAGTCAGAAGGTTCCCTATATGGTCGTTCTTGGCGACAAGGAGATCGAGAACGGAACCGTCTCGGTGCGAGAGCGCCATGAGGGCGATCTCGGTTCGTGGGAAGTTGACAAGCTGTTGCAAGTTATCGGAGACGCAGCGCTGTAAACCTCGACCAAGTCTTGCCCAGCCCTCCTCCGCACGCACGGGGAGGGCTGGGCCTTTTTTTGCAGATGAGGCAGCCTTTTCAAGTCAGGTGAAGCCGGTAGACCGTGGGAGGATCGCAGTCCCATGCGGAAAGGCTGAAGCCGGACAGGTCGTAGGATCCATCCGACGTGTTCTGATCAAGCGCGGTCGCGGGTATGCCGTAGGGAAACGTGCGATTTTGCGTCTGGCCGGGTTCGAGCATGTTCCAATCTTCCGCCAAAGCATAGAAGACCTTTCCGCTGTCGGATGGCGTGCCGTAAAGCGGATCTATGGCGAGCCGTCCTCTTCTCCGGTGGCGTGAGCTCACCTGTCCCTTGTCTCCCGGTTATTTCTGCGGACCCTCGTTTGCGTCATTCCCGTTGGCATCGTCCTGGGAGTGCTTGAGGCTGGCCAGGCGCGTTGCCAGTTCTGCGGCGAACAGCGTCGCCACGCGTTTGGCATCCGCTGCGTTGGCCGCCGATGCTTGCTGAACGAGCTCGGCGTATTCTTTTCCTACATCCTCAGATGAGGTGCCTTTGGCGCCAAGCGTGACGGTTGTCCCTTGAGGATCATCCTTTCGCTGCGCTCCGACCGCCTCGTCTCCGACTTTTTTAAGCTCCGACCAATGCTGATCGCCCTCATCTTTCAGGCGTGCCCAGGCTGCGTCGCCATCGGTTTTTGTCGCGCTCCATTCCTTGTCGCCTCGGGCTTTGACCTCGTTCCAGAGGGTCGGATCAAGCTTTGCGTCTTTCATGAAATCGGCGACTTTTTCAATATGATCATCCGACAGCCAATTTTCCATGACGTTTTTTGTCAGACTGTTCACAGCTAGATGGCTTGTTGAGGGAAGGCGGCCGAACAAGCCTGCTTTCGTAATGCTGTCCTGCTTTGAGAGCAGGCGTTCAAGCGCGAGATGGTCGCGTAAAATGCTTGCTGCTTGGTTGGGATTCCTCGAGATCTCCTTCACCGCATCGAGTGGTTTTGTGTCCGACACGCGATAGGCGATTGAGGCGAGCAGCGGCATAAGGAACACCGTGATGGCCCCAGCCGCCACCAAGACCGATGCGGTTTGCTGCGACATGGCGTCTGCCTCGACGGCTACGGCGGTCACTGCGACGATGATGGGGAGTGCGGTCGTGCAGTAGAGCGCGATGGATAGGCGGTTATGCGTTGACATGTCTCGGGTGTCTTTGCCGGTTGAAAGCGCCACGAACACGGGCACGGCTCGAATGAGGAGCAGCATGAGGATGAATCCCACCAAAAGAACGGGCTGTTGAAACACGGCCATCAAATCTATTTTTGCTCCGGAAACGACAAAGAAGATTGGAATGAGAAAACCGTACGCCAGCCCATTGAGCTTGTTTTCGAGGGCATCATTGCCTTCGGGCACGATGTAGCGCAGCACGAAGCCTGCAGCAAATGCTCCAAGCACGATGTCCAGGTCAAAGGCGGCAGACACGGCTACCAGTCCGACGAGGAGCAGAACGGTGACCCGCATCATGGTCTGAGAGGTGGTGTTGGCGTTTTCAGTCAGGAAATGAAAAATCTTATAGCCTGCCTTTTTCGCCTTGGCCGGAACGACGGCGACAAGGACGGCGATTGCCACGAATGCCAACAAGATGAGGATGGTCTTCCATTCTGCACGCGTGGAGAGCAGCAGGGCCATTGCAAACACGGGACAGAGTTCTCCCCAGGTGCCATATGAGAGGATCGACTCGCCAACTCGGGTGCCCATCAACCCGCGTTCTTTCAAGATGGGAAGGAGGGTGCCAAGCGCCGTGGTCGACATTGCGATGGCGACGGCGATGCCATCGATGTGGTTGGCCGAAGCGACGGGCGAGAGGGCTACCGCAAGGAATGCGAGCATGAGGCAGACGATCCACGTGAGAAACCCTCGTCGCCCTTGGTTTCCGGTAAGGGTCTTGGGATTGATGTCATAGCCTGCGAGCAGGAAGAGGAAGGCGAGCCCAAGATCCGAGAGGAGTCCGACAGAGTCTGTGATCTGGATGGCATTGACCAGGTGCGGTCCTAGAATCGACCCCGCGATGAGGAGAAAGACAACTTCGGGAATGAGTTTCCCCGGGATGAGCTGAGCGACAATGGGGGAGACTGCCGCGACGAGTGCAATGACGGCGAGCGATATGAAGTCCACGGGCATAGTGATCCCTTTTCACCGAGGCAACGGACAATTTGTAGATACGTCAACGTATAATTTTACCCTTTGCCCACTCCTGGCGCATGTCCAAACAAAAACAGGTATTCAACGGGAATCTTATAGTCGGTCAACTATGCAGGCGCTTGCATGAGGAGACGTCCTAGCTTTCCAAATAGGCTTGAAGCGCGCTCCATTGGCGGGCGGCCTCGGCGTATCCCTGTCCATAGAGGTCAAGCAGCTTGTCGGCATCCTTCTCCATGCTTCCGACGGTGACGGGTTGGGGTGGGCGAATCACGAAGGCCTCACGTTCGTGGTGGAGTTTCGGCAGCAGACGGTAGATTCGATTGTATTCAAAATGACGATAATGCAGTCGATCAAGATAGAAAGGGAAGGGGGCGTATCTCTGACGAAGAATGGCCATGAGCTTGTTTGCTTCCTTCACGTAATCGTCGGCTTGGGTAAGCACGACGATATGTTTCTTTGCGCCGGTGAGCATCGAATAGATGATCGGCACGCTGTCGCATGTTCCGCCGTCGAGCAATCGCTTTCCGTCCGTTTCAACTATTTTGCTTATGAGGGGCATGGCTGACGAGGCTATGAGGTACGGGATGTCGACGATGGGGTCTTCGAGCGAGTGATAGTCGGCTT
Source organism: Actinomycetes bacterium (assembly GCA_023429565.1). GTDB lineage: Bacteria > Actinomycetota > Coriobacteriia > Coriobacteriales > Eggerthellaceae > JAEWQO01. The sequence continues at coordinate 41,910 of JAEZDJ010000073.1, forward strand.
CTCCCGTGTCGAGATCGCTGGAGACGACGGTCAGCTTCATCGGTGAGTCCGTGAACGCGCCGTAATCGAACGGTTCCAGCTTGTTGGGGATCTCATCGAAAGCGAAAGCGCGGCCGAAAGCGTTTCCTGTGCGAACGAAACTCTTCATGGACAGGTAGCGCCAGTCATCGCAATACTTCGTATTGATATAGCAGGCGCGTCCAAAAGATCCGGCGATGTAGTTGTAGCCGTTGAGGGCCCCGGCCGAAACGCCGATGACACGCTCGCAAAACAGCTTCTGCTCCATGAAGTAGTCGAGCACGCCAGCGGTGAATTGGCCTCGCATGGCACCGCCTTCAAGCACGAGGTTGACGGGTTGCGCCCGGCAGCCCTGCCAGGCGGGAGGAGGCATCTCTTCCAAAGACGGAGAAGTGTCCTGAAACGTTGCATGCTGGTTCGCTGGAGATGTGCTCATAGGGAGTCCTTTCTTTTGTTCTCGCCCATTATAGCGTGTTTGCATGGGCGGTTCGAAAGGCCGTTCACCGAGATGATATGTCGTATTTATCGGAATTATCCACCTATCCGGTAACACATGCTGGACGAACCGATTGCGGAGGCTACAATTGTCGGGAAGAGAAAAAATCGGCCGTTACTGACGAACGTGCCGACACGTCAGGCGCTGAGCGCGTCGCATGCAGGCGAGGCGTCTGCATCGTATCGAAGGAGGCAGGTAGTATGAGCGAAGTGGTGTCCTCTTCTGATTTTCAGTCCAAGGTGATCGATGCGCAGGGTCCCGTGCTCGTCGATTTTTTCGCGACATGGTGTGGTCCTTGCAAAATGCTTGCCCCAACCCTCGAAGAGGTTGCGGGAGAGGTTGCTGGGAAGGCCACGGTGTATAAACTTGACATCGATCAGAGCCCTGACATCGCCCAACGTTATGGCGTCATGAGCGTCCCGACTTTGGTGGTGTTCGAAGGCGGCGAGATCAAGAACCAGGCAGTCGGCGTGCAGCCCAAACAGAACATCTTGGCCATGATTGGCTAAGGCAGAGCCAAAGGTTTCAGGAGGAGGGGGCTGGCCGGTTATCGAGGCCAGCCCCCTCCTTTCGTTTCCATAAGCAGGAGACGATCGATGCGCGTCGAGCGTGCATCGATCAGATCAGCTTTTTCAGATAGCCGTATCCTTCCGCATCCATCTCGTCATAAGGAATGAATCGCAAAGCTGCGCTGTTGATGCAGTATCGCAACCCACCCCTGTTTTCGGGCCCATCGGCAAACACGTGGCCGAGATGCGCGTTGCCGCTTCGACTGCGCACTTCGGTACGAGGCAACCCGAGCGTTTGGTCGAGGTGCTCGACCACGACGTCATTGACGATGGGGCGGGCAAAAGCAGGCCATCCGCAGCCGGAATCAAACTTGTCAAGGGACGAGAAGAGGGGCTCTCCGCTGGTGATGTCGACATAGATGCCCCGATCGAATGTTTGATCGTAGCTGTTTCCAAACGGCCGTTCCGTCGCGTTCTCTTGGGTCACTTGGTATTGCACGTCGGTCAGATTTCGGCGAAGTTCATCGTCGGATGCCGGTTCGTATCCCTCTGCGCGTATGAGTTCGGACATTGCCCTGGGGGTTGCTTGGCTGTCTGGGTCATCGTCGCCTTGGGGGACGGACGGTTGGGTGTCCTGATGCCTCAAAGATCCCTCGCCCCCGGCGTAGGGACGTCCCTCCTTCAGTTCCATGCGTTGTGCAAACGCTGCCGCCTTGCCCAGATCGATGTGGCAATATCCTCCAGGATTCTTTTCGAGGTAGTCTTGATGGTAGCCTTCTGCGGGGAAAAATCCGTCAAGTGCCTTGACTTCGGTCATGATGGGTTGCGAAAAACGTGCCTGTTGCTGAAGAATTGACGCTTCGATGAGCGGGATGTCGGAATCGTCGGTCCAATATATGCCGCTGCGATACTGCGTTCCCCAATCATTTCCCTGGCGATTGAGCGAAGTGGGATCCACCACTTCGAAAAACGCATCAAGCAGCACAGAGGTTGGCAGAATCCGGCGGTCATAGGTGATGGCCACCGTCTCGGCATGACCGGTCTCCCGATTGCACACGTCGTGATAGGTCGGCGATTCGGTGGAGCCGTTCGCGTATCCGACGGTGGTTTTCCGCACGCCGGGAAGACGATCGAAAAAAGCCTCGAGCCCCCAGAAACAGCCCCCCGCAAGATACATCGTATGTAGGTCTTCCGTCGCAAGCGCACTGCCTTGATCGGATCCATTGGGTGCGATCGTGATTGTTTCATCCATTATGAATCCCTTCTCTCGGGTGCTGCCCATAGTACTGCTTCGGAGGGTGGGGAGAGAAAACGCATACGAAACCGTTATGCGTCTTCTCTCATACAAAGGCTTTGCCTCTCAGGTCACCCGTATGGTGCCGTGGATCATCCCCATCCAACAGCTATACGAGTATGTGCCAGTTTCCATGGGAGTGAATTCAATGACGTTTTCGCCCGTCTGGAAGCGATGCTCAAGATTGAAGGTGGGAATAAGCATGCGGTTGTTGCACCCGTTGATGCTGCCGTCTGGAGCTGTGATCGTCCACTTTACCGGCATTCCGGCCTGAACGGTGATGTCGGGATACGTTCCCGATGACAAGGTGGAATCCACCAGCTGCACGCCATCTTCGATGACGGCCTGCCCCCCGGTTTCCTGCGTCTGAGAGGCAATGAGGGAAGCGGGGGAAGGGAGCGTGATGCCCGAAAGGCTCCAACCCTGTGAGAGCATGGAAAGACCAAGCACCATCACCAAGACTGCCCCCACCGCCATGGCCTTGTGCGTGAACTTTCTGCCGAGTGCGGAACCGAGCGTTCCCAATCCGAAGACGAGGGGGACGGTGCCGAGGCTGAAAAGCAGCATGGAGAGGGCTCCGGTTGCCGGATTTGCGGTGGAGAGGGCATAGATCTGCATAGCCTGCAAGGGGCCACAGGGCATCAGGCCATTGAGCAGGCCCACCACGAAGGGACCCTTGCCGCTTGCCCTCACGCCATCCAGGGCGGAGGAGAGCCGGCGGGGGATTCGGGGGCTGAGCCTGCGCAAGGACGGGACTATTCCCATCAGGTTCATTCCCATGACCAGCATGACAACGCCGGCTGCTAACTTCATCATTCCCTGCACGAAGGGTGAGAAGGTGAGCACTGATCCCAGGGCTCCCGCAGCAAAGCCAATGATTGTGTAGGAGAGGACTCTTCCCACATTGTAAAGAAACGGGGCACGTGCGGTGGCGAGGAATGCGCCCTTTCCGGCGTCAGACTCAGCGCGAACGCATTGAGAAAGGTTGATTCCCCCGCACATGGCCAAACAGTGGACCGAAGTGACAAGCCCAATGACGAACATCATGCCGAGTCCCATGTTGGATTCGGCGAGCTGGCTGGGAACCAGAGCGTTCAGGACGCCGGACTGCTCCAGAAGCAGATAGGAGAAAACGACGATAGCTGCAATTCCGGCAATGCGACCGAAGCCCGGCTTTGAGGGCTTCTGTTCCGAAGATGCCTCATATCCCGCATCCCCAATGGCGGACACCAATGAATCTGGGGTAAGGAGTGCGGGGTCGTAGGTCACCCTGGCCTTTCCTGCCGTATAGCTGACTTCGGCTTTTTCGACGCCTTCCGTCTCAAGAAGCTTGCGCGTGATCCTTGTTTGGCAGTTGATGCAGGACATCCCCTCTATCGAGAGGGAGATGGTGTCAGGCATCGATTTTCCAATTCTGGAAGAGGGTGGTCGCGCTCTTCAGGAACGCATAGGGCACGGTGATGCTGTCGTCGGTGACCGTTTTCTCGTTGTCCATGATGGGGTAGGGATTGCAGCCTCCCTTTTCGACTTCCACCTTGTCGGGAGAGAATCGATTCCCGCAATTCTGGCAGACGAGGTCGCTGCCTTGTTGGACATAGTAGCCATGACCGGAGTCGTAGCATACCTGGCAGGTGTTGAATGCGGTCCTGATGCTCCCGTCCGAAGCCTTCACTGCAATGACTTCGAGCGAGGTTCCATTGATGTCGAGCGGGTAGAAACGCGCGGTCTCGCTCACGTCAGCAACCTGGATGACCAAATCGTCGCCGTCTGCGGTTGGGGCGGCGGTTGCGCTGCTGTCGCGTTCGGCGTTCTGTCCGGTGGCTGACGTAGACCCGCTTGAACAGGAGCTGAGCAGCAGGGCTGCACTGGCCGCAATGATGAGCGCTCCCAGGGAGAGGATGAGGAGGCGGCGCTGCGGGAGGGTGGATGATGCCATCTGGACTGCCTTTCTGTCGGATGTTCTGTCGGATGGCATTTTGTCCAAAGCTTGTGAGCAGAATATGAAGAGTTGCGTTCCTGGGGGAAATTGCATCAGAGGGGCAGAAAAACAATGAGGCTGGTCCCTGCGCCCCAAGTGCTTTCTGCCGTTATCGTGCCCTGATGCGCTTGGACGATGGCTCGCGCCACGGCCAGGCCGATGCCGGAGCCTCCCGTCTTGCGCGCACGCGACTTGTCCGTGCGGTAGAAGCGGTCAAATATGTGCGGAAGGTCTTCGGGCGCGATTCCGCATCCCGTGTCGGACACGGTGATGCGGAATCGCCCGCCTTCTTTCGTCGCGGTCACGGAAATGCTTCCGTCCCGCGTGTAGGCGAACGCATTTGACAGCAGGTTGACGAACACTTGCCTGATGCGGTCGAGGTCTGCATGGACCTGCGTGGGTTGAGCTTGGAGGGTGAGTGACAGCCCGCGGCTGTCCGCTTCGTGCCTGAAGGAGTCGACGACATCTTCCAGAAGCATGCTCATGTCAAAATCGCGCCTGACAAGCGTGAGGTTTTCGCGTTCGAGCAGGGACACTTGACCGAGATCGTCGACCAGCCTGCTAAGTCTCAGCACCTCTTCATGGCAACTGGCAATTCGCTCGGTCGTGGGTTCATACACCCCGTCCCTGATGGCTTCGAGGTTGCCTTGAAGCAGCGTCAAGGGGGTGCGCAGCTCATGGGCGACATCGCTCGTCAGCTGTTTTTGCCAACGGTCTCCGTTTTCGAGCGATTGCGCAAGGTCGTTGACGCTTGTCGCGAGCTCCCTGAGCTCGCGGGTGCGGCCTCCTTCGGGGGTGCGCGCCTTGAAGTCGCCTCCTGCAATCTGACGAGCGGCCTCCGCCGTCGCCTTGACCGGCCGGGCGAGGGCGTTTGCAAGCGTGATCGACAATCCTACGACCAGCACGAGGGCAGCGATGCCTATCCATAGGAGAAAAGAATTGAATTCGTTGATGAAGGTGGCTTCTCGCTCCGAGTAGAAATAGGGTCCGTAGGTTTCTATCCTGATGCTGCCGATGCTTTGGTTGCCGCTTGTCAAAGGGTAGTCAATGCTTGCGAACTCTCCGTTCGTGTCACCCTGCTGCTGCATGAGGGTGGATATCGTGTTGATCGTTGCCACGCATTGATCCATGTCGCTTGCACGTGCGTCCCAGACGACGTCCCCCTTCCCGTTGAACACCGTGATGATGTATCCCTGGTGAACGTACTGCATGCCCAGGATCGCTATACGATCGGAATCAAAGCTGCCTTCTTCCGTGCGATACTCGTCCTCCATGGCCATGACGATGCGATTGCTCTGCTCGGCGATGTTGTCCTTGACCATCTGCATGAACAGCTGGTTTATGGATACGTTGCTTATGACGACAAGCAGGATGACCAAAAGCCCGACGAATGTCGCATAGGTGAGTGCCAGGCGGGTTTTGAGGCCGATTGTCGAAGGGAGCTTACTCAATGCACGTCCATTTCCCACCGGTACCCGAGGCCATAGACGGTCTTCAGATAGCGGGGCTCTTTGGTCGAATGCTCGATCTTCCTGCGTATGTTCTTGATATGCGTGTCGATCGTGCGGTCGAACACCGCGCCCTCGTCGCTGCCCACATGCTCCATGATCTCGCTTCGGGTGAACGTGCGATGGGGGTGTTCCATCAAAAGGACGAGGATACGAAACTCGGTACCTGTCAATTCGAGCGGTTCGTTACCCTTGGATGCCAATCGTCCACCAACGTCGACAAGGATGCTTCCGCTGCGAAGCATCCGGGGTTGATCTCGGCCAGACTGCACCGCGCTTCTCCTGAGCACGGCCTCAACGCGTGCGACCAGCTGCCTTGGGCTGAAGGGCTTTGTCACGTAATCGTCTGCTCCGCCGTTCAGCCCGTCAAGCACGCTTTGCTCGTCGGCTTTTGCCGTCATCATGATGAGTGGGACGGCGTGATGCTCCCGCAGTGCGGCGCACACCTCCTCGCCGGACATGTCGGGCAGCATCAGGTCAAGCAGGACCAATGAGACGGGGTGCCGCGACACGAGGTCTAGGGCCTGTCGGCCTTTGGTGGTGCTCAGAACCGCATAGCCCTCTTTCTCAAGATAAAAGGTCACGAGTTCTGCTATTTTTTCCTCGTCTTCAACGATGAGGATGAGGTCTTTGGCGCTCATGCGGTATCGGAAAGCCTTTTCTCTGATGGGCCGGCAAAGCAGGGACGGCATGGCCGAAGCGGCGAAGCAAGCGGCAGGGACCGTTGGTTCCACCATACTGGGTGTCTGTGAACACAATGTGAAGACGGGCCGCTTTCAGGGAGCGAAAAGGGCCTTTCCTCCGCTTTTCCTCCTGGGCTCTCCGGCGCTGTCCTGTTGTGCCCTGTATAGATCATTCCGGGTGTTCTATACTGATGGTAAAAGGGCAGAATGCCACGGGTTCACTGAGCCCGAACCATGCGAGGAGGCGAGCGTCATGGCCCAGGAGACAATGACTGAGGAAATGGCTCCCAATGAGACGTCGGCCGAGTGCAAGATGGGAGATGCGGGGATCATCGATGTTGCGGTGATTGGGGCCGGCCCTGCGGGCCTTGCGGCGGGCCTCTATGCCTCCCGCGCTGGACTGAACGTGGTTTTGTTTGAGCGCATCGCTCCAGGAGGCCAGCTTGCCCAGACCGAGCATATGGAAAACTATCCCGGATTTCCCGATGGCGCGAACGGGTTTGACCTTGCCATGTCAATGAAGCAGCAGGCTGATCGCTTCGGCGTGCACAATGTCGGCGAGGAGGTCCTTTCCGTTGATTTCACGGAGAGCCCCAAGTTGCTCAAGACGGCGTTTTCCGAGCATTACGCCAAAAGCGTCATCATTGCCACCGGCGCCCGGCCTCGCAAGTTGGGCCTCGAGCTCGAGGAGGAGCTGCAGGGTCGGGGCGTGTCGTATTGCGCCACCTGCGACGGCAGCTTCTTCCGCGGCAAGACGGTCATGGTGGTCGGTGGCGGAAACACCGCCGCAGCGAACGCGATCTATCTGTCGAGGATATGCGAGAAAGTCTATCTTGTGCACCGCCGCGACAAGCTGCGAGCTACGGCCATCTACCACAAACGCCTGGAGGACCTTCCCAATGTCGAGTTCATCTGGAATGCGGTGACGCGGAAGATCGTCGCCGATCAGGGCATGCTCGCGGGAATGCGCCTGGAGATGCTCGAGACGGGGCAGGAGCGTGTTGTGGCTGTGGACGGACTGTTTGTTGCGGTTGGCACAGAGCCCAACACGGAGTTTCTCGACGGCGCCTTGCATGCGGATGAGACGGGCTATCTCGTCGCCGACGAAACGGGAAAAACGGACATCCCGGGCGTTTTCGTTGCTGGGGACGTGCGCACGAAGAAGCTGCGTCAGGTGGTCACGGCGGTTTCCGATGGTGCTCTTACCGCGGAGGAGGCTGCGAAATATCTGGCGATCTGATATCATAATCAGCTGCTCTCAGAGTCGCCCGTTTGGCTTATCCTTGGCGGGTTCATGTGCTCGCGGTCTCTTGTCCCGGTAAAGCAGGAACGAAAATCGCCGCACTCCACAGCTAAAACACGTTACGAAGGAAACGCACACCTATGCAGGAAACAGATATGCGAGGAAAACTCGAGAAGATCATTGAGGCATATGAGGATCTTCAGGCAAAAATGGGAGATCCTGCCGTTCTCGCTGATCAGAAGGAATACAATCGCCTGGCAAAGGAATACGCGAACCAGGGTCCTCTCGCTCGCAAGGCGGCTGAATATGTGCAGGCTGCCGATGATTTGGCGGCGGCGAAAGAGATGCTTGCCGATCCTGACATGAAGGAGTTCGCGCAAGAGGAGATTGGCTCGATCGAGAATAGGCTTCCCTCGATCGAAGAAGATATAAAAATCATGCTTATTCCGAGTGATCCTGCCGATGAGAAGAACATCATCGTGGAGGTTCGCGCGGCCGCTGGCGGTGACGAGGCCGCCCTCTTTGCGGGAGACCTTTACAAGATGTACCAGCGCTTTGCGGCGGAGCAAGGATGGAAGACCGAGCCCATGGACGTGTCTCCCTCGGAAGCGGGGGGATATAAGGAAATCCAGTTCAAGGTCAAGGGCGACAAGGTGTACTCGGTCATGAAGTTTGAAAGTGGCGTGCATCGCGTGCAGCGCGTTCCCAAGACCGAAAGCCAGGGACGCATTCATACTTCGACCGCCACCGTTGCGGTTCTTCCCGAGGCCGATGAGGTTGAGGTCGAGATCAATGAGAACGACCTGCGCGTGGACGTGTATCGTGCCGGGGGACCAGGTGGCCAGTGCGTGAACACCACCGACTCGGCCGTTCGCATCACCCATCTGCCTTCAGGGCTGGTCGTGCAGTCCCAGGACCAAAAGTCGCAGTTGCAGAACAAGATCGCGGCCATGAGCGTGCTGCGTGCTCGTCTGTATGAGAAGATGTTGTCCGAGCAGCAAGCTGCCGAAGGTGCGAAGCGGCTCGCTCAGATCGGATCGGGAGACCGATCTGAGAAGATACGCACGTACAACGGACCGCAGGACCGGGTCACCGATCACCGCATCGGCTACAACGGCACCTACAACGGGGTGCTTCTCGGTGCTGGCGGTGCGGGCCTTGCCGAGTTGATCACCGCGCTTCAGGCCGCAGACCGTGCACAGAAGCTCGAACAGGCTGTCTAAAGACGTGCGGGGGGACATCTGGACCATCAAGGCGGCGCTCGACTGGACGGTCGGGTACCTTGAGCGCAAGGGCGACAAGAGCCCGCGCATCTCGGCTCAGTGGCTGCTCGCCGAAGCGACGGGCCTGCGGCGCATTGAGCTGTACATGAGCCTTGATCGCCCCCTCTCCCTGTCCGAGCGTGATGTTTTGCGCGGGTATGTCGACCGGCGGGGCAAGGGTGAGCCGCTGCAATATATCACCGGAGAAGTCGGTTTCCGTCATATTGCGGTGAAGGTGCGTCCCGGTGTTCTGATACCCCGACCTGAAACGGAAGTGCTCGTGAGCGAGGCGCTCGCCCTGCTTCCAGCCGCGCCCCGGCCTCGGGCCGTAGAGGAAGGCTTCTCGATCGGAGCGCAGGGCGTGTCCGAGGCAGAGACGCCTGTGCGCGCCGCCTCTGCTGGTTCGGGGGCAAAGGGCGATCTTTCTCTTTCCGTCGTCGATCAGGCTGATGGTTCCGGACGCTCCGCCGCGTTGGACGGGGTGACCGCACCGGGGTTTTCCGCAGAAGCGACGGAGAATGCTGTGGAGAGGATACTCCTTGCGGCCGACCTGTGCACGGGGTCTGGCTGCGTCGCCTGCTCGCTCGCTTACGAGCACCCCTGCGTGCGCGTCATGGCCACCGATATCTCACATAAGGCGGTCGAGCTCGCGCGTGAGAATGTCGAGGCTCTCGGTTTGGCCGATCGGATTGACGTGCTTGAATGCGATTTGGGCGAAGGCATTTCGCCCGAGGCTCTGGGAAAGCTCGATCTCATCGTGTCCAATCCGCCGTATGTGCCGTCGTCGGTTCTGGCCGAGATGCCGGGCGAGGTCACCGACTACGAGCCTGCGCTCGCCCTTGACGGAGGTGTCGACGGGCTCGATGTGTTCCGTCCGCTGCTTGCCTTCTGCGCCCGGGCGCTCAAACCAGGTGGCGCCTTTGCCTTCGAGCTCCACGAGGATTGCCTTGACGAGGCATCGAGCGCGGCTTCCGTCGCAGGCTTCTGCGACGTTCGCATCGTCGAGGACCTGGCGGGCCGTCCGCGGGTGCTCGTCGCGCGATGCCCCGCGGAACGTTGCGACGGGGCACCGGCCGGTTACCTGTCGTAGCGTAGGCTGCGGCGGTCTCGGTAACGTTTCGGGCTGCCATGCAGCCGTTTCTTCGCGCCTGTTCCGCGCCAATCGGTTCCCCGTCGGGTCAGGGCTTCAATGTCGCGAACCCGAGAAATGGCAAGGCGACCGATGCCAAGAGCATGCTGGGTTGCTTGCTGATTGGTGGAGTCGCTGATCAATGACGTGACGGTTGTTTAATGTGTTCGGTCTGCTTGCCGTTTCAAGGCTTCGTGCCAGGGCGACGCACGATCTCCCTCTGCTTGGATCGCCTCCCGTTGCGCCAGCCATGGGCGAAATGAGAGGGAGGGGATTGCGTGACCTTTCTCGCAGGGGCCGTTTGCGGTCTGCGGTACGGTGCTGAAATGAGATCGCGTCCAAGGGGAATGCCTTTCCCGCATGCAATCCGCAGGAAGCGATGCTGAGCCTGTCGTCTCATCTCCCTTGGGGTAGAATGACTGTCATTGGATGTCGTCCCGTGTTTTTGGGGCATCTCGCTTTGAGGGAAAGGAAGGGAGAGCGCATGTCTGGGCGCAATGTGCTGAAGGATAATTTGGCGGAATCTGCCCGCATGGTCAGAGGGGCCATCGGCACGCGTGAGCCGAAGGTCGGGTTGATCCTCGGGTCGGGACTTGGTCCGTTGGCGGATCAGATAGAGGATGCCGTCTACCTTCCTTACGGTGAGGTTCCTCACATGAAGACGAGCACGGCGACGAGTCACGTGGGTCGGTTCGTCTGTGGCCGCTTGGGCGGCAAGACGGTCATCGCCATGCAGGGCCGCTTGCACGGATACGAGGGCAATACTGCGCAGGAAGTTGCGTACCCCGTTTGGCTCATGCAGGGGGTGGGAATCGAGACGCTGATTACCACCAACGCTGCCGGTGCCATCAACGAAACGTATGAGCCCGGAGACTTTTGCATCATGGAGGACCATATCAACTTCACTGGTCGAAATCCGGTGGCGGGAATTGACCCCGACGGCATCGCGTTTCGGTTCTTCTCCATGAAGGATGCCTATGATCCGGCGCTGCGCCGGCTTGCACACGAGGTGGCGGATGAGCGCGGCATCCGTGTGCGGGAGGGTGTTTACCTGGGTCTTCTTGGTCCGAGCTTCGAGACGCCTGCCGAAATCCGTATGTTTCGCGCCTGGGGTGCCGATACCGTTGCCATGAGCGTTGTCGAGGAGGTCATCGCTGCATGCCATGTGGGAGTGCGGGTGCTGGGCATGTCCCTTGTCTCGAACATGGCCTGTGGAGTCGAAGGAGCCTCGCCCAACGACAAAGAAGTGCTCGAGGTGGCAAGGGGCCGCGAAGCCGATTTTGCGCGTCTCGTTTCCGACATCGTCGAGCGTATGTGAAAGGATGAGTCCCCGCTTTGCGCGGCGGACTCCCGAGAGGAAGGACGGAAGGTTGCCCATGGGACGTTGCCTGGCACTGCATGTGCTCGCGAGCGGGAGCCGCGGAAACGCGGCCATCGTGGAGGACACGCGAACTGGCGCAGGGGTTCTGGTCGACTGCGGCATTTGCAAACGTGACTTCTTTGAGCGCAGTTCCGAGGCGGGTTTCGATCCTGCCAAGCTTTCCGCCATCGTCATCACCCACGAACACACCGACCATACGAAGGGCCTTGGAGTTGTGTTGCGTGGACTGGCCAAGCAGGGAATCGCTCCGCCGGTGTATGTCGACGATGCCGTTCATGCAGCCAGCGGTGACATCCGTGCCGTCGACGAATCGAGCGACATCCGCCCTCTCCGCGCGGGAGACTCCTTGTCTTTGGCCGGCATGGCCGTCCAAGTGTTTCGCACCTCGCATGATGCAGCCTCGTCGTGCGGGTTCCGTTTCGAGGGGACCGACGGAGACTCTGTCGGCTTCATGACCGACACAGGGCTGGTGACGGGCGAAGCCGGCGAGGCTCTGCGCGGTGTGCGGCTGCTTGCCCTGGAGAGCAACCATGATGTGCAGATGCTGAAGGATGGGCCCTATCCCTATCCAGTGAAGCGGCGAGTCGGGTCAGATGTGGGGCACCTTTCGAATGTCCAGGCGGCCGAGGAGCTCGAGGCGTTGCTGTGCCATGAGCTCGAGCACGTGGTGGCCATGCACATATCCCAGAACAACAACACCTATCGCCTCCCGGTCGAGGCCTTGGCTGCCGTTGTGTCCCGTGCGGCCCATCCTGCGCAGGTCCAGGCAGCATACCAGAAGCGTGTCGTCAGCGTGCGATAGCGGTTTGGATGCGATGCCCGAGATCACGTACGGGCAGCGATTTCCCCCGATGGCTGCCCTCTAGGCGTTCGCCCAGTCGCCGACCGCATTTCCGGCGAAGACGGCAATGAGCCCGAGGATGACGCTTGTGGCGATGTAGAGAACGGCTGTCGGCATATTGCCGTCTTGGATCAGCTGCATGGACTCAAGGCTGAACGTGGAGAACGTGGTGAACCCTCCGCATATTCCCACCTTCAGGAAGAGCAGGAGATGCGGATCGAGATTGCTGTTCTTTGTGAAATGGACGACGAGGAACCCGATGAGAAACGATCCGACCACGTTGATGCCGAGCGTGACGAAGGGGAAGCCGGACTGGCTGCCCGGCGAGAGAAAACCAAGCAGGTAACGGGCGACCGATCCGATGAATCCTCCCACGCCGACGAACAGGCAGTCAATGAACAAGGGGCCCATGTCTACGAATGCGCCTCGCTCGGTTTGGCTGCAGCGCGTCGGTCTCTTGTGCGGCCTCGACGGGCGTCGTTCTGGCTCACGGAAGGTCTCCTTCGGTCCGGCGCGGTCCAGGAGCGCCGCCATCACTTTCAAACTTCGCCATTGTAGCACTGCAAGGTCTCTCATCGAACAGGTCTCATTTTTTTGATACGATGGCAACAAGGTGAAACGGTCCATCGCGTGCAAGGAGGCTTCTATGAAGTTGCTGGTTATCGGCGACGAGAAGAGGACGAGGAAGTATCTGCCCGATCTTCCTATTGTCGACGAGGTCGATCTGGCCGTGATGAAGAGGGGTTCTTCCGACGACGACCTTCTCGCCTGCGCTGGCGACGCCGATTTCATCCTGGCCGATGCCATCAGCCCGGTGAGCGCGCGGCTCATACGGTCCATGCCGAACCTCAAGCTCATTCACTCCGAGGGGGTGGCTTTCGACCTCATTGACCTCGCCGCAGCGCGAGAGCGGGGAGTGACCGTGTGCAACAACGCCGGCGTGAACGCGGCGGCGGTCGCCGAACAGACCGTCCTGCTCATGCTTGCCTGCCTTCGGGATGTGGTCGCGGGGGATGCTGCGGTGCGGGCGGGACTTCAGATCCAAGCGAAGGAACGCATGATGGTGGAAGGAATTCGCGAGCTTGGAGACTGCAAGGTCGGGTTCGTGGGATTCGGGGCTATTGCCCAGGCGACAGCCATGCGGCTTTCGGGCTGGGGCTGCCACATGGCATACAACAAACGAACGCCTCTCTCTTCCGGGGACGGGGAACGTCTGAATGTGCGGTTCGAGTCACTGGATGACCTTGTAGCCACCAGCGACATTGTGAGCCTGCACGTTCCTGTCACCGACGAGACGCGTGCCATGGTCGATGACGCTTTCTTTTCCCGCATGAAGAATGATGCCATCCTCATCAACACGGCGCGAGGGGAGATTGTGGATCAGGAGGCGCTCGCCCGTGCCCTTGAGCATGGGTCGATCGCGGCGGCTGGCTGCGACACCTTGTCTCCCGAACCTGTGTCCGTCGATCACCCTTTGCTAAAGCTGCCTCCAGCGGCCGCCCGGCGGATGGTGCTCTCGCCCCACATCGGCGGCGTCACTGAGGGAATGTTTTACCGTGCTCACCGCATGGTTTGGGAGAATGTCGCGCGAGTAGCTTTGGGCCAGAAGCCTTTGAACATCGTCTCATAGCCTTCCCGGCACCAAGGCGGCTTGCGGTCACAGGGCGATGCTATAGGAATGAAACGATGAGGCAGCAGAGATGATCTCGTCGAATTTCCAATGCTTGGCCGTTCTCTCAATGCTCTGGGGATCTCTGATCTCAAGGAGGCTGTGCTCGTCGATGCCGACGAGGACGATGTGGTCATCGTCCGATCCAAAGGTTTCGGAGGAGACGGATGCTATCACCGGTCGCCCGGCGGCGAGTTCGCGGCGTATGGCGCGCTCGTTGCCGTCGACGTCGTGAGCCGAGAGCCCAAGCAGTCCCGATCCTTCCGACAGCAGGGTCTCCGAGTTCTCGGGGCCGGCATAATTGCCCTGTTGCACCAAGTCGGCAGATTCGGGCGGGCCCACTGAGGCGTCACCCGTGAGGCTGATTCGAACCATTGTCAGACAGAGCGGCGCAGATCCCGCCGCTCCGATCGTGTCGCTGCCATAGGAGTGTCCGGACCATTGGGGATCTGTTTGGTAAAGGGAGGGAATCGTGCCCTGGCGCCAATCGGCCACGGGAGTGCTTGCGCTCTCGTCTTCCGAGCCGGACTCCTTGACTGCGCCGATGGCCTGGGAGGTTCCATCGAAGAAACCCGTGAACACCTGAAATGCAAAGACTCCCGTGAATGCCAGCGCCACCAGCACGACGACGGTGACGACGAACGAGGAGAGGGGGAGCATCGATTCGGCATTCTTGGAGTTTGATTTGAAGAGGGGCCGCTGAATGGAAGGCCGGGCGGGCTTGACCGACGCGGATTGGGCACAGGGCTCGATGTGCGGCGCCGGCGGCCGAGGTGGCGCGGCGCGGCGAACTCCGTAGGAGCAATTGGACAGACGACGACGCTTCGACACAGTGAGATCGAATTTATTGGCTGGCCCAGAGTTCTGAGCGGTGAAGTATGGGAAGCCTCGGTACGTCATGCCATTCCTGTCCTGTCCTGATCGTGGAAGAGAGTGTAAGCCGTCAGCGAGGGGAGTCTGGCGAGGCCTGCGAACCGTTTCCCTGTGTTGTTCTGTCGGTTAGCGAACCGACATCAGCTATCTGCGCGTTGCCGTATTACAATGCGCGATACGGAATTGATGCCTCGTGCCGCTCTGCCATGGCCATCCATGGTGCCAGCCGTCTTGCGCGAAGGAGCGCGACGTGCTTCGGGGATCAAGCGAAAGGAGATCGCTTCATGAGTAGGGTGTACAACTTTTCGGCTGGTCCTGCCGTTCTGCCAGAGGAGGTCCTGTCGGAAGCCGCATCTGAGATGCTGGACTATCGCGGGACGGGAATGTCCGTGATGGAGATGAGCCATCGGTCGAAGGCGTTTGGGGACATCATCGAGAACGCCGAGGCTGATCTGCGCACCCTCGTGGGCATTCCCGACAACTATCGCGTGCTGTTCCTGCAGGGGGGTGCGTCGCAGCAGTTTGCCGCAGTACCGATGAACCTCATGAAAAACCGTGTGGCCGACTATGTCATCACGGGTTCCTGGGCGAAAAAGGCATTCAAAGAGGCCAAGCTCTATGGCGATGCCCGGGCGGTCGCCAGCAGCGAGGATGAGACGTTCTCCTCTATTCCCGACTGCTCAGACCTGCCTATCTCCGAAGATGCGGACTACGTTTACATCTGCGAGAACAACACCATCTATGGCACAAAGTTCCACACGCTTCCCAACACCAAGGGCAAGGATCTCGTGGCCGACGTGTCGTCCTGCTTTCTCTCCGAGCCGGTGGACATCGAAAAGTATGGCGTGATGTACGGTGGCGCCCAGAAGAACATCGGTCCGGCAGGCGTGGTCGTCTCCATCATTCGGGAAGACCTCATCACGGACGACGTCTTGGAAGGAACGCCGACCATGTTGAAATGGAAAACGCAGGCCGATGCGCATTCCCTCTACAACACTCCGCCAGCCTATGGAATCTATATCTGCGGCAAGGTGTTCAAGTGGCTGAAGGACCAAGGGGGCCTCGAGGCCATGAAGGAGCGCAATGTGGAGAAGGCCGCGGTGCTCTATGACTTCCTCGACCAGAGCAATCTGTTCCGCGGAACGGTGCGCAAAGAGGACCGATCCCTCATGAACGTGCCGTTTGTGACGGGCGATGCAGATCTCGATGCGGCGTTTGTGGCTGAGGCGAAGGCGGTCGGACTTGAGAGCCTCAAGGGCCATCGCAGCGTCGGCGGCATGCGTGCAAGCATCTATAACGCCATGCCGAAGGCTGGCGTGGAAAAGCTGGTCCAGTTCATGGACGGCTTTGAGAAGGCACACGCGTAGGTCAACCTCTCCACTCCGCATGGGGGCGACATGTCGCGAGACATGCCGCCCTTCTTTCTTTGGACGATGAACTGCAGCGCGGCTCCTGTTCTGTGCGATGGGGGAATGTGGTCCACGCGGAAGGGCGTTTCGCACTTTATCATCACAAAGTGGGCCGGGTTCTGCATAAGTCTGACTCGAACGCGTCGATTGGCGGCTGATTCCAAACTTTCACTTGCGCGTGCGCGGCGGTGGGGTATACTGCTCTGCAACAAGTTCATAGACGAAATGCGTTGACGAGGACAGTAGGAACGAACCCATCTTCAGAGAGCCGGCGGGTGCTGCGAGCCGGTGGTGGGCGGTCCGAAAGCCACCTCCGAGCAGTTTGGATCGAACGTTTCGTGTCATGTCGGACAATCTTCGACCGGATGCGGAGCAAGTAGGCTGAGCCGGCGACTCCGTTACCAGTCTGATTGAGGCACCGTTCCACTGTTGTGTGGGATGCAATGTCTCTCTTCCTTCTGAGGTCCTGGTGCAGCTTACCTGCAACAGGATTTTTTTATGGCATGACAGGGAAGGGAGAAAAGCGAGATGCAGCTGAGAAGCAAAGCCGTCACAGCGGGCGTCGCACGAGCCCCGCATCGCAGCCTGCTGAAGGCTGACGGCATCACCGACGAGGAGATGAAGAGGCCTCTCGTCGCCGTGTTCAATTCCCACAACGACATCATTCCGGGGCACAACAACCTTGACAAGATCGCTGAGGCCGTGAAGGCGGGCATCTACATGGCGGGCGGGGTGCCTTTCGAGATGTCCACCATAGGCGTGTGCGACGGCATTGCCATGAACCACGAGGGGATGCATTACTCCCTCGTGTCTCGTGAGGTCATTGCCGATTCCCTGGAATGCGCCGTTCAGGGACATGCCTTCGACGCCCTCGTCTGCATTCCGAATTGCGACAAGGTCGTGCCCGGCATGCTGCTGGGGGCGTTGCGTGTGAACATTCCCACGGTGTTCGTGTCGGGCGGCCCCATGCTGGCCGGCACGCAACCCGGTGGGTGCGGTCCCACCACCGACCTCAACACGCTGTTTGACGGCGCGGCGGCAGTGCAGCATGGCACCATGACCGAAGACGAGCTCAAGCGCTATGAGGACACCGCATGTCCAACCTGCGGCAGCTGTTCAGGCATGTTCACGGCTAATTCCATGAATTGCCTGTGCGAGGCACTTGGCATCGCCCTCCCCGGCAACGGAACCATCCCCGCCGTTTATTCGGAGCGCATCCGCCTGGCGAAGCATGCCGGCATGAAGGTCATGGAGCTTCTTGAGAAGGGAGTCACCGCGCGCGACATCGTGGACGGGGCCGCCATACGCAATGCCATGGAATGCGACATGGCGTTTGGCGGTTCAACAAACACGGTGCTGCATCTGACCGCCATCGCGCAGGAGGCGGGGCATCCCATCACCATGGATGACTGGGATGCGGCAAGCTCTCGCACACCGCATCTCGTGAAGCTTCAGCCTTCGGGACCAAGGCCTCTGTCCGATCTCTATGAGGTCGGAGGCGTTCCGGTCGTCATTGCCGAATTGGACAAGCTTGGACTGATCGAGCGCGATGCCCTCACCTGCATGGGCACGATGGGCGAGTATCTGAAGAGCTTGGCCGAGAGCGGCATCGGAGCCGATGGCGAGGTGTGTCGCTCCTCTGACAACCCATTCAGCCCGGTGGGTGCTTTGCGTGTGCTTCATGGGGCCATCGCTCCTGATGGCGCCATCGTCAAGAAGTCGGCGGTGGACCCGTCCATGATGAACCATACGGGCCCGGCGCGCGTGTTCGATTCGGAGGAAGCAGCCTGTGCGGCCATCGACTCGGGAGGCATTGTGGCGGGCGATGTCGTCGTCATACGCTATGAGGGTCCAAAGGGCGGTCCTGGAATGCGCGAGATGCTGACCCCCACCTCCTCGATTGTGGGAATGGGGCTGTCGACGAGCGTGGCCCTCATCACTGACGGACGTTTCTCGGGGGCGACCAAAGGACCTGCCGTTGGGCACGTGAGCCCGGAGGCAGCCGCAGGCGGACCCATCGCGCTCATCGAAGAGGGCGATCTCGTCACCGTTGACATTGAGGGTGGCGCGCTTCGGCTTGACGTGGAGGATGCTGAATGGGAGCGCCGCCGTGCCGCATGGCGACCACCTGCTCCGAAGCATGACCACGGCGTCTTGGCCAAGTATGCAAAGCTCGTGTCGTCCGCGGACAAGGGGGCGTATGTCTCATGACGGACTCACGCAAAGACACCGAGACGACAGAGGCGCGGCTGCGCAAGAATTCCCCCGCGTCAAAGGCGGCTTCCATCCCGGGATCTGTGACGAGGCCCGCGCAGGCCAGCGCCTCTGCGGTCGGGGCTCCGCGCGGCCGGGGAAGCCACACGGCCAAGCAGGGAAAACACATGACGGGCGCACAGGCGGTGGTTGCCTCTCTGGAAGCTGAGGGGGTGGATCTCGTCTTCGGCTACCCTGGGGGCCAGGCGATCAAGATATATGACGCCTTGTATGACTCCCAGCAGATCAGGCATGTGCTCTCCCGTCACGAGCAAGGGGCGGTCCATGAGGCTGACGGCTATGCCCGCGCGACGGGCAACGTGGGGGTGGTGGTTGTGACGAGCGGTCCCGGCGCCACCAACACGGTCACCGGCATCGCGACCGCCTACATGGACAGCGTTCCCCTTGTCGTCATCACGGGTCAAGTGCCGCGTGGCGTTATCGGCACCGATTCGTTTCAAGAGTCCGATATCGTGGGCATTTCCATGCCCGTGGTGAAGCATAGCTACCTTTTGCAATCCACCGATGAACTTGCTCAGACGTTTCGCGAGGCCTTCCATATCGCCAAGACGGGGCGTCCGGGTCCCGTGCTCATCGACGTGCCGTCCGACCTGGCGTCAGAGGACATGGTGTTCGACTATCCCGACGGCGTGAACCTGCCGTCATACAAACCGACCTACCGGGGAAACGCGAAGCAAATCAGGCAGGCCGTGTCCCATATCAGGCGGGCGCCTCGGCCGGTGCTGTACGTTGGCGGGGGCATCGTGTCTTCCGGTGCGTCCCCTGAGCTGCTCGACCTTGCGGAAACCATGCAGATTCCTGTGGTGACCTCGCTCATGGGCAAGGGGGCGTTTCCTGCGTCACATCCGCTCAACCTTGGACCCGTGGGCATGCACGGTTCGAAATACGCGAACATGGCCATGACGGACAGCAGCCTGATCATTGCAGCCGGTGCGCGCTTTTCCGATCGCGTGACGGGAAAGCTGGACAAGTTCGCACCGCACGCGGAAGTCATACACATCGACATCGATCCTGCCGAGATTGGCAAGGTCCGTGAGGCCCAGGTGCCCATCGTCGGCGATCTCAAGGGCGTGCTGGGGGGAATTGCCGGTGCGTTGCACAAGGAAGGCGCTTCTCCCATCACCCAGGATTGGGTGGCACAGATAGCCCAATGGCGTGCACGCTTTCCGTTCTATCATCCCGACATGGCTGAATCGACCGAAGAGATCGTTCCCGAGATTGTCATGGAGCGGCTCTCCGACGCGCTGGACCCCGCGCGGAGCATCGTTGTCACTGAAGTCGGCCAGCATCAGATGTGGGCTGCGCAGCACATATCCCGCGAAGTTCCTCGGACATTCATCTCGTCGGGGGGATTGGGTACCATGGGCTTTGGCTTTCCGGCGGCTATAGGCGCCGCCATCGGCTGCCCCGACAAGGTGGTCGTGTGCGTGGCGGGGGATGGCTCGTTTCAGATGAACAGCCAGGAGATGGCGACTGCCGCCATCAACCATGTTCCGGTGAAAGTGCTCCTTATGGACAACCGCTGCCTCGGAATGGTGCACCAGTGGCAAAAGTTGTTCTACGACGAGCGTTACTCCTGCACCCTGCTTGAGTCGAACCCAGATTTCGTGAAACTGGCCGACGCCTATGGCTGGGAGGGCGAGCGGGTGTCCACTCCCGCCGATCTTGACGGAGCGTTGTCTCGGATGCTGGAGGCCAAAGGGCCCTATCTGCTCGATGTCGTCATCTCTCGGGAACAGAACGTGTATCCCATGGTCGCTCCGGGAAGTGCGCTGTCCCAGGCCATCGGGGCCATTGATGTGGCGGTTGGCGCCGTGAGGACCGCTGTGCCCGAGGAAGGTCTGACGGTCGAGGAAGGGGGTGCGCAATGAGGCATATCCTTTCCGTCCTGGTGGAAAACAAGCCTGGCGTGCTCTCGCGCGTGACGGGACTCATATCCCGCCGCGGATTCAATATCGAGTCGCTGTCTGTCGGACCGACCGAGGACCCCACCATGTCGCGCGTGACGGCCATCGTGAAGGCTGATGACGTGGCTTACGAGCAGATCACCAAACAGCTGCACAAGCTGATCAGCGTTCATAAGATCACCGACCTCACCAACGATGCCGCCATCGAGCGCGAATTGGTTCTGTTCAAGGTGAACGCTCAGCCGGATCGACGCAACGAGATCATCGAGATCGCCAACATATTCCGCGCCAAGATCGTGGATGTCGGAAAAAGCTCGCTCATGATTGAGGCGACGGGGGACGAGGACAAGCTGAAGGGCCTCGAGGACCTGTTCCGTGCCTACGGCATCAAGGAAATCACCCGCACCGGAAAAATAGCGATGTCGCGCACGAGCAAGGAAACCTAGCACCGGTTCCCCTCGTCGGCAGATGGAGGGAACCGCGTCTTGACGTGGTGTTCAATGCAAGCTCATTTCAGTGAAATCAGCCAGGAGAAAGGAAGAAACCAACATGGCTGTTACAATTTATCACGAAAAGGATGTCGATCCGAAGGTCATCCAAGACCGAAAGATCGCCGTCATCGGCTATGGCAGCCAGGGCCATGCCCATGCGCTCAATCTCATGGATTCGGGATGTGACGTGCGCGTAGGACTGCGCGAAGGCTCGTCGTCATGGGCGAAGGCGGAGGAGGCGGGTCTCAAGGTTTGCACCGTTGATCAGGCTGCCGAGGAGGCGGACCTCATCATGGTTCTCATTCCTGACGAGATTCAGGCAAGCACGTATGAAGAGCATATCGCGCCCCATCTGAAAGCGGGCGATGCTCTGGCCTTTGCCCATGGCTTCAATGTCCATTACGGCTATATCGTTCCGCCGGAATTCGTGGATGTCATCATGGTTGCTCCCAAGGGTCCGGGTCATATCGTCCGCCGTCAATACACCGAGGGTTCTGGCGTTCCCGATTTGGCATGCGTGTGGCAGGACTACACGGGACATGCTTGGGATCTGGCTCTCTCCTATGCATGGGGCGTTGGCGGGGCGCGCTCCGGCATCATCAAGTCAACGTTCAAGGATGAGACCGAAGAGGACCTGTTTGGCGAACAGGCCGTGCTCTGCGGCGGCCTCGTGGAAATGATCAAGGCTGGATTCGAGACCCTCACCGAGGCAGGCTATCCGCCCGAGCTCGCGTACTTCGAGGTCTACCATGAAATGAAGATGATCGTCGATCTCATGTATGAGAGTGGAATCCATTTCATGAACTACTCCATCTCCAATACTGCCGAGTATGGCGAATACTATGCCGGCCCCAAGATCATCAACGACGAGTCCCGTGCCGCCATGAAAGAGATATTGGCGCGCATCCAGGACGGCAGTTTTGCCAAAGAGTTCATGGATGACTGCGCGAACGGCCATGCGTGGCTCTATGCGCAGCGCGAGGCCATCAACCAGCATCCCATCGAGGAGACTGGCGAGCGCATCCGTTCCATGTTCAGCTGGATCAAGAGGGACTGAATCCGATCGTTGGGCATCTTCCTGCACGTGGATGGGCGGGGTCCTTTCTTGGGATGGAAAGAGCCCCCGCCGGCGAATCTGAAAGGCATCCGCGCCAGCCTGTTTGCATCAATGCTGCAGGAGGGGGAGACGGGCCGGTGCCTGTCTCCGACGCCTTTCGCTCTTCGTGGGTAATTTTGGGCTCTTGCCTCGCCCGAAGATCGTTTCGCTTTATCATGGGCGTGACGCGCAGGGGTGCGCGGAGGAATGGTTGGGCCGATTGGGATGCGCAGCGGTCATATGCGCTGATGGAAGGATGAGTGGTTGCCCTTATGGCAAAGAAGGTTCTGGTTGCCGAGAAGTTGGCCGACGCTGGTCTTGGTATTCTCCGTGGCAAGGGGTACGAGGTTGATGTCAAGCTTGACATGGATCCTCGTGAGCTGGTGGCCGTGATTCCCGAATATGATGCCCTTGTCGTGCGGTCTGCCACGAAGGTGACGCGTGAAGTCATCGAAGCGGGAACGCGTCTCAAGATCATTGGCCGTGCCGGCGTGGGCGTGGACAACGTCGACGTTGAGGCCGCCACCGAACGGGGAGTCATCGTCTGCAACGCTCCGACGTCGAATATCGTCTCCGCCGCAGAACAGGCCCTGTGTCTCATGCTCGCCTGTGCCCGGAAGACCCCGCAGGCCAATGCCTCAATGCACGAGGGGAAATGGGAACGCGGACGGTTCACCGGCACCGAGCTCTATGAGAAGACGCTTGCAATCTTCGGTCTGGGCCGCATCGGCGGACTCGTGGCCGAGCGGGCAAAGGCTTTCGGCATGAAGCTCGTCGGCTATGACCCCTACTGCAGTCCTGACCGTGCCGAGCAGCTGGGCGTGACGCTCTACGACGACGTTGATGCCATTGTTCCTTTGGCCGATTTCATCACGGTCCATCTGCCAAAAACCAAGGAGACCATCGGCATGTTCGGGCCGGAGCAGTACGCCCGCATGAAAGATGGCGTCATCCTGGTGAACGCTGCTCGCGGCGGCATCTACAACATAGAGTCGCTTGCCGACTTTCTTGCCGCTGGCAAGATTGGGGCAGTTGGCATCGACGTGTACGAGTCGGAGCCTTGCACGGAAAGCCCGCTCCATGAATTCGATAACGCCATCCTCACTCCGCATCTGGGAGCGGCGACCAAAGAAGCGCAGCAGCGCGCCGGCATACAGACTGCCGAATATGTGGCTGCGGGCCTGGAGGGATCGATCGTGCCGACTGCCGTGAACATGGCGCCGGTCCCGCCCGAGGTCATGGATGCCGTGGGGCCTTATGTCCCCGCATGTCAAATGATGGGCAGCATGCTTGCTCAGATCCATGGAGAAATCCCCCAATATCTCAAGCTGACGGCAGCGGGATCTCTGTCCAACGCAGAGCCTTCGATCCTGGTCGCCGGCACGGTGAAGGGGCTTCTTTCCTACCGGGGAACGGCCACGGTCACTCCCGTGAACGCCGATTCGGTGGCGCAGCGCCACGGGATCAAGGTGGAGACCCAGGCCAAGCCCGATGCGGACGGCTATGCGTCTGCCGTCTCGATCGTTGCTGATGGAACGGAAGTGGCCTGCACCCTGGGTGATGCAGCGCAGACTGCGCGCCTGATATCGCTTCTGGGCTATAAGATAGACATTGCCCCGGGCGGTCAGTCTCTCATCTTTGAGTACGTTGACGCTCCTGGACGGATGGGTGCAATCGGGACCGTCTTGGGCGAGGAGGGCATCAACATCACCACTATGCAGATCGGCACGAAGCCCGAGGATCGGTGTGCGCTCGTCTACATGAACGTCGAGGGCGCGATAGGAGACAAGGTTCTGAACCGTTTGCGCGCTGAGATTCCCGATCTTAAGAACCTCTGGTATGTAAAGCTCTAGAAAACGATTGCTTCAGCGGTGGGGAGGGCGGCGTCGCGCCGATCTTCTCCTGCCGCAGGGTGTGCGGTCGGGGTCCGCGTCGAGCTTGGGACGCGACGGCTCTGAGGTTGAATTGAAACCGCCCGCTCTCGCACGGTCAACGGCCTTGCGGGGATGCGGCCGAGATGGAAAGGATGCATGAACATGACGCGTAAGATTGATATTTTCGACACCACGCTGCGCGATGGCGAACAGTCGCCAGGCGCTTCCATGAACACCGAGGAAAAGCTGGTCGTTGCGCGTCAGCTGCTGCGTCTCGACGTTGATGTCATCGAGGCGGGATTCCCCATTTCGAGTCCGGGCGACTTTGAATCCGTCCGCCGCATTGCCGAACTTGCGGGAAGCCAAGCTGTCGTGTGCGGCCTCACCCGTGCGGTGGAAAAGGATATCGATGCCGCGGCCGACGCGCTCCGATACGCCAAGAGACCGCGTATCCATACGGGCATTGGCGTGAGCCCGAGCCACTTGCGAGACAAGCTGCGTATCACGGAGGACGAATGCGTCGAGCGTGCCGTCACGTGCGTGAAGTACGCCAAGAGCTTTGTGGAGGATGTGCAGTTTTATGCCGAGGATGCCGGCCGCTCAGACTACGATTTTTTGGTTCGCGTCATCCAGGCCGTGGTGGATGCTGGCGCCACGGTGGTCAACATTCCCGACACGACAGGCTATTCGCTGCCCGAAGAGTTTGGCCGTCGCATCAAGTACCTCATGGAGGGCGTGAATGGCATCGAGCGGGTTAAGGTTGCCGTCCATTGCCATAACGATCTGGGCATGGCAACCGCGCTTGCCATGGCAGGTGTGAAGAACGGCGCACGGCAGGTCGAATGCACCATCAACGGCTTGGGCGAGCGTGCGGGCAACACAGCCATGGAGGAAGTGGTCATGGCCATTCAGATGCACGAAAATGAGCTTGATGCGCATACGGACGTCAACACGCGCGAATTCGTGAAGGCGAGTCGTCTGGTGTCGTCAATCACGGGCATGAACGTCCAGGCGAACAAGGCCATCGTCGGAGCCAACGCCTTTGCCCATTCGTCGGGCATCCATCAGGATGGCGTTCTGAAGAAGCGCGACACCTATGAGATCATCGATCCGGCCGACGTGGGTGCGGGACAAAGCCAGATCGTGCTCACCGCTCGGTCGGGACACGCGGCTTTGAAGCACCGGCTGGAAGAGCTTGGCTATGAGTTTGAGGGAGAGACGCTCGATCAGGTGTATGAAGCGTTCCTCAATCTCGCCGACAAAAAGAAGGAGGTCTACGACGAAGACCTCGAGAGCCTCATCAACGAGCGCGACCGCAATGAACGAGCGCTGTACACGTTGGAATCTGTGCAGATCAGCTGTGGATTTCCGCTCATTCCAACGGCTACGCTCACGCTTAAGGACGCCGAGGGCAAGGAATGCACGGTATGCGATTATGGCACCGGTCCCGTTGATGCGGTGTACAAGGCGGTGAACAAGATCGTGCAGGTTGAAAATGACCTGAGCGAGTTCTCGGTGCAGTCCGTCACCCGCGGCATTGACGCGCTGGGCGAGGTGACTGTGCGCGTGGCGGCGGGCGACGGCGACGTGTACACGGGGCGTGGGGCAGACGGTGACATCATCGTCTCGTCGACGAAAGCCTATCTGAATGCATTGAATCGCTTGTTGTTGGACAAGAGCGAGCTGCAGAAATAAATCTCGTCCTTTGAGGGAGCTTCGGCTCCCTCACTTCTTGGTTCCTTCGTTTGTCTCTTCTGGATATGCTACTGTTCAGGGATCGTTTATCGACCGTTGACGGGTTTACATAAAACAAAGACTGCATTGCCCTGGCGTACACGGTATCCTGAACCCCAAGGGTCCATTTTGGACCGCGTGGATGGGTGCAGCGGCTCGTCCGCTGCCAGAAGAAAGGATGCACGAATGGAAAATCCTGCTCAGCAATCCTATCAACTCTTTATTGGCGGCGAATGGGCGAATGCGTCCGATGGGGCGACGCTCGATGTGCATTGCCCGGCCAATGGGGAGCAGCTCTCGACCATTGCGGATGCTTCGAAGGAGGACGTCGACCGTGCGGTTGCTGCTGCATGGGAAGCGTTCGAGTCGTGGAGCAAGACCGACAAGGCGCAACGCGCCATCATCCTGAACAAGGTTGCGGATGTCATCGAGGAACACGCCGAGCACTTTGCGTTGCTTGAGTCGCTTGACAACGGCAAGCCCATCCGCGAAACACGTGCCATTGACATCGCCTATTCCGTTGACCATTTTCGATACTTCGCTGGCGTTCTGCTCGCTGACACGGGAGAAGCCGATCTCCTGCCGGGCAACATGATGTCGCTGGTGCTCCATGAGCCCCTCGGCGTGGTTGGTCAGATCGTTCCTTGGAACTTTCCTTTCCTCATGGCGGCATGGAAGCTCGCCCCGGTGCTTGCGGCGGGCGACTGCACGGTGTTCAAGCCTTCTTCCACAACATCCCTCACGGTTCTTGAACTGGCCAGGCTCACGCGGGACATCATACCTGCCGGCGTGTTCAACGTCGTCACTGGGCGGGGTTCGAAGTCAGGGCAGTACATTCTCGACCATCCGGACATCAGCAAGCTTGCATTCACCGGATCGACCGAGGTCGGTCGCGATGTCGCGCGCGCTGCAGCTGAGCGCCTGATCCCAGCGACGCTGGAACTGGGCGGCAAATCCGCTAACATCATCTTCCCTGACTGCAAGTGGGACATGATGCTCGACGGCATCCAGTTGGGCATCCTGTTCAATCAGGGTCAGGTCTGCTGCGCCGGCAGCCGCATCTTCGTGCATGAGGACATCTATGATCAATTTGTCGAGGACGCATGCAAGGCATTTTCCAAGGTGAAGGTCGGTCTGCCATGGGAGGATGACACCCAGATGGGCAGCCAGATCGATCAAAGGCAGATGGAGAAGATTCTCGAGTATGTTGAGATTGCCAAGCAGGATGGCGGCACCGTGCTCTGCGGTGGGGAGCGTGCGACGGAAGGCGAACTGGCGAACGGCGCGTTCCTGAAGCCCACCCTCATCGAGGTGCCTGACAATTCCTGCCGCGTGGCGCAGGAGGAGATATTCGGTCCCGTAGCCGTGGTCATCAAATTTAAGGACGAGCAGGAAGTCATCGACATGGCAAACGACTCGGTCTACGGCCTTGGCGGTGCGGTGTGGACGCGCGACATCAACCGGGCGTTTCGTGTCGCTCAGGGTGTCCAGACGGGACGCATGTGGGTCAACACCTACAACCAGATTCCCTCCGGCGCGCCGTTTGGCGGATACAAGGAATCGGGCATTGGCCGAGAGACCCACAAGATCATGCTCGAGCATTACACGCAGACCAAGAATATCATGATCAATCTGAGCGAGGCTCCGAGCGGCTTTTATCCTGAGGGATAGGACACCTAAAAGCAAGCTGCTTGAGGGGCGGCGATTCGCCGTTGACGCCGACATCCCGCTGGAAAGCATGATGGCAGGTTGCCATGGGTGATCTGGAATTCCTGAGAGGGGGGCCGCATCGATCGAGATGCGGCCCCCCTCTATCTCTTCGTCAAATTTTGGTTCCATGCTGAGAATGGCCGGCAATCGTGCGTGAACCTCACGGTTTCGGTGCGGGACATCGCCGGAGTTCCTGTCTTGGGGTACACTGTTCGCTGACCAAGAAAGGAGCGTGAGCATGGGATTCTTCGATCGCATCAGCGAGGGGCTGTCTCGTTCGCGTGACAAATTCAAGGAGCAGATGAACGTCCTGCTTGACCGAGGCCCCGATCTGGACGATGATTTCTGGGACGGTCTCGAGGAGACGCTCATCCTGGCCGACATCGGCGCACCGGCGACGGGCGCGATTGTCGAGAACCTTCGCGACCGGGCCACCCGCATGGCGCTTCCCGATGCCTACGCAGTGTTCGACCTGCTGAACGATCAGATAGCGGAAGCTTTTGTCGAGGCAGGCCCAGATATCTTCGGTGGAGACGCCGCCATTGTGCTGTTCGTGGGAATCAACGGCACGGGAAAAACCACCACGGTCGGCAAGATTGCCAAAGAAGCAACCGATGCCGGACGGAAGGTGCTTCTTGGCAGCGCGGACACGTTTCGCGCCGCCGCCATTGAGCAGCTTGAGGTGTGGGCGCGCCGTGCCGATGTGGGAATATGCACGCGTGAACGGGGGAGCGATCCCGCCAGCGTGTGTTACGACACCATCGAACGGGCCGAACGTGAAGGCGCCGATCTCGTGCTCGTCGACACGGCAGGTCGTCTTCACACGTCGGCAGACCTCATGCGTGAGCTGGAGAAGGTTGTGAGCGTCGTGCGCAAGCGCGCAAATGTGCCGGTCTACACCGTGCTCGTGATCGACGCAACGACTGGGCAAAACGGACTCACGCAGGCGCGTGAGTTCGACCGGGCGCTCGACCTCGATGGCGTCATTGTCACAAAGCTGGATGGCACCGCCAAGGGGGGTATCGTTCTTGCTGTCTCCCATGAGCTGAACCTGCCTGTTCTCAAAATTGGCGTGGGGGAGGGGCTCGATGACCTCAAGGACTTCGATGCCCATGATTTTGCCCGTGCCTTGGTGGGAGATTTCGACGAGCGAGGGTAGGAAACTGCTCCGCTGCGTTTCGTATCGCAGTGGGACACGGATTCTCCCCTTACCCGGTCTCGTTGCCCCTGCTTCGCATTCGAGCCGTTGAAAAGGTGAAGTTGGCCTCAAGGCC
>JAEZDJ010000086.1 GCA_023429565.1 Actinomycetes bacterium
GTCTGATCTGGCCCCGTGCGTTGGCCGGAGCCGAACGCGCAAGGAGATACTTTACCCGTCCGCGCCCCCGCCGTCAAGCACTGTTTTTGAAAAAGTTTCGGGAGGGCGCGGGGGGCCGCCCTCCCCCACGAGGGGCCACACGGGGGGCATGAGGGAGGGGCGGCAGGGAGGCGCGCGTCCGGGAAGGGAGCCCCTGCGCCTTGCAGGGGACGGAGCCGCCCAGATGCCGCGGAAGCACCTCCGGGGAGCAGACGCCAGGATGCGGTCCGGAACCCTCCTGGCACAGAGGGGAATCGCGACATCCAACGGATTTTGCATACCGCAAGAAAGTTCCGACCGTCTGAGCAAGCAGCCAAGCACGATAAAACGCGAGAGAGCCCGCAGGAAACAAACCTGCGGACCCTCTCAGAAGCTTCAGGAAGACCTTTCGGTCGGTTTTGCTAGGCAACACCCATCTTGTCGGCAAGTGCGGCCTGACCGGCAGCCAGACGCGCAAGGGGCACCCGGTAGGGGGAGCAACTCACGTAGGTCAAACCGATCTTATGGAACGTCTTCACCGATTCGGGATCTCCACCATGCTCTCCGCACACGCCAAGCGTGATGTCGGGATTCGTGGCACGTCCCTTGGTGCAGCCCATATCAACAAGGGCGGCAACGCCGGGATCGACGGTCTCAAAGGGATTGCACGGAAGGATATGGCGCTCGAGATACCGCGGGATGAACTTCGATTCAACGTCGTCGCGGCTAAAGCCAAACGTCGTCTGAGTGAGATCGTTGGTGCCGAAGCTGAAGAAGTCAGCCTTCGTCGCAATCTCGTCGGCGGTGACGGCCGCGCGCGGAAGCTCGATCATGGTGCCAATGGGAATGTCGAGCTCGACGCCTTGTTCTTTGCAGACCTGAGAGATAACCTCTTCCGCTTCGCCCCGGAGCGTCTCGAGCTCAGGAAGCACCGACACGAGAGGAATCATGATCTCAGGCTGGGGATCAAGCCCCTCCTTCTTCAAACGGGCAGCTGCCAGGGAAATGGCGCGCACCTGCATGGAGGGGAGCTCGGGGTAAAGGAGGGCAAGACGACATCCGCGAAGGCCAAGCATCGGGTTCATCTCCGCCATTGCGTCAACCTTGGCGAGCAGCTCGCGCTTGGACGCGATGGCCGCCTCATCGGCACCGGTCGCCTCCATGCGGGCGAGCTCCACATCAAGCTCACGCGGATTCTCGAGGAACTCATGCAGAGGCGGATCGAGCAGGCGCACGATGACCGGCAGGCCGTCCATGGCCTTGAACATCCCATAGAAGTCTTCCGTCTGCGCCTCAAGCAGATCGGCCAGAGCCTTCTCGCGGATGGCAGGCTCGTCATTCAGGATGAACGATTGGATGATCTGCTTGCGGTCTCCCAGGAACATGTGCTCGGTGCGGCACAGGCCAATGCCGGCGGCGCCAAAGCTGCGTGACAGCTCTGCGTCTTCAGGGTTGTCGGCGTTAGCCCGCACGCCCATGGTCCGAAACTCGTCAGCCCATTCGAGGATGGTGTCGAGGTCTCCCGTGAGCTCCGGAAGAACCAGGTCGACGGCGCCAAGCACGACAATGCCGGTAGTTCCGTCAATCGACACCAGGTCGCCCTCGCGTATGACGACGTCCGTTCCCGTGACCACTGCCTCCTTCTTTTCCGCATCGATCTTGAGCGCTTCGACGCCACAGACGCAGGGAGCGCCCATGCCGCGGGCGATGACGGCCGCATGGGACGTCTTCCCGCCGTGCGAGGTCAGGATCCCCTCGGCGGCGATCATGCCGGCCAGGTCATCGGGATTCGTCTCCCAACGCACGAGCACGCACTTGTGACCGGCGTCGGCAGAGGCGACGGCATCGCCAGCCGAGAACACCGCTTCGCCGACGGCGGCACCGGGAGATGCGTTCAGGCCACGTGCCAGCACATCATAATCGGCATTCTTGTCAAATTGAGGATGCAGCAGCTGATCGAGCTGTGCCGGGTCAACACGCATGAGGGCTTCCTCCTTGGTGATGAGGCCCTCGTTTTCCATTTCGATGGCAATATGCAGAGCCGCAGCGGCAGTGCGCTTGCCCACGCGCGTCTGCAGCATCCACAGCTTGCCTTGTTCGATGGTGAACTCGATGTCGCACATGTCGCGGAAGTGATTCTCAAGCGTGACGAACACCTCTTCGAGCTCACGACCGGCTTCCTCCAGGCCATCGACGTTCTTGAGATCGGCGATGGGGCTCGTGTTGCGAATGCCGGCCACGACATCCTCGCCCTGAGCATTCACCAGGTAGTCCCCATAGAACTCTTTATGGCCATTGGCAGGATTGCGCGTGAACGCCACCCCTGTGGCAGACGTGTTTCCCTTATTGCCGAACACCATGGACTGGACATTGACGGCAGTGCCCAGATCGTCGGCTATCTTGTTCTGCTTGCGATACAACGTGGCGCGAGGATTGTTCCAGCTGCCAAAGACGGCTTCAATGGCCAACTTGAGCTGCACCATGGGATCTTGCGGGAATTGGATAGCGCCATCGACGACAAGGCTGGGATAATCCTCGGCCAGAACATTGTCAGAAAAAATCTGCTTGAACTCGTCCACAAGCTGCATGAGGTCTTCAGCGGTCAGGTCGGTGTCAGAAGGAACGTTGCGAGCATTCTTCATAGCCGTGATGGAATTCTCAAACAGATCTCCGTCGAGGTCCATGACGACGTTTGAGAACATCTGGATAAAGCGTCGATAGGAATCCCACGCAAAGCGAGGATTCTCAGTCTGCTTGATGAGACCGTTGATGGACTGGTCGTTGAGGCCGAGGTTCAGAACGGTGTCCATCATGCCCGGCATGGACATGGGCGCGCCAGAACGAACGGAAACGAGCAAAGGGTCCTCGGCGTCGCCGATCTTCTTCCCGATGCGGGCCTCAAGATCCTCACGATATGCATGAATGACGTCGAGCGCGCCTTCCGGCCACGTGTTGTCGGCATTGGCGTACTCCATGCACGTTTGGCACGAGATGGTGAATCCCGGAGGAACGGGCAGTCCTATGTTGGCCATCTCGGCGAGGTTCGCGCCTTTGCCGCCCAACACCGGCTTCATGTGCGTATTGCCCTCGGTTACGTTGTTGCCCTGTGCATCCTTGCCGAATGCGTAGACTCGTTTGACTTCTTCAGTCACCTTGTTCTCCTTAAACACGACGTTCCAAACGGTTTCGAACCCAATGCTCACAGGCTTAGCCCATCATATCAGCGGACGGAGGATGAGTGCGTTCATAGTAGCGCAAAATCTCTTGAGCGGTTTCTTCGACGGCGCGATTCTCGGTATGAACCACAATGCAGCCAAGCTTCCTCATCAACGCACGGGCCTGCTCCAAATCCTGATATACATATTCAGGATCAGCATAGCTCGATGCCACGACACGCGCATTGCCCAACCTGCGCTGACGGATGCCCACCAGAACATCGGGCGTTGTCATGAGGCCAAAGAGGCGCGTGCGCTCAACATCGAATATCTGAGAAGGGGGCTCGGTATGGAGGTCGAGGGGAACGTTGGCCACTTTGTAGCCCTGCTGAGACAGGTAGATGGACAAAGGCGTCTTAGAAGAACGCGACACTCCCAGAAGCACAAGGTCGGCACGGTCGAGATCCTGGGGGTTGCGTCCGTCATCATGGTCGATGGTGAACTCGAGCGCCTCGATGCGCCTGAAGTAATACTGGTCGGCCACATGAAGCCCACCTGGCTTCGTGGAGGGTTCGAGCCCGCTGATGCGGGCGATGGACTCGATGGCGTCTGTCATGAGATCAATTGCCTCGATGCCGTCTCGCTCATGGGCATACTCGACCAATTGGCGACGCAATCCCTTGTCGACCAGCGTATAGAACACGAGCATGCGCCCATCGCCGGAATGCTCGCGGTGAAAAGCGCTCTGCAGCTCGATGAATTCGCGTATCTCGTCAAAATGCTGAGCTTTTGACAGCACCTCGATGCAGGGATTGGTGACGCCGAACTGCGCGGCGGCGGCACGGACGACACCCTGGGCCGTCACGCCCACCGAATCGCTGATGACGTAGATGGTTGGCAGGGGCGTGGCATTCTCATGAACGGTGAACTCTTCGCGCATGGGTTATCTGCTCCTCGCCATCTTGCCAAAATCGGCCACGGACGAGAACACCGAAACGAACAGGTTGAGCAGCTTAAGTCTGTTCTCTCGCACGGAAGCGTCCTCGTCCATGATGAGCACATCGGCAAAGAACGCATCGATGGGCCCGCGCAGAGCGGCGAGCGAGGCAATGGCCGTTGCGTAGTCATCGGCGCGAAGGGCTTCGTCCACCCGGTCGGCGACCGAACGGACAGAACCGAGCAACAGTATCTCAGCCTCGCCCATGAGGCTTTCGTCCACCGTGCACCCCATCGAGGCATCGCGAAGGTTGTTGGCCCGGGCATAGGCGGTCGCCAAGTCGTCAAAGGTTTCGGGCGCCCCGCCGCGCGCCTCTTCAAGCGCACGGACGCGCTCGATGAGATCAGCGGGCTCCTCGATACCCACACCCAGAACGGCATCCACCGCATCGGGAGAACTTCCCGAATCGCGGAGCATGACTCGCGTGCGGGCAATGAAGAAATCGACGATATCGGAATATGCCGCATCCCGATCGAAAGCGACGCCCGCTCCTGCGTAGGTGTCAAGCGACGCCTTGATCGCTTCCACGAGCGACACGGGGAGACCCTCCTCAAGCATGGTCACAATGCCGATGGCGCTGCGGCGCAAAGCGAAGGGATCCGAAGATCCCGTCGGGCCCTGTCCCACGGCGAACAGGCCGCAAACCGTGTCAAGCTTGTCTGCCATGGCGACAATTCGCCCGATGTCGGACGACGGCAGATCATCTCCGGAAAAGCGTGGGCGATAATGATCGGCGATCGCCTCAGCCACCCGGACGTCCTCGCCCGACGCCGCGGCATAGTAAGAGCCCATGACGCCCTGAACGCTCGTGAATTCCACCACGGCATTGGTCACAAGATCGGCCTTCGCGAGAAAGGCAGCTCTGACGGCGTGCTCGCCGTCGTCGTCGGAAAGTCCCGCATCGGACGAAAGGTGGCGGGCGAGAGCCACCACGCGATCGGTCTTGGCCCTCATGGTGCCAAGAGCTTCCTGAAACACGACCTCGTCAAGGCGTTCGACATATGCCTCGAGGGGCTGTTTGAGGTCCTCCTCATAAAAGAACTTTGCGTCGGAAAGCCGCGCACGCACGACACGCTCGTTGCCCGCGATGATCGTTGCCGCGCAGGCGGGATTGCCGTTGCTCACGACAACGAATCGGTTGGTAAGCTTGCCCTCCTGATCGTAGAGAGGGAAATAACGCTGGTGCATGAGCATGGCATCGACGATGATCTCCTCCGGCACCTGCAGGAACTCGGAATCGAAGGTGCCGATCAGCACCGTGGGGAATTCGGAGAGGTTCGTGACCTCGAGAAGAGTTTTCTGGGGAAGGACGGCATGCGAGCCAGTTTCGGCCTCAGCCTTCGCCACCCCTGCGCGAATGACCTCCTCACGTCCCTGCTCGCTCGTGACGACCCACGCCGCCTCAAGCACCTCGACCAGATTGGCCGCATGCCGAACCTCGTGCGGGCCGGGGGCGAGAAACCGATGTCCCCACGTCGCCCTTCCCGCTTCGAGGCCCGCAAAGCGCACCGGAAGAACCTGCTCGTCAAGCAGCGCCAGCAGCCAGCGGACCGGGCGCGAGAAATACTCCTTCGTGGTGCCCCATCGGCATGACTTCGGCCATGAGATGGCCGAAATGACCCCTTCGAGAACGGTCGGAAGCAGCGATGCCGTATCGCGAGCGGGAATCGAACGGGAGGCAAACACGTACTCGACGCTTCCCTCTTCACGCCGCTCGAGATCGTCTACTTCGACCCCCTTGCCTCGGGCGAAGCCGAGGGCTGCCTTTGTCGGGTTTCCCGAGGCATCGAAAGCGATCTTCGCAGAAGGGCCGCGGAACACCTCTTCGACGCTTTCCGTCGCGCCAGCCACATCCGACACGATGGCAATGAGGCGACGGGGGGTGGTGTGGATGGCCGTGTCTCCATGCGGAATCCTGACGGCATCAAGGGCCTCGGGAATCAGCGTTTCAAGCTGCTGCATGGCACGATGAAGGTCAAACGCGGGAATCTCCTCGACACCAATCTCAAATGAGAGGGTATGTGTCAAGCTACTCATTTCGCGCCCCCTTTCTCGTCAGCCGCGACATCGGCGGCAGCAGACTCGTCCCCTGCAGGAGCCGCACCCACGACATGCTCCATGTACGACGCGCAGCATGCCTTCGCAATGGTTCGAACGCGCAGGATGTAAGCCATGCGCTCCGTCGCGGATATCACCCCACGCGCGTCCAGGAGGTTGAACGCGTGGCAGCATTTCAACACGCTGTCATACGCCGGCAGCGGAAGGCCCGCCTCAAGCGTGCGCATGCATTCGGCTTCGCGGTCGCTGAACTCCTGGAACAGGAATTCCGTGTCCGCAATCTCAAAATTGTAACGGGAATATTGGCGCTCGTTCTCCAAATACACGTCGCCGTAGGTGAACACGACCCCGTCAGCGCCGCGGCTCCACACGATGTCGAACATGCTGTCGACACCCTGAATATACATGACCAAACGCTCGAGTCCATAGGCCACTTCCACGGGCACCGGGCTGCATTCGAATCCACCGACCTGCTGGAAATAGGTGAACTGAGTGACCTCCATGCCGTCGATCCAAACCTCCCACCCAAGGCCCCAGGCCCCAAGCGTCGGACTCTCCCAGTCGTCCTCCACGAAGCGAACGTCATGCTTGTCCACATCGACGCCGATAGCCCGCAGAGAACCGAGGTACAGGTCTTGGATGTTGTCGGGGGACGGCTTCATGAGCACCTGAAACTGATAATAGAATTGGGTGCGGTTGGGATTCTCGCCATAGCGGCCGTCAGCGGGACGGCGGCAACCCTGCACATAGGCGGTGCGCCACGTGTTGGGTCCAAGGGAACGGAGGGCTGTCGCGGGCGCATTTGTGCCAGCTCCGACCTCGTTGTCATAGGGCTGAAGAATGACGCATCCAGCGTTAGCCCAATATCGTTGCAGGCTCATGATGACATCCTGGAACGTCGGCGGAAGGCCCTCGTGAGGCCGTCCGGCCGGCATTGCCGGGAAGGTTTCGGTTGACATGGCTCTCCTTGTCTTTCTTGATTCCAAATGCTTGTCCCTTGTCATGCTCGTCCCGCAAAACGCTTGGACGGAAAGGCTTGGGCGCCTCAGGGTCAACCCTGAGGCGCCGTCGTTTTGCTACAGCGGGCCGATGTCGGTGAAAGGCCAGTACACAAAAGCACCGCGCCCCGTTACCGCATCTTCGTCAATCGTGCCGAAATATCGCGAGTCCTGCGAGTTCGTCCTGTTGTCACCCATGACCCAAAGACGTCCCTCAGGGATGGTGTAGGGATACGAGATGCCCGCAATCGAATTGCTTAGGCGATACGACGGCTTGCCCTCAGTGTACGACTCGGAAAGCGGCGCCCCGTCAACGTACACCAGACCGTCGGAATCGTTGATGTCGACGGTCTGCCCCCCCACGGCAATGACCCGCTTGATGAGTATGCGTCCGGGAATCTCAGGATCCTGGAAGGTGACGATGTCGCCCGGCTCAGGATCGCGCACATAGTAACTCACCTTTTCGGAGAGCACCATGTCCCCCGTCATGATGGTCTGCTCCATCGACCCCGAAGGTATCTCGTACGCCTGAAAGACGAAGGTGCGCAGCAGCCAAGAAAGCCCGAGCACAAACGCCACCATGACGACAAGACCGACAAAAGTCCTAAGTATGCCCGGGCTCTGACGCTCGGCGTGCTGACCGGAATCCATGAAGTCCGTCTTTCCTTTCGGTACGGGTGAGCAACACCCGGCTAAAGTCACAAGAACATATGATACCGCTTGGAGGCTAGTCAGCCTCACCGTTCGACAAACTTTGCAGAAATTCCCGATCACGAAGGGAAAGCTGCGCGCCTTCCAGAAGATCCGGACGCAGAAGCGCCGTGCTCCTCAGGCTCTGCTGCCGCCGCCAGAGCGCTATGGCACCATGATCTCCCGACAGCAGCACGGCCGGCACATCCAGTCCTCGAAACGATGAAGGGCGCGTGTACTGGGGATGTTCAAGGAGTCCGTCGGCGAAGCTCTCGTTTTGCGCGCCCGTTTCCGCCCCCAGCACGCCGGGCAATTTGCGCACAATGGCATCGATGACAACCATGGAGGCCAGCTCACCACTGGTCAGCACATAGTCGCCGAGGGAGATCACGCGGTCGGCGAGAGCATAGACACGCTCGTCAATGCCTTCGTAATGGCCGCAAATGAACAGAAGGCGGTCCTCGGAAGTCAAGGCATCCGCCGTTGCGTCAGTGAAAGGCTCCCCCCGCGGGTCAAGGAAAACTGTATAGGGCGGCGACGGGACGCCAATGTCGTCCCCTTCCGGAAAAGGCCCCCTGCGGCCGGCGACAATGTCGTCATACGCCTCGAAGATCGGCTCGCATTTCATGACGAGTCCCTCGCCCCCACCGTAGGGATCGTCGTCTGTCGTGCGGTGACGATCATGAGTCCAATCCCTGAGGTCGTGCGCCCGAAAATAGATGATGCCCTTTTCCTGCGCGATACGCATCATGGATGAGTCCATCACGGAATCGTACATGGACGGAAACGTCGAGAGCGTCTCGATGATCATGGAAACCCCTTCGTCAGAGATCGAGCAGGCCAGCAGGCAGAACGACATCGATGCGCCGAGCATCCTCATCGATGCCCACAACGAACTCGCTCACTGCCGGAACGAGCAGAGGTCGACTCTCCCCTTCTCGCTGGATGGAAAGGAGCGATTGGCCGGGATTCTCCACCACATCGGACAACAAGCCGAGAAATCCCAGGTCCTCGCCATACACCGCCCAGCCGATCATGGTCTCGTCGCCCTGTGC
The DNA here is from genome assembly GCA_023429565.1 of Actinomycetes bacterium. Classification (GTDB taxonomy): domain Bacteria; phylum Actinomycetota; class Coriobacteriia; order Coriobacteriales; family Eggerthellaceae; genus JAEWQO01. The sequence continues at coordinate 8,972 of JAEZDJ010000086.1, forward strand.
CAGCGCATCAGCCGGAAGGTCCTCCCTCCGAACCAGACAGTGGCACCCTGCCAGCTGCGAGGCGACATCGATATCGCCGACCGTGTCGAAATACACGACATGCACTCCGTTGCCCTGCTCAAGCGCCGCCGCAACACGCCCACGACGAGGCACGTCATGAACCGGAGGCACAAAAGCGACTTCCATGCCTTCGGTCAGCAAAAAAGGAAGGCCCGTCGCGCTCCGCACGACGAACCCTCCTTGCAGGTTCTTTGTTTTGACCAGAACGGCCACATCAGCCCACGCGCGCATTTAGTCGAGAAGCTCCACTTCGACCGTCGTGCCCGTGCGTGAAGCCGCTGCACGAGCGAGCGTGCGGATGGCCTTGATCACGCGGCCCTGACGACCGATGACTTTTCCCGCATCCTCTTCGTTGACGCGCATTTCGACGAGAACGGCGCCTTCCTCCGTCACCCGCACCGACGACTGAAGCTCGTCGGGATGCTCGACAAGCGGACGCACCAGCGACTCCACCAGACCAGCGATGTCCTCTTCCTGCCCGGACATGATGTTACGCGTTCTCGCGTGCGCTCTTCAGCAGGCGGTCAACCGTATCGGTCGGCTGGGCGCCGTTGGCGATCCACCTGTCAACTTTTTCCATGTCAAACTGCACCATGGCAGGGTCGACGCACGGGTTGTAGCGGCCAACCTCCTCGATGAACTTGCCATCACGCGGGCAACGCGAGTCGGCGGCGACAATGCGATAGTACGGGCGCTTCTTGGCGCCGTGACGAGCAAGGCGAATTTTAACTGCCATGAAGATGAACTCCTTTTATCCTACATACATTCGATTGGTGCATGAGCGGCACATGAAGTGACGCGAAAACGACAATTGCCCATGATACGGGGTCTGAACACTTTTGACAAGGGTGTTGTCCGGTCACGGTCGAGTTTGGAGCCAAAACTGCGCCGAACCTCCACCAGATGAGCTCCGTCGCTCAGAAGGCCCCGCAGCTAAGCCGACAATGCCCTACTCCCCCATCATGTCCTGTATCTTCTTGAGATCAGCCATGTTCATGCCGTTCATGCCGGGAATGCCCCTCCGGCGACGCCCCTTCTTGCCTCGCTTGCCCTTCTTGCCAGAGGGCTCATCGGCGGGCATCATCTTCTTCATCATCTTCTTTGTCTCATTGAATTTCTTGATGAGCTGGTTCACATCGGAGACTGCCACCCCCGCTCCCGAAGCGATGCGGGCACGCCGCATGCCGTTCAAGATGTCCGGCTTCTCGCGCTCGTGCTTCGTCATAGAGTTGATGATGACTTCCATATGGTCAAGAGCGCCTTCGTCAACCTGGCCCTTCGCCATGGCCTTGTCGCCGCCTGGCAAGGCGCTCACCAATTTGGAGATGCCGCCCATCTTTCGAATCTGGCGATTCATGTCTATGAAATCATTGAGGTTGAGCTGAGCACGCATCATGCGCTCAGCCGCCTCCTCCTCGATTTCCTGTTCCTGCACCTTCACGGCGCTTTCGATGAGGCTGACAACGTCTCCCATGCCCAAAATACGCTTTGCCATGCGATCAGGATGGAATTCCTCAAGGGAATCAGGCTTCTCTCCCGAGCTGATAAACTTGATGGGTTTCCCGGTGACCTGCCTGACAGACAAGGCACCGCCTCCGCGGGCATCGCCGTCCATCTTCGACATGATGACGCCATCGAAATCGACGCGCTCAGCAAAGGAAGCTGCTACGTTGACAACGTCCTGTCCGGTCATCGCATCGACAACCATGAGTATCTGATCAGGTTTGATGGCACGCTTGATGGCTTCGGCCTCAGCCATCATCTCATCGTCGACATGAAGACGCCCTGCCGTGTCGACGATGACCACATCGCGAAGGTTGTCGACGGCATGCTGAATACCCTCCGTTGCAATCTTCACCGGGTCATGGCCGTCGCCGCGATACACCCGCACCCCGATTTCGCCGCCAAGCGTTTCCAGCTGATCGGCGGCGGCAGGACGATAGACGTCGCAAGCCACAAGCAGGGGGCTATGGTTTTCCTGCACGAGTCGATAGGCAAGCTTCGCTGCCGCCGTCGTCTTGCCCGAACCCTGAAGGCCAACCAGCATGATGACGTTAGGAATGCGGTTCGACAGCACCAGCTTCGAGTCGGTCCGGCCAAGAAGCTCGGTCAGTTCGTCGAGCACGATCTTGGTGACGTTTTGTGCCGGGGTAAGGGAGTCAAGCACCTCTGCGCTGAGGCACCGCTCTTTGGTGCGGGCGACGAATGACTTCACCACTTTGAAGTTGACATCGGCCTCCAAGAGGGCCATGCGAATCTCACGCATGGCATCGTTGATGTCATCCTCGGTCAAGCGGCCTTTGCCGCGCAATCCGGAAAAGATGCCCTGAAGACGTTCGGATAGGTTTTCAAGCATGGAATAGAACTCCCATCGGTCAACACGTGTTCGCTGAGGAAAGCGCCGATCGACTCGAGGCCTCCCTAAGGAAAGTATACTTGATGCC
>JAEZDJ010000088.1 GCA_023429565.1 Actinomycetes bacterium
CGATGCCAGGCTATGCCGAACTTCCAAGGCAAACCGTCAAAGGGAATGGAACGCACAGGAGCGTCGCTGTCGGCGAACAGTTCCGAAAAGAGGTCAGCGACGCTCGGTGCGGTAAATGACGCAAATCCCGGTCTCATGGCATACCGGTAGAGGTGGATCATCTCCGAGAAGGTGTCGAGCGCAGCGAAAGACACCCCTTGGGAGCTTCCTGCCGTCACCAGCTCAGCGTAGTTTTTGAAGGTGGATCCGACAACTCCCACATGATATCCTCGAAGGTCGTCGATTCGAAGAACCTCTTCGCGGGCGAGCGGATCCTTGGCGCTCACCCATACGCTGCGATTCGCCGAGTACAGTTCCACCGTCTCGAAATCCTCGTGATAGGGATACACGTCGAGCGCAAGCGAGTACATGCCGCCCAAGAGCCCCTCGTCACATCTCAGGTCGGGCACCTCATCGCACGTGATCTTGGCCTGAGGATGCGCAAGTTCGAACTCCTTCAGCACGCCAAGTCCCAAAAATCCCATGGTGCCGATGGCGGCACCGAGGCTTATGACGCCCCGTTCTCCGATGTCAATCCTCCGGAACTCCTGCAACAGGCCATGCCGTTCCTGCTCCTGCTGCGCCGTATAGGCAAAGAAGGCGTCGCCATAGCGCGTGGGAACGCAGGAAGGCGCCGCCTTGTCGCAAAAGAGCGGGACGCCAAGCTCATGCTCCAGAGACTCGAGCGATTTGAGAAGGCCCTGCCGGGACAACGGTATCGAGCGCGCGGCCTCATGCGCGTTCCGCGTCTCATACATCGCACGGAAATATTGGAGCTGGTGGTCGTTCATCACGTTCCCCTCGCCACTCGATCAAGCTTCCTCCCCGGAGCCGACAATGCCGATCATACCATAGAGCACACCCGCCGCGGTCCGACCCTTTGCGCAGTAACAAATGCTTACGCAGCCGTAACCATTTGTGCGCGCTGGCGCGTTGCGGCGGCATCCCGGTCGCAGCTACCATGCGACGCAGGGATCAAACCCAACAAGGGTGAGAGCCGGAAAATCGACCAAGGAGGGAACTATGGGAAAGGACCTATCGGGGGAAGGGAACAACCTGTCACGGCGAGGGTTTCTGACCGGCATCGCCGTCACGGGGGCCGCGGCTGCGCTCACAGGGCTTGCGGGCTGCGCCCCAAGCAACAAGAGCGCCGCGGCAAACGAACCCACAGGGTCAACGTCGAGCCAGACCACAGAAGCATGGACGATCGAGGAACTGCCCGAGCCGAGCGAAACCGTCAGCTGCGAGGTCTGCGTCGTCGGAGGCGGCGGAACGGGACTTGCGGCGGCAATTCAGGCCCAACAACTCGGCCTTGATGTCGTGATGCTCGAGAAAAAGGGCGCAACCGGCGGCTCTTTCATCGGATCTGAGGGGCTGTTCGCCGTGGGCTCCCATTGGCAGGAGGCCGCAGGCATCGACTATTCCATCGACGAGCTGGCCGAAGCATGCTTTGACTACCATCACTGGATCGTAAGTCCCGCACAGTACAAAAACTTCTTCAAGCATACCGCGAAAACCATCACGTGGCTCGAGGACCTGGGCGTCGAGTTCGACCACGTTCAAAGCCTCGGCGATTCCCCCGAAGCATGGCATGTCTACAAGGGCTTGGGGTCCGAGGGTACGGGCGTCACCTTCATGAAATCGTTTGGCGCAGCAGCGACCTCGCTCGACGTCCCCATGGAACTGGAATGCTCAGGCAAGAAGGTCCTCATGGAAGACGGCAAGGTGGTCGGCGTGCTCGCCCAGCGTGCGGACGACACGGTGGTCAAGATCGAATGCCAGGCCGTCGTCGTCGGAACGGGAGGATGGGCCAACAACAGCTCGCTCATCCATGAGCTGAACGGCGCCGATCCCGACCGCGTGGTCGCCTCAGGCATGGACGGCCGCGACGGAGACGGCCTCAAGATGCTCAAGGACGCCGGCGGTGCGCTCGCCTTGGGCTCCGGCACCATGGCGACGTATGGCCCCATCCTCCCCGGCACCACCTACGGGACAGAGCTGCAAGCGGCCACGTCCCTTGAGCCCCACCTCTGGGTTAACGAACGCTGCGAGCGGTTCGTGCGTGAGGACATGTTCCTCAAGAACTTCGCCTACGCCGGCAACGCGGTCCATAACCAGAAGCGCGCGTTCACGATCTGCAACCAGGAGATTATCGACCAGTACACCAAAGTCGGCGGAGACGTCGGCGTGGGCGTGTACGTCGTGGCGGGCCAGCCCATGGCCGATCTGGCAGAAAGCTTCCCCAAGCTCCTCGATTCGAAAAACGACCACGTGTTCCAAGGAGACTCGATTGCCGAACTCGCAACAGCCGCAGGACTCGATCCCGCCGCGCTCCAAGCGACCGTGGAGGCCTACAACGCCACCTGCGCGAGCGGCGTGGACACGGAGTTCTTCAAGCCTGCCGCCTACCTCAGGCCGCTCTCGTCTGGCCCGTACTACGCCTTCGAGGTGTTCAACGGTTATTTCTGCACCGTTGGAGGGATAAGCGTCTCTCCGAACACGGAAGTCATGGACGAGGAGAAGAACACCATCCCCGGCCTCTTCGCTGGCGGATGCGACGCGGGCGGCCTCTACGGGGACACCTACGACGTTGCGTACTGTCCCGGGTCATGCGCTTCATGGGCAGTCAACTCAGGCCGCCTCGCCGCACAGCAGGCAGCTCGCTACCTGGGCAAAGAAATCGGCGAACTCTGACATCACCCTGCCGGACGGCCGTCCTCCCTTCCCTCCCGGCCGTCCGGTTCATGGATCGCTCCGGCCTCGCACTATGCGGGGCCGGAGCCTTTGCTTCGCTCCTCGCCTCAGGCTTCCCCTTGCAAAGCGGCCTTCATCCCACAAACGAAATCAGCGACATCAGGCACGCTGTCGCGCCCTTTTTCGGCGACGATACGGACGATGGCGGAACCCACGATGGCGCCGTCGCTCACTCCCGCCATCTCCGCCGCCTGTTCGGGCGTGGAAATGCCAAACCCAACCGCCACAGGAAGATTCGTGCTTTCCCGCACCTGTCTGACCATCGCGCCGATGTCTGTCGTTATCGTAGACCGCGTGCCGGTGACTCCCAGCGAGCTGACGCAGTAGACAAAGCCGCTCGCCTCACGCGCGATCATGGCAGTCCGGTCGTGAGAAGTCGGAGCGATCAAGCTTATCAGGTCGATGCCATGAGCTTTGCAGAAGGGATCAAACTCTTCCTTCTCCTCAAACGGCACGTCAGGCAGGATGAGCGCATCCATGTCAAACCGCTCCATACGCGCAAGGAACCGATCGATTCCATAGGAATAGACCACGTTGGCGTACGTCATGAACGCCAGGGGAACCGACACCTCGCGCCGGACGACCTCCACCATGTCGAACACTTGGTCCGTCGTCACCCCGCCGGCGAGGGCACGGAGATTCGCCTCCTGGATGGTGGGTCCCTCTGCCGTCGGATCGGAAAAAGGAATCCCCAGTTCTATGAGATCAGCCCCCGCGTCCGCCATAGCTCGCACCAGGGCAGCCGTCGTTTCAAGGTCAGGGTCCCCGCAGGTGATGAAGGGAATGAATGCCTTTCCGCTTGCAAAGGCTTCGCGCGTCCTACTCATTGATGTCCTCCCCCCGGTAGCGGGCGATGGCGGCACAGTCCTTGTCGCCCCTTCCTGATATGGTCACGACGATGCTCTGATCAGGCTTCATCTGCGGAGCGATCCGCATGGCATGGTGCACGGCATGCGCGCTCTCAATCGCGGGAATGATGCCCTCGATGCGCGAGAGGTATTCGAAAGCCCGCACCGCCTCATCGTCGGTCACCGGAACGTACTGCGCTCGCCCGATGTCATGCAGATGGGCGTGCTCAGGCCCGATCCCCGGATAGTCAAGGCCCGCGCTGATGGAATACACGGGTGCGATCTGCCCGTACTCATCTTGGCAGAAATAACTCTTCATGCCATGGAAGATGCCGCTGCGCCCCGTCGCGATGGTCGCCGCCGTCTCGAACGTGTCGATCCCCCGTCCCGCGGCCTCGCATCCGATGAGGGCAACGTCCTCGTCTCCGATGAAATGATAGAACGAGCCGATGGCGTTCGACCCACCGCCCACACAGGCGATGACGGCATCGGGCAAACGGCCTTCCTGTTGCAGATGCTGCTGCCTGATCTCACGCGAGATGACCGCCTGGAAGTCACGCACGATGGTGGGAAAGGGATGCGGCCCCATCACCGATCCCAACACATAGTGGGTGTCCGCTATGCGCTTCGTCCATTCACGGAACGTCTCGCTCACCGCATCCTTCAGCGTGCCGGTGCCGCTGTCGACCGGACGGACCTCCGAGCCCAGCAGACGCATGCGATAGACGTTGAGGGCCTGGCGCTCCATGTCCTCGCGTCCCATGTAGACGACGCATTCCATGTTCATGAGCGCCGCCACCGTCGCCGTGGCCACGCCGTGCTGGCCGGCACCGGTCTCAGCGATGACGCGGGTCTTGCCCATCTTTTTGGCAAGCAGCATCTGGCCCAGCACGTTGTTGATCTTGTGCGCCCCCGTGTGGTTGAGATCCTCGCGTTTGAGATACACTTTCGCGCCGCCAAGGTCTTCCGTCATATGCGATGCATAGTACAGAAGGCTGGGCCGTCCGGCATAGCCATTGAGCAGTTCCGTCAGTTCCGCATTGAACTCCGGATCGTTTTTGTAATGGTCATACGCCTCGTCAAGTTCAATCACTGCGTTCATCAGGGTTTCAGGAATGAACTGCCCGCCGTGCTCACCAAATCTCCCTTTCGACATCGTCTCTCCCTTCGGTTTCATCGATCGGCGTCCTTTCCGGGTTTCCCCACCGCCGCGCTGCGGACGGCCTCGATTGCCGCACGCATCTTCTCAGGATCCTTCGCTCCGTCCGTCTCCACCCCTGTGCTCATGTCAACCGCAAACGGGCGAAGCTCCCGAAGGGCCGCGCCCACGTTGTCAGAGCTCAAGCCTCCCGCAAGGAAGAAGGGACGCTCCAACCGCCTTGCACGCGGCCAGTCAAACGTGCGGCCCGTGCCTCCCCGTCCTGCATCGAGCAGGACAAGGTCAGCACCGGACTTCTCCGCCTGCGCCAGTGCATGATCGTCATCCATGCTGAACGCCTTGACGATGGGCGCGGCAACCTCGCGGCGCAACGCGGCGACGAACGCCTCGTCCTCATGCCCATGCAGCTGCACCACGCGCACAATGCCGCGTCGAACGGCGGATGTCACCTCCGCCAGAGAGGCGTCCACGAACACGCCGACAGGCGTTATCCGCTCGTCAAGCGCCCCCGCAAGGGTCTCTGCCCGATCGAAGGTCACAAACCGTTTGCTCCCAGGAGCGAACACGAATCCCACATAGTCGGGCAGGAGATGGTTTGCTGCAGCCACATCGGCCTGCGTGCGCAGCCCGCATATCTTGATCCTCGTTCCCTGGCCTGTCGGCCTGCCTTCGGTCTCCTTACAAGCCTTCCCCTCCCTTTCGCCGGGATGGGTATCGCGCGGCACCCTCATGAACCATCGCCCCCTCTCTGCCATTCTTTCAGCAGAGCTCCTTTGTCTTTAGCTCTCATCAAAGCCTCTCCCACCAGAACGGCATCGATGCCAGCGTCGTGGAGCAGCGCGACGTCCCGAGCGGTGTGCACGCCCGACTCGGCGACGAACACGGTGTCGTCGGGAACCGATGCGCGAAGATGAATGCTGTTCTGAAAGTCGACGGTAAAGTCCTTCAGGTTGCGGTTGTTCACGCCGATGACCCGCGCGCCAGCCGCACGCGCCAGGCGCGTCTCGTGAAGGTCATGAGCCTCGACAAGAGCGGACATGCCCAGCTCGTCGCACAGGCGGAGATACGATTTCAGCGTCTTTTCGTCAAGCAGCGCGCAGATGAGCAGCACAGCCTCAGCGCCATAGGCCCTTGCCTCGACAATCTGATAAGGGCTCACCACAAAATCCTTGCGCAACACGGGAATGGCAACATGCGAGGCCACCGCTTGCAGGTCCTCAAGAGTGCCCAGGAACGCTTCCGGCTCCGTCAAAACGGATACGGCCGCTGCCCCCGCCTCCTCGTAGGCACGGGCGGTCTCGACGGGTCGATAGTCAGGCTCGATCAGCCCTTTCGAAGGGGAAGCCTTCTTGCATTCGCAGATGAAGGACAAGCCCTCGCCGGAAAGAGACTCTTCGAAGCGGAACGGCTCAGCGGCGTCAGCCGCCTCGGCGCGCTCTCTCAGGTCGGCAAAGGGAAGCCGCGCTTCGGCTTCGGTCGCCCGTCTGCGCGAGGAGGCCGCCATGCGCTCGAGGATGTTGCGATACGCCTCAGCCATCTCTCCTTACCGCCCGTCCATCGGAACGGCGGCCTGCGATGCCGTCTTGAACTCCTCAAGCTTTCGCAACGCATCGCCACCGTCAATGAGAGCCGCAGCCTTGACGACACCCTCCGACAGGCTGGCGGCGGCACCGCCCACGTACAGACCGGCGCCGGCATTCAGCAGCACGGTGTCGCGGCGAGCACCGCGCTCCCCTTGCAGAATCGAACAGGTGATCAGCGCGTTCTCCTGGGGGTCGCCGCCTTCCAGATCTTCCTTTTCGCACGGATCCATGCCAAAGCCCGCGGCATCCAGTTCATACGTCCTGGCGCCGTCGTCGTCAAATTCGCATACCATCGTCGTTCCCGCAGTCGACAGCTCATCGAGCCCCACACGTCCGTGGACCACCATGCCGCGGCGCACCCCCAGTTTCGCAAGGACCCGCGCAACCGGCTCCACCAGAAGCGGATCGTAGACCCCCAGCACCATGGAATCTGGGTTCGCTGGGTTGGTCAGGGGACCGAGGATGTTGAACACCGTGCGTATGCCAAGCTCCTTCCGGATGGGACCGACATAGCGCATGGCCGTGTGGTAGCGCTGGGCGAAGAGAAAACAGATGCCCACTTGGTCCAAAAGGCGAACAGCCTGTCCGGGATCGATGGAAATGTTCACTCCGAGCGCCTCGAGACAGTCGGCGGTGCCCGACCGGCTCGAGGCCGCCCTGTTGCCATGCTTGGCCACCTTAACACCGCCGGCAGCGATCACCAGCGCGGCCGTGGTCGAGATGTTGAACGAACGAGATCCGTCGCCGCCCGTCCCCACGATGTCGAGAACCTCGCCCTGAAAGGGCACGGGAACGGCATGGCTGCGCATGGCAGCAGCGCACCCGCAGATCTCGTCGATGGTTTCCGCACGGGTGCTCTTCGTGGAGAGCGCAGCCAGAAACGCCGACGTCTGGATATCGGTCGTCTCGCCCTCCATGATCTCATCGATGACGGCATAGGCCTCGTCATACGTGAGATCCTTCTTGTCGACAAGTTTAAAGATTGCTTCTCTGATCATTGCCGTAGTTCCTTCCCTCTGTCTTCGTTTTCGTAGTCAACGTGCTTCAACGGGCAAGAAAGTTCGCGAGCATGGCGGCACCGTCGGACGTCATGATTGACTCAGGATGAAACTGCAGTCCGAACACGGGATAATCGACATGCTGAACCGCCATGACCTCACCGTCCTCAGCACGGGCGGTGACCCTCAGGCACGCCGGCACCGTGGATTCGTCGACCGCGAGAGAATGGTACCGAGCGACCGTGACCTGCGCGGGCAGACCGGCGAACAGCGGACAGGAGGAATCGAGGGCCGCCGTCGATTGCTTGCCGTGCATGAGGGTATGGGCGTGGCCGACCGTCGCGCCGAACGCCTGGCAGATGGCCTGATGCCCAAGGCACACGCCCAAGAGGGGAACCCGTCCCGCGAAGAAGGACGCCGCCTCCACGCAGATGCCAGCTTCGGCCGGATATCCGGGACCGGGACTCATGATGATCCGGTCGGGAGCGAGCGATGCCAAGCCCTGCACGTCCAGCGCATCGTTGCGCACCACCGTGACGTCGGGATCAAGGTTCCCCACCATCTGGTAAAGGTTGTACGAGAAGCTGTCGTAGTTGTCGATGAGCACGATCATCGCTGGCCTCCTTTCAGGGCAGGTGCGGCAGATGCCGGCTGCGCGTCCCCCTTTGAGCGAGGATCACGAGACACGCACGGCGCAGCCGGTTCCTCCTGCAGGGCGGAAGCCGTGCGCAAGGCGTCAACCACGGCAGCGGCCTTGTTGATGCATTCCTGATTTTCCGAAGCTGGATGGGAGTCGGCCACAATGCCCGCACCGCTCCGGACGAACACCCTGCCGTTCTTCTTGAAAGCCAGGCGGATGGCAATGCAGGTGTCCAAATTGCCCGTCAGGTCAAGATAGCCGACCGCGCCGCCATAGATGCCACGCCTGCCCCCCTCGAGATCGTTGATAATCTGGCAGGCGCGGATCTTGGGAGCACCCGAAAGCGTTCCCGCAGGCAGCACGGCCCTGATCGCATCGACGGCGTCATGGCTCGCATCAATTTGCCCACGCACCGTGGACCCGATATGCATCACATGGCTGTATCGCAGGATTCGGTGATAGTTTTCCACCTCGACCGTGCCAAATTCACTGATTTTTCCGATGTCGTTGCGACCCAGATCAACCAACATATTATGCTCGGCCAGCTCCTTCTCGTCCTCAAGCAGAGCTCGCGCGAGATCCTCGTCTTCCTCGGGAGTCAGGCCGCGCCGACAGGTACCCGCAAGGGGAAACGTGTGGAGCTCGCCGTTTTCAAGCTTGACGAGCGTTTCGGGCGAGGCACCCGCCATCTCTATGTCGTCGCTGGAGAAGTAGAACATGTAGGGTGACGGGTTGCTTGTGCGCAGCACGCGGTACGTATCGAGCAAGCTGCCCTCGAAATCGGCATCCAGCCGGTTGGAGAGCACAACCTGAAAGATGTCGCCTTCCTTGATGTGTTCTTGGGCACGCTCGACCATATAGCAATACTCGCGCTCGTCGAACAGGCGGCGCACCGGCGACGTGATGCGCCCCGCCGTCTGCGCAACGGGCTCTCCCTGCTCAATCAGATCGACCATGGCCTGCAGGTCGTCGCATCCCAACCGATAGGCATCGTCGATGGATTGTCCATCCAGGGGAATGTTGGCGATGCAGACGATCTTCTGCCGTTGATGGTCAAAGGCAATCACCTTGTCGAACATCATCAAGTCAACGTCCTTGAACCCCTCCTCGTCAACCGTATCGAAAACGAGCGTGGGTTCAGCGTATTTCAGATACTCGTAGGAAAAGTAGCCGACAAGCCCCCCGCAAAACGGAGGCATCCCCTCAAGACGCGGTGCCCGATGCTGCTGGAGGACGGCCCGTATCTCCTCGGCAGGATCGGCATGCGACAACGGTTCCCCGTCAAGAAAGGTCACACCATCGAGACAAGTTATCTCCAAGGAAGGGTCATAGCCCAGAAACGTGAACCGCCCCCATTGGCCCGAACTCTCCACGCTTTCCAGCAGGTAGCAGTGGTCTGACACCGCCTTGAGAATGCGCATCACTTCGATGGGCGTGCGAATGTCGGCAAAAAGCTCCCGCGCCAAGGGCAAGCAGCGATAGCTTCCCTGCGCCGCGAGAGAACGCGCCTCTTCCAGACTCGGTCGGATCATCGGGCATCACCTCGTTTCCGGACAATAAAAAAATCGTCCTTGATGTATGTGGTTCCTACACATCAAGGACGAATCCGAAAGCGATCCGCGGTGCCACCTTGGTTCGCGAGGCCGAAACTTCGCGCGCTTAGCGAGATGCCAGCACATCCCCGACAACTGACGTATGCCTTCACGTCGCGGGATATCCAGATGCATCCGCACCCTTTGCCCCGCGCCCTCAGTGGACCATTTGCCGCCCTGCTACCGCCCGGATCCCAGCACCCCGGACTCTCTGTGCGCGCTTCAGACGACGTTACTTCCACGTCAACGGTTTAGTGGAAGTGTAACGCGAAAAATTCTGATGTCAACGACGTTTTCCTAAAAATCGAACTGAAGCGTTTTCGACAACCGCCCTTCAATGGCTGCGGGGAAGCATGCGGCCGCAGCAACAGTACATCATCGAAACAATGCAGATTCGCGAAGAGCGCTCGGCAAGCCCCTAAAATGCAGCAAAGGGGAAGTGCCCTCAAACACCATGAAAAAGAGTCGGCGGCCACTTCCCACGTCCTTGAAGCTTTTCCCCAAAGGAGGCTGATCATGCCTGAGAGAATCAAGAACCTCACGAGCATTCCCGCCGAACTGGCAGCCCGAAGAGAGCCCCTGCTCGTGTCCATCTATCTGCCCACGCATCGGTATTCCCCCGAAAACGAGCAGGATAGAATCAGGTTCAGGAATCTTGTTTCCCAGGTCGAAAAGCAGCTTGAGGCCATCGGACCGAAACGTGAATACCCCGCCCTCATCGCCAACCTCAATGTGGTGGAAACGGACCTCGACAGACAGGTGTGGCGCCACGCGAAAGACGGCTTGGCCGTGCTCGCAAGCGAGGATGCCGTGTATGTGAGAAAGCTGTCATATCCGGTCGACGACATCGCCGTTGTGTCGGACCGATTCGTCATAAAGCCGCTGATACGCGATTTTCAATACAATTGCCGCTGCCTCTTGCTTGCCGTGTCCAAAGATCGCTTTGACGTCTACGCGACCGACGGATGCACCCTCGAAAAACTCGAGATGCCCAAAGGCGTTGGCAACACGCTTCAAGAGGTGTTTGACGATTTCGACAATCACTCATCAGTCAATGCCGGGTCGTACGGCGGTCCCGAACCGCGCTTTCACGGGCACGGATCGAAAAGCGAGGTCATAGACAAAGAGACAATCAAATTCTTCCACTACGCCAACGACGTTTTCGTCGAGCACTTTTCTCGCGAAAGCGACGCTCCCGTCATACTCGTGGCGCTCCCCCAGTACCAATCTGACTTCAGGGACATCACGACCATACCCGGCCTCACCGAACAAGGCATAGAAAAAACGCCGGTCTCCCTGCAAGAGGCCGAGCTGCTCTCGGATGCCTGTTCAATTTTGAAGGAGCTGCAAGACGCCGCAATTGACAAGATTCTGGAAAACTATGGCCTGTACCAGTCGCGCGGTCGCGCGACATCGGACCCGAGAGAAATCGCGCATGCCCTCATGCAGCGAACGGTCAGCACGCTCTTCGTCGAGGAAGACGCAATCATCCCCGGATCGATGGATGAGAGCACCGGTGCCGTCTCACATGAAGATCCCGAGGAGGGAGACGAAGATCTCGCGGATCAGTTCACACGTCTCACGTTCGCGGGAGGAGGAGACGTGTATTCCCTTGCAAAGGACAGGATGCCCGCCGAAGCAGGAGCGGCCGCCCTGCTCAGAGCCTGACCCGGCAAAACGCGGCAAGGACATGAAGGGCCGGGGACAAGGTACGCCACGTTCTCGGCTGACTACCCCAAGGCAACGTCAAGGCACATCATCAATACGAACCCGATGGCAACGCCCACGACGCCGATATTGGAATGCCCGCCTTCTTGCAGCCCGGGGATGAGCTCTTCAACAACCACGTAGATCATCGCCCCCGCAGCGAACGCAAGCAAGTAGGGCATCGCGGGAACAAGAAGGCTCGTGAGCGCGATGGTGATCAGGGCGGCAAGGGGCTCCACAACGCCCGAAAGCGTGCCAAAGACGAACGCCCGCCCGCGCGACATGCCCTCCGCACGCAAAGGCGCCGACACGATGGCCCCTTCCGGAAAGTTCTGTATGGCAATGCCCAGCGACAAGGCCATGGCGCCAGCAAGTGAGATGGCCGCGTTTCCGGACAGCACGCCGGCGAACACGACGCCCACCGCCATGCCCTCAGGCACATTGTGTATGGTCACCGCAAGAATCAGCATGGTGTTGCGCTTCATCTTGACAGGAAGGCCCTCGGGGGTCTTGCTGTTAGGATGCAAGTGCGGCACAACACTGTCGATGATCAGGAGAAATCCCACTCCTGCGAGGAATCCTGCAGCAGCGGGCAACCACGCGATGTCCGTTTGCTGGCTGGCTTCCTCAAGGGAAGGGATGAGAAGGGACCACACGGAAGCAGCCATCATCACCCCGGAAGCAAAGCCCAGAAGAAGCTTCTGGAGCCACGGTTTGAGATCGCCCTTCATGAAAAACACCATCGCGGCACCCAAGGTCGTCCCCAGAAAGGGAACCAGTATGCCGAGAGGAATCATTGCTGTCGCGTCCATATTCCTACACATTCTCTCATGCCCGCGCCACAAAAAAGCGCACAAGGCCGCCGCAAACGCATTGTCACGTTATTCACCATGCAGGGCATGCTGCATTCACCAACCCACACACAGCATCATGATAACTTATCGGGAAGGCGCAAGATGTCTCCGACTTTCCTCCATCATATCGTTTTTGCCACTCCAAAACTAACGGAATGGCAAGAGATTTGACCTGCGAGAACAAGGAATACGCCCAATCAGCGGCTTTGTTCCAATCGGATCCTCCCCAAGTTCCACCCGATCGCCTCCTGGCGGACTGACACGAAATCAGCGCACCGCCCCGATTCGCGAACGAGCTGCCCATGCGTGCCCCGCTGGACAATGCGATCCTCGTCCAAGACGAAGATGTGATCGGTATTTCTCACGGTCTTCAAGCGATGGACGATCACGATGACCGTCTTGTCGCGGGTCAGCGCTTCGATCGCACGCTGGAGTTTCTCCTCGTTTTCTGGGTCGACGCTCGACGCAGCCTCGTCGAGGATGACGATGGGCGTGTCCTTCAGCAGGGCACGGTCGATGGCGATGCGCTGGCGCTCCCATCAGGAAAGAGGAGAACCGCCGCTGCCGACAGACGTTCCATACTCACCCTCCAGACGGCGGATAAACCCGTCGCAGGCGCTCTGCCGGGCACCCGCTCCACATCTTGGTTCGAGACATCCGGCCTGGCCATGCGAATGCTCTCCCGAATGGTCCGATTGAACAGGTAGTTGTCTTGCAAAACATACGATACCTGACTTGCCAGATCAGAGAAGAGTATCTTATTGAGGTCATGTTCACCCAGGACGATGCCGCCAGAAGCTACGTCCCAATGACCGATGGTCAGTTTCGCTATCGGCGATTTACCCGACTTGGACGGACTGGCGAGGGAGATCATGCTGCCGGAACGAATGAGGAAGTTGGCTTTTTGAGATATCTTGTGAGCGTCGTCGTACGAAAAAGGCACCTTGTTCAACGCGACGTCGGACTGATCGAACACGACGGGCTCGGAGCCATGCACCAGTTCCTCCACTTTCAACAAGCCGTCGACCTCCTCGGCATCGGAAGCAAGCACCGCCACGTCGCTCGTGAATGTGAAAGACGCCATGATTGAATCCATTAACCCCAAGGGAAAGACGATGACCGCCGCGAATGTCACGGTGCCCAAGCTTCCCGACAACCAGAACACCAGCCCAGCCGACAGCACCCTAATGAGGACGAAGGGTGTGATAGCATTGTAGGAGCACATCGTCCTCTAGCTTTCAGCCGTCCGCGTTCGGTAATACACGGCCTTCTGTTCCACCGCTTTCGCATACGTGCGATACGAGCCCGACGATTGGCTGAACGCCTTGACGACCTCGACCCCGCTGATGTATTCGACGACGGCGTTCACCAGGTTCCGTCCGACCGCCGCGGCACCCTCCCATCACGCTGCGCAGTCCCGCATGCCGACCGTCATGACAACTAAGCCGACCGCCAACGTCGCGAACGACATCAACGCCATGCGCCAATCCAAGGCAAACAGGTCCCCCACACGATGAAAAGCGGAACCAACACGTTCGCCGTCATCTCGGGGAGAAGATGCGCGAAAGGTATCTTCATGCCCTTCACCCTGTCCACAACCGTCTCTTTGCATTGCCCGGACGGCGTGTCCAAAAAAGGTGCCCATGGGAACTTTCGTCAGCTTTTCACGATGCGTTGACGCAGGTCTCTCGGAATCAGATAGGCGATCGCCGTGGACAGGTTGGAGAAAAGTGCCTTGCCCCTACAGCCCGCGAACACCACGCCGCACAGCAAAAGCAACAGCATGAGCGGGAAATCCCCCACCAGTAGGCGGATCGCGAGGTCCACCACACAGCCACTAATGCGAGCCAAGCTCCTTGCCGAGCTGCTATGTGCGCTTGCGACACAGTGAACGGAGTCGGTGCTGGCAGTGGTGGCGTCGCGCGCGATCTAAAAGATATGGCAGATTAAAATTGGCGGAGACTCTTTCAAGCAATTCACGGGTTAGGCGGCAATCGGTTTTATCAACAAGACACTCGGTCGTTTGCCATATGCATAGTCAGGGGAAAGGCAAGGGCAGAAAGAACCTTTTTGGACAAAATCAGTATTAATAACACTTTTACTATGTTATAGTTATCCTTATCAGAGGATAGGATATAATTTTGGCGAAACCTATTATATTAGGCAATATCCAAGCTATCTTGATAGCAATTCTTATTCCGCCATTCATGGTAATCGGTTTATCTCAATTTGATTTTTTTCTCATATTTCGAACAAAGCCTTATAACCTCACTGATCTTCTTTTTCCGCTACTGTATGTCTTATACCTACTTCCCGTTATCTATATTTCTATTGCAATTGGAAGAAACCCAAGCTTGATTAAGTATGCCGTGATTGGACTATTGGTTAGCGCAGTGGTGATAGCAATTCATGCAGTTGTATTTCTTCCAAATCCGAAGACATATTTTATTGTCATAGGGACATATCTCTTTGTATTAGTAATCCATTATTTACTAAGAAAAAAACCAGGCTAAGCTCCGGATAAAGTATCCAATACAATACAGGAGGCAGTAATGAGTGAACGTGAGAGAAAAGCTTCAAAAAAAGTTTTATCTATTGCAGTAACATTGCCCCTTCTAGCGACACTTATTCCAGGAGTAGCCATTGCGGAACCTTCGAGCTTGAAGGATGGAGAAAGGCCACTTAGCGAGAGCGAAATTCTTGAAATACTTGATATTGACGTGGATAGAGTCACAGGAGAGTACACCTTTGATGAGTCTGCTGTAAAAATTGAAATCGTAAGTGATTATGGCGAAGAAATAACAATGCTTTCATCAGAAAGCGTTGAGGCTATTGTCGACGAAACTGTTCCAACATATGAAATAGTGGACTCCTCAATCGCAATCGAAGGCAATATGGTTACCCAAACGTGTACTGTCGAAATGGACTTAATGCCCCTTGCAACTCGCGAAAACTTGCATGAATTCCATTCAAGAAGCGATGGTAAAGTAACAGGCAATATACGGCTAGACTATGCATTACTTCAGGGTGATCCATGGAATGTTACAGGATATGGTATCCAAATATGGCGGGCCGGTAATGCGATCATAGCAAACGACGCCTCGGTCAAAATAGGGCAACCAAGCGGCACTGTTGTGCAATGTTATATGGTTCCGACGGGTGAAGCCCAGAAGTCTGAGTATACAGGTAGTTTTTTCAATTACATTCCTTTGCAAGGTTATGACCAATGGCATGGCGAAAAATATCTTTCATTTTTTGTAACAAATTTTTATCCAAATGCAGGGCCTTTTGGATCGAACGGAGGATCGTTTACTGCCCCCATTTCAGCGCCTGAGTTAGGTATAGCGGATTACGAAATCACTTTTCATTTAGAAATACCGTTGCCGTGGTCCTAGGACTATTTATATACAGAAAAAGGATTATAGGATAGCTACTCCCAGTAGCTATCCCTAGTGGTTTGCATAGTGTCTCAATGGTGAGCATGACGGTATGATGTCCATCATGGCGTGACAAAGCCACAACCGGTTTGTCACGCCATAATCGCAAAGTACTGCATCCCTCTTCACGAACGTGTAGACGATGCATGACTGTTCTTCCACGAGTCCTCGCGATTGGTGCCGATGTCTTCGAGGTTGAAGGGCGTCTCTTGGTAGACGAAATAGTTCAACCAGTTGATGAAGAGCAAATTTGCGCTGCTTCGCCACGTCACTCTTGGCGGATTCGTCGGATCGTCATCGAGGAAATAGTTTTTCGGCGGCTCGATCGGCTTGCAGAGCGCCTTGTCTCGCAGGTATTCGTTTTGCAGCGAATTCGCATCGTACTCGGAGTGCCCGGTGATGAATATCTGACGTCCTTCTTCAGTCTTCACCGCATAGACGCCGGCTTCTGTCGAAGAAGCGAGTATCTGCAGTTCGGGGACGGCCTCGACATCCTCACGGCGGATGCTGGTATGGCGTGACTGCGGGACCATGAAGGTGTCGTCGAAACCACGGAACAGCATGGAGTTGCGATACTCGACCTCATGTTCGAACACGCCGAAAAGCTTCTCGTCCAACCGGTACTTCGGTACTCCAAAATGGTGGTAGAGCCCGGCCTGCGCTGCCCAGCAGATATGCAGCGTGCTGTAGACGTGAGTCTTCGACCATTCCATGATGTCCACCAGCTCGTCCCAATACGACACATCCTCGAATTCGAGCTCCTCAACCGGTGCGCCCGTGATGATCAGCCCGTCAAACTTGCGGTCACGAACGTCATCGATGGTTTGATAGAACGATACAATGTGGTCTTCGCTCACGTGTTTTGCCTGATGAGATGCAGTATGCAACAGGGTCAGCTCCACCTGCAAAGGCGTGTTGCCCAAAAGTCGTGAAAACTGGGTCTCCGTCTCCACTTTCAGCGGCATCAGGTTGAGCAACGCGACGCGCAAGGGGCGGATGCTCTGCGTGACAGCACGCAGCTCGTGCATGGCAAAGATGTTCTCGGCTTCAAGCTTTCTGGTCGCGGGCAGTTCGTCAGGTATGATGATGGGCATGACGGTTCCCTTTCAGTATTCTTGCCTCGTAACAAGAACAGCCCGCATGAAGCGGGCTGCGTATCGATAAGATTGCTGCAACCCGGCCATCCGGACTGCAAGAGAGTTCGTCACCGGCAGACAGACGGATGGATGATTATGTCCGACGAAGCGGAACTGCGCATGATGCCTTCGCACATGCTCTTCAGCATTCGCATGACTTCAATCTTATGGAAGAAACGCTCGGACACGAAACTATCATCCCTTTGACATCGAGTGGATGAATGCATTATTGCGTGGACGCGAAGAGGATGTCAAGATTGCCGCTTGCGGCATCATTTGGCCCATGCCCTTGTTTTACCAGTTCAAAGTTGTTTTATTTCTTCGCAATCGATAAAACATTCACTCTGATATCTTTATTTAATATAGCTCAGTCACCGTTTTCTCACAATTAATGACAACGTGGTTCAGGATTGCATCTGCACGTGAGACAAGATGAAGCCCGCCATCTTGCGCTCCATCGTCCAATCGAAGCTCGCAAATGCCCGCCTGCCGTCCAGCCCTCAACGCCCAAAGGACGCCACCAAGACAAGGGAAGCGCCCTTCGAGTCACGCATCGGGTATGCCAGTCGAAACGGCAGGGACGGCATGAGCCCGTCAGAGATCCAAGCTGGGAATCTCTTTATCGGCATCGCCCCCCGCGGCATTGATGCCCGCAATGCGCCCAAACGTCATGCATCGGCCATGGCCGATCCCCGGCACGTACGTGGGATAGTCACCCGCGCCAAAGAATTCGCCAGCGGCAGATCCGCATACATACAGGCCATCGATAGGCCTGTCCTCGGCGTCCAGCACATGACACTCAACATCTTGGCGCAAACCGCCACACATGGTGAGCAAGCTGGCCACCAACTTCCCCGCATAAAAGGGCGGGTCTTGGACTTTTCCCATGACCTCAGGACGTTTGCCGAAGTCAAGATCCTTGCCCAAGTCGCACAGCTCGTTATAGCGGTCCACTGTGGCAACAAGATTTTGAACCGGCACGCCCATCTGTTCGGCAAGCTCTTCAAGCGAATTGGCCTGCAGGGTCTGGCCCTTCTTGACCTCGCCTTCAAGAACTTTCTTTTGAGCTTCCAAGTTATAGGAGCCGCCCACGGGTTGCGTGAGTTGCCCCCATTGGAGCCCACCGCCCAAACCTGCATCAATCTGCTCTTTAACCTGATCAAGCCCATGAGAATCATAGATGGTCCAGGCATCCTTCTGCGTTTGCAGAGCCTTGGTGACACTTTTTGACTGAGTGTTGACATCTTCGTTCTTGAAACGCTTCCCTTCCCAGTTCACATGCAGAAAGCCGTAACTTGCGGCCCCGAAGTCCAAATGCATGACCGCCGCATGCGGTTCGGATTTTTGCATGGCAGCGCCCGCCCAGATGGCCTGCTTGTGCATATCGCCGGTGTCACAGTCCGGTGGATTGTAGAAACGGCCATCCATGGCATACGCCGTCATAGGCGAATAATACTGGAACATCTCATCGTCGGCCGCATAGTCTCCCGATGCGATGACGACAGACTTTGCGTTAATTTGCGTATAGTCCCCCTCCGCATTGGCGACAATCACACCGGTGACGGGACCGTCACCGTCACGCAGCAGTCGCTCACTCTTCGTTTCCCAGCGAATCTCACCGCCCTTTTTGGCGATGAGCTCATAGAGGACCGGCACCAGAACGGCATTGCCGTATACGTCGCCCACACCTGAACCCTCATAGAAGGTGAAGTTAACGGTCTCCTCATACTTGTCAGCCCGATAGAAAATATGCGTGACGGGGTACTCGGTATAGTCAGGACCTTTATAATAGCCATCCCACAAGAGCGCTTCCAGCCCGTTTTCCTTGGCCAAGCCATAAAGCCAGTCGAAGCAGGCTCCGCTCTTGCGAGCATACTCCCACAGCAGTGGCTCTTTCACACGACCCTGAGCCCAGTTGATCCAGCGACGAACCACCTGGTGATAGTCAGGTTCCTCAACCAGGCCCTGCTCCACCAGATTCTGTTGGACTTCCGTGTGAAAACCAGCGACGTGAACACCCCGCGCGACAACGGTCTCTGGGTTCTTGTCGACGACAATCACGTTGCCCGCGCCTTCCTCAAGCGCTGCTATGCTGGCGCAGCAGCCTCCCAATCCGGCGCCAATCACCAAGACATCGCACTCTTCCACGCCGTTGACCTTATCGCTGGGAATAGGTTCGGGAGCAATCTCCCATCCATGCAACCCGGCGACATCGGGACCGGCAGCTGCACCGCTTTCGGCAAGAGGCATCCCCTCAGCCACCTTTCCCGAAGCACCGCCGCCCGACGATGCGGAATTGGCACCCTGCGGAGCACAACCAGCCATGCCCGCGATCGCAGTGCCGGCGATCACCGCTCCACCCAACCCCAAAAACGAGCGCCGGGACAAGTCTTTCCCCATCTTTTCTCCCTTCATAATGCCCTCCTTGCTATCGACATGCAGAGCTATCGTCCACCTTTCCGCTCACAGAATGAACGAACCGCCCGCGCACAGCCTTTGGCTGCACTAAGGAGAACATAGAGAAAAGCTGCGCGCCCATCATCCCGTGATCGGGGGGAAACGGCTGATCTCGTTGTATTTCCCCCCACTAGGGGGATGCCGCCCGCTCGGAGACAACGGTGACTTTCGACACGGTACCGTATACTGTCGAGTGGGGAATGCGGCCGGGCAGAGCCATTCGCCGACATCGAGGCGAAACCGGATCCTACCGTATGAGGAGATGATGCGATGACGCCCTCATTGAAAAGGGAACTCTGGCGAACACCTGATCTTTTGGGATTTGCCGCACACTGGACATGGATCTGGTGCCTGTTCTGGAGCTCGCTGTTCTACGGCGAGGGAAAGATTCTCGGGCTGGCAGAATCGGCCTATGACTCTCAGATTGTTGCAGTGTTCTCGCTCGAGCCATTATGGGTTGCCTCGCTCTTGGCAAATGTGCTTGCCATCGCCGTCTTACTTGCGCTCTCGCATTTCCGTAACCCTCTTGCCGACATGCGCTTCTTGCCTCAGCTTGCAGGAAGCTTAACCATGGTTGGGACCTTCGCACTCTCCCATGACGTTCTTGCCTTGGCAGGGAAAGCAGCTCCGACGGTCTACCTGATTGGCTCATTGCTCACGGGCGTGGGCAGTGGCATCGTCGTTGTGCTGTGGGCAGAATTACTCGCGTCGCTCGGGCCCAAACGCACCGTCCATTACAGCGTGGGAGCCCTGCTCTTTGCGGCCCTTGCCTATCTGCTGATCCGTCTTTTGCCCAATGATGTGGCGCAATTGCTCGTCGCTACGCTTCCTTGTGTGAGCATGGGGTTCTTTCTGCATTTCAAGCGCAGCATGCCGAGGCTCTCACGACGCGACCGCAACGTTCGGGTGAAAGAGCAGCCTCCCGTGCGCATGATTGCCGTCGCAACATTTTTCGGCCTGTCGTTCGGCATCATGAAAGGGCTGATCGCGCCAGTCGGAGACGACTGGATCGTCATACGCGATTTGCTCAACATCGTGGCTATCATGGGAGGCTCGCTTGCCATTTTCGTCACCATGAGCGTCTACAAGATGGACTTTGACCACTTGACCTATCAGATTGCGCTGCCGCTTATGGCGGCAGGGTTTCTATTCCTGCCCCTGCATGAGCCATGGAACGTCATCGGCACGGCGGTGCACCAGTTCGGGTACCAATACTTCTATATTGTGCTGTGGGCCCTCTGGTCCGTTCTCGCAGCACGCCGAAACGTGCCCGCCGGCTGGATGGTGTGCTGGGGCCTCCTTTTCATTCAGCTTGGCCAGCTTGTCGGCTCGATTGCCGCGTCTTTCACACTCATGCTGATTGACAATGATCTGGGGATGGCCATGGTCTCGGCCTTCGTCATCTTCATCATTCTCATCATCGCCCTGTTTGCACTGGGAAACGGCTCTGCCAGCACCGGATGGGGATTCGTCAAACCCATGGAAGAAGCCGACACTTCCTCACCGTTCGACAAGGCGGGAACTCGATTGGCCAGACGCTGCCGTCTGTCTCCACGCGAAATCGAAGTCTTCTTTCTCCTGGCAAAGGGACGGAACCGCGCCTATATTCGCGAAGAGCTCGTCATAGGCGACGAAACCGTCAAAAGTCACGTCAAGAGCATTTACCGCAAGACAGATGTGCATTCTCAGCAGGAGCTCATCAACCTCATCGAGGCTGAGAAAAGCCCTTAGCCATCCGCTTGGGCAGATTGCGCACCGCTTTCCTCACCCAGATCGTCGCCACTCCCTGCCATATCCCGCACATCACTTGAGGGGCCCGCTTGACGGGCCCCTCGCAAACGAGCACCGGCACCTTGGGCGGACATCCGACAAGGAGAAAACATCTCATTCCATCAAAGTCCCCTCATCGCCAGACGATTCACCTCTGTGCGGTAGCTCGGCTTCACAAGATAGTACGAATACGCCTCCAGAACAGTCGAGAACGAGACGCCGCGGCCGACTATCTTATAGCACTCTATGCCAAATTTCTCATTCATGTCGCGAACCTCTTCATCGGTGAACATCACAGGGTGGCCGGGCTGATGGTCGAAGAAGGCATTGCTCTTTGCAGCGCACTCAAAAGGCCGCATGACACCCATCATCTGGTCCGCGCTGTTATGTAGGTAGTGCTCCTGCCGACATGGACAGGTTCTTTGGCAAAATTCATTGACCATGACCTCAACCTTGCCAGGCTCTTGGATAGCCTTGAGGAAGGAGGAATCTTTATGCCGTCGGTAATCAAGCACCACAAGGTCATACCGACCCGTCATGCAATTGAGCTCCCATGAATCCTCAAGGGCTCGCGTGGTGGACAGCACCAGTTTCATGTCAAAGCGCTCTCGAATGTAATCCCCCACCTTGTCCGAATGCACGATGGCTTCCGCTCCATGTCGGGCGCCCGCCTTCAGCATGGCGTTGAAGTACCCATCGCTCAGTTGATCCTCGCCTGCCAACATGTTGGTGAAGGTGAACCGTGGAGTCACGCCATGCTCCTGCAGCGCGGAAAGCGTCTCTTCCATTTCCAACGGAGAAGAGCGTTCGCGTATATACGTGCGACCTCCATTCATGCAGCAGCTGGGAAAGCACCCATACACGCTGTCTATGGAGACATCCTCTTGAAACCATTCAGGACGCTTTTCGAGCAATCTGATAAAAAACAGGTTCAGCCCAAGCCTCACCGTGAAATCCGGCAGTGTGTATTTGATCACCCACCTCGCCCCCTCAGGCATATAGTCCATCATGATCGATTTTACAGCCCCGCTTTGCACGGCCGATCGCGGTGTCGGGTGGTCAGAACATGCACATTTCCAAGTCTTCACCCAAGACGGAGTGCAGCTTGTCATACATCGAGGTGGGCCGATTCGGAGTCCATGTCGGCCTCTCCATCATGCAGCATATCGCCTCTTTTCCCATGAACTGCCCGATGGGGACAAGTCCGCTTACCGCAATGGCCTGTTCGGGACAGATACTCTCGCACAAGCGGCATTGCACGCAGGCGCTCGGACGATGCACAATGCCGAACATCGCATCATCGTCCAGCTTTACGATGGCGCCCGTCGGACAAAAAACGGCGCACATGCGGCATGAGTTGCACTTTTCCCCGTCAATGGAAATAGCACCGATGACCCGTGTTTCCACCTGGCTGGCCACGGGGTCGCCAATGTGTTTGAGATAGTTGTAGAGGCGAAGACGCCTGTCGGGAACAAAATGCGAGAGAGAGCCGCTCTTGTCCACTTTGCATGGAACGGCATGGGCCGGGACGTCGGCATCACCCCACGGGACAAGCCGTTCGCTCTTCGTTGCCGCTTCGACAACGCGCGCCGAGCCATCCTTGGCCACTTGCAGGAAGTCACGGCGGGACATGCCCTTGGATTCCGGCGTTGTGCCATGGCCCGCCCCACGAACACGGTCAGGCAGCACGGAGGTCAAGCCGACGGCAAGGTCACTGCCAAACGCCCCCAGCATGCCGCACGCACTGTCAACCACCTGTCGAATCATATCCCCACCAGCAGCATATCGGCACATTCCGCAGTCTCCGCATACGAGCGTGACATCGGACGCTTTATAGGCAGCCATGCCCACAAGAGCCGATTCGTCCACGCGTCCCAGGCAAGGCAGGGACACCACCATGGCTTCATCATAGGCAAAGCCGTCGCTCACCCGCTTGCTATAAGTCCCCCATTCCTTTTCAACCGCGGCGTCCCTCCGTGATCCAGCAAGGACAAGAGCTGGTTCGCAGGCTATCACCGGATGGCCCCCCGTCGCCACGATAGAACGTTTGATCAGGGATGTCAGATCATCGTCAGAAGGATTGCCAAGCTCGATTGCGCAGGTTGGACATGCCGTAGCACATGTACCACAGCCAATGCACAGTTCGGGATCAACTCTCAACTGGCCTTCAAGATGTGCAAGCGCGCCTGATGCGCACGTTTCCACGCATCGCAAGCAAGAAGCGTTACGGTTGCGCACTGAAATGCAACGCTCCTCATGAATGACAATCGCATCGCTTTCAATTGCATGGAGCATCGCCAACAATCCCTCGACAAAAGCCATGACGTCACCTTTCTCGCTCTTCGGAAGTTGGTTCCTCGCCGCCCCGCCAGGTGGAGGCATTCGATGGAGCCGTGTCTTTGATTTTGGCAACCCCCGCTGCCCCCTCGCTGCGCAAGCCTTTTCGACAGACGTCCGGATTTCTCCTGAAATCGCGCCGTTTCGGCAGAAGGGGCATGGCGATTGTCTGCGTGGGACACACCTCGACACAGGCGCGGCACTTCGTGCATTCGCTCCAAGAAGCCTGCGACAGCTGGGGGTGCCGGGGATCGATGCCTTCGCCGCATGCTTTCCCACAGATACCGCAAGCAACGCCCTTCGTGGTCTCGAGGCATGCCCCGTCATCGACGATGGGAACGAAGGTCCTGTTCGCCTTTGCGATGAGGCTCATGAACGCCGAGAGAGGACAGAGTCGGTGGCACCATTTCCGAAACAGCAGCACCTCGGCCGCCAGCAGCAGGGGAACGACGACAAGCGACCAGGTGACGTCCCCATGGGCGAACAGGTTGATGACGAGGAGGACCGTCGCAAACGTGAGGCCGATGGGACAGACAAGGCAGAACACGGGAAATCCGAAGGCGAGCGTGGACAGGAGCGCGCCGCCCAGAACGAAGTGGCGCGCATCGGGAACGCTGCCGCGCTTTGCGGGGCAGGAAGAGCAGCCTTCGTCCTTTGATTCCGAGCAGCCGCTTCCAGTCCCGGGGCACCCGGGTGCAACTGCGGACGCTCGGGCGAGAGCCTTTTCCGAAGAGGGCAGGTTTTCGGTTTCCGAAGTCTGTCCAAGGCTGTCCGAAAGCAGCTGATCTGACACGACATCCTTCGACGGACGCTTCCTGGAGAGCCGCGTTCTCACTTTCTGCACAAGGGGTATGGGGCACATCCATGCACAGAACGCCCGCGCGAACACCACAATCAGCAGCGTCAT
Source organism: Actinomycetes bacterium (assembly GCA_023429565.1). GTDB lineage: Bacteria > Actinomycetota > Coriobacteriia > Coriobacteriales > Eggerthellaceae > JAEWQO01. The sequence goes on from JAEZDJ010000088.1 coordinate 24,219, forward strand.
GACCACGAGCGACACGACGGCACGCGGCACCGCGGCCTTGGCCGCGAGCATGGTGCCCAGGGCACCGAGCGGGCACAGGATGGAGATGTCCCAGAATCCCGGAGCCGACAGGGTGCCGATTCCCAAGTTCGTGGCGAATCCCACGGCAATTGCGACAATGAAGGCCGCGGCCGTTGCGGCGCGCAGCTTCTTGGAATCCAACTTCATGGCGCCCTCACCTTCCCCTCTCGTCGATCGGGTGGACGACGATCGCCCGCGCAGTCGCTCCCTCGGAGATGGATCCCGCCTGCAGGGAGACGCAGACGCTCTCGCACGCGCCGCACCCGTTGCAGGCCTCCGCGACCACGGAGGGCCGGCCGTTCTCGTCGAGCGTTATGGCCTCATAGGGGCAGGCATCGTAGCAGAAGCGGCATCCGATGAGCTTGTAGGCCAGGCACCAATCCGTGGTGATGGCCGCCTTTCCGATGACGGTGCTCCTGGCTGTCGCACCGGGAAAGAGGCTGAGTGCCTCAGTGGGACAGGAGCGCACGCAAAGGGGATCGCCCCCGTTTTCCTCCGTGCACCAGTCGCACCAGTTCCTCGAGAAGTCGAAGGTAGGCGTGCGCATGGCCAGCAGGCCCTTCTCGATGTGTGCGGGAGTTATGACGTCACGCGGGCATATCTCGTAGCACTTCTCGCATCGGATGCAGGAGGCCACGAGCCGATCCTCGTCCTGGCCTCCCGGCGGCCGTATGACCGGCTGGGCGGCGGCATATCTGAGCCCACCAAGGCTGAGCATGGCAACCGCCCCGCCAACGCCGAGACACAGCGTCCGCCTGGTCATGCCGAGATACGTCTTGGCCGCCATGCCGTCTCTGCCAATTTCGGAGGATTTCGCGCGAGGGCCACCGTCCATCACGCAACCTCCTCTTCCGTGCCATCCAGGACCTCATTCAAAAAATCTAAGTCATTGCGCAAAAAACCGAGCGTCAGCTTGCCCAATCCACGATAGAAATCAGTCTTCGGGAAAGATTCCATATCCTGGGCCATCATGGGATACCAGGCCAACAGGTGATCCTGTAAAAAGTTGCGTTGCGAAAGCATGAGCTTGACGCACGGTTCCTCATGCCCAGCCTCGCATGCCTCGATGGCTCGCTCGATGAGAATCTGCTCGAACTCCAGCTCCAGAGCAATGTGGTCTTCGCCTTCCTTCCAGCTTTCCCGCTTGCCCAAACCTGCAGCATGGTATAAAACGAGCACTTCGTCACGGGCATCCTGCATCATGAGGCGCTTGGGACTCGTGTACACCGATTCAAAGGGATACGCTGCCGAAAACCCGTCGTTTCCCGACCCTATAAAGGCCCGCACATAGTCCACGGCAAGCTCAGTAAGCACGGTTTCATCTGCTCGGCTTAGGTAGCTGCAGATCAGACCATATCCTTCGTCAACCAAGCAGTTTCCCGTGTTGGTCGGGAAGCGCATGGTCGACAAAGAATCATAAAGCTCCCGGTCAACTTCCACACGGAACAGGCGGGAGAGAAACTGATAGGTTGCCATGCGACCCCGCAAAACCTCAATGAAGCTCACTTCCGAACTGTCAGACATGGTGATTCCTTTCATCTGCATCAACATAGCTAGAGGGATATTCGGCGTCATTGGCCATGCCGGCCTGCGGCAAAGCACAGCCTATGCACAAGGAGGACGCCGCCTTGGCAAAAAATGCCGTGACAACGTGGGAAGCTAATCGACTTCGCCCTTGTCCATATCCGCAAGACACCTTGACCCCCTATCCGTGACGGTCCAACTATCGCGCCACGCGAGAGCCCCAACGCCTTCCAGTCGATTCAAGAAGTAGGTGCAGAAGCGACGAGGTTCCTGACACAAGGGATTGGCATCAATGATGTCGTTGAGCGCTTTTGTCTCTCCCCCTTCCTCACGCATGCACTGTTCAAGAATCATGCGATACAAAGGCAGGTAGCGAGGCTCCTCCTCGAGCATGTCCTGCACCATGCGTTGGCTCACGCGGGCCTCCATGACGTCCAATCCCAGCTGCGTCGCAACGTAGCGCGACGGAACAGTGTCGGACACCGTCACATAGCCGCATTCAACATCAGGTGCTTTGGCCGATGCCGGTTCGCCATCCATTCGACGCAAGGCCCCATCACGCGTCAAAAGACCGACAATCTGCGAAGCAGTGTATACGCTCGACATTTGAGGATAGTCGGCGTCCAGGGCCTCAACCACTTCACCCATGGTTTTTGGCTCCATGCACAATTCGATCGCATGTAAAATACGAAATTGCTGGCCCGGAATGCCGACGAGCAACCTCTCCAGGCGCTCTTCGTCCGTCAAGAAAGCAGGTCTCGGCATGACGCTTTTGTCGGCATCGGGGATAGGAGGCAGGTAATCCGTTTCCTGAACAGTGTCCCCACTGGCCAGGTCAAGGTCGGCAAGAGGGTCGAAGTCGTCGTCAATGACAAACGAATCTACGTCATGCATGGAGGAGTCCTTTCAATCGTGTCAGCAGGAAGGCGAGAATCAGCAGGGAAATCGTGGTCAACATTCCTGCTCCCTTCGAAGAGCGGACGAGGGAACAACCGTCGCGTAGCGCACATCACCCTCAATAAACACGCGCGAGACCTGCATGTTCATCATGGCGGCATGCTCCAACTCATCGCGTCTGAACAGCGTGCAGACCACTTCCTCGCGCGCCGTAGCAGCCATGTCCTCGAATAAAACCAGCTCGCGCTCAAAAGCGGCCCGACGATGGTCGATCGTAAATTTGTCATCGACGGCGTCAGTGGCAGGCATAAAGCCGTCGATCAGCCCAGTTATAAACGTCACGCGCGGGAACCGTCCATGGCACCGTCTATAGGGAGCGATGGTGACGGCGTTGTCGCCACCATCGCTCGCCACGGCCATACACGTCTCGACGGCCAAGCTTTTTACATCCGCACATGCAGGATCGTCACCAAGCAAAGCGATTTGGTCGAGTGAAAGAGCCATATCATGCTTTTTGAACAGCTCTGCAGCCTCCTTGCATGAAAGCTCCGCTCGACAGGCAATCAACAATGTGCTCAATTCCTCAAGCGGCGCGCGAAGCTTGTCGAATGCCTTGAAATCACGCCTGTCGCCATTGGGGTCAAGCAACTGCGTGACAATCTGAAGCACGCTCGCATCACGGTCCCGCGCATACGAGACCAACTCCCAAAAAGCATCTGAGCGTAACAGCCAATCTCCAAAGCCCATCCACGAGCGCAACGCGACGAGGTCATCGGACTTCAGATACAGCTTGAGAAACGTTGCCAGCTTCATCGCGTTGAAGCGGCCCGTCACACGAGGATCGCCTTTGGCCTTGGTGCAACCCCTGTCCCTTCCGACAACGAGGCCCCGCCGTTCTAAGGCATTCGCCATGCCCGAAAGCCACGTCTCGTTGGGAACGGCCACCAGAACATCGCGAGGCTCCAATCCATCGGCGACACGCTGAGACACCGCTTCGGCCACAAAAGAGAATTCATCTTCCGGATTGTCGCACGACTGGCATACACGCCGCGCTGCCGGCGTCTCTTCCTCCAACGATATCCATGCCGCATCATGGCGTCTCGCGAACGAAAGGAACCCTTCGTTGTGCGGATAGGGTTCAGCAGAACCAACCGCAGCAAGGCGAGTACCCGCAACAATCAAACCGGCAGTGGCCACATGTTCGACCAAACGTTGGGACGCCTTGCTCAGCATCCCGAAATCGTCTGCAAGCACGGCAAGCGGTGGAGGCTCAACGCCAGCCTTCAGCATGCCCTGATACGCAAACGACGACAACTCGCACGGCAGCATGGCGCGACGAGCTTCCAGGTTTTCGGACAGCAGGGAGAAAAGACGTCTCTCTTCATTGTTGATCAGCCAGCCATCCCCCTCGCTGTCGCAGTCGCTTATGCCTTTGCAGAAGAACTTGAACATCTCCCGCAGGCGACGCGGCTTGAGGCCACTGACCTTCATGTCCTCCATCAGGACATCTATCTCGTTTTCGCTGAGCACCCGGGGATCGCGTCCGACAGATGCGCCCACACGTGCCTCTGCGAGTATCCGCATCGCCATCTGCTCGATCGTGACCACATCGGCCGGTCCGAGCGAGGGATAGTCGGCAAAGCGCATGCGATAGCGATTCGCAGCCAAATCATCGACGCAAACGATGCGAACGCGAACGCCCGTGGAAGCCAGTTGGTTCGCTTTCGCCAAGAAAGGATTGGTCAAGTCTCTCGATAGATCGCGGTAGATGCAGGCATAAGAGCCACCCGCCAATTCCAACAGGAATTGCGTCGCATCGTCAATTTCCGCAACAGCATCAACGCTCATGTCGTTCGGCCTCCATCTTCTCATAGTTCCAAAGATGAAGCCCTCTGCCTCGAAGCCCCCAAGCTTCACATCAAGCATTCATTGACGTGCACCAGTATGCCCGAGCCTCCCAGCTCGGTCTACCATCATTCTGAAAAGGAATGGATAAGATCCAGCGCTTGCTGCTTGTCGCTCACTCCGAGCTTCCGATACGCGCTGCCAAGGAGTTCAGCCACCTCGTCACGAGAGACACCCAGCTCCTTCCGCATGCTTTCAAGGGAGAATTCTTCCAAGTAGAGCACGAGGGCACCGGTCTCCCGCTCATCAAGCTGAAACTTGAGGGCACAGGCACGACATTTGCATCGCAATGCGGGGTTCCGAGAGGGGTCCGCCATCAATACGCTCATGTCGGAAGCCGCAGTCCCCAAAGGAAGCGCACCCAGAAGCCGCTCCGTCTGGCCAAGCAAGCGCTCCAATTTCACTGCCTGCAAATACAACACCCTTCCCGCTTCGGTCAACCGAACGCCCCTGCGATTCCGCACAAAAAGCTCGACGCCATACTCGCGCTCAAGGGCTGCGATATGCTTGCTTAATGTCGACTGGGTCAGATGGAGTTCCACGGCGGCAGCCGTGAAACTGCCGAGGTTCGCCACCTGCACATATTCCTGCAGGTACAGGGTTTCCATAGCAGTCTACATCTCCTCGTTTGCCAGTATGTCGTCCTTCGCCAGATCGATGAGCTCCTGACGGTTGTTGACCCCCGTCTTTTGATAGATATGCCTGATATGCGTGCTTACCGTACCTGCCGAGATGAACAGCGTCTCCTGGATGCGCGATATGGTGCGTCCCTCAAGGAGCAAGGGCAGCACCTCGCTTTCACGTGGCGAAAGGGCATAGAGCGCGACGATGGCGATGCAGGGATCGACCGGGCCGCCCTCACGCCGAACATCATGGTTGCGAGCATTTCCGACAAGATTGACCTCGCCAATTCCAATCTTGATAAGATCGGTTTCCGTGAACAGAAACAGATGCGCTATGAACAACAGCGACACTGCAACCAACGTGACGACGGTCAAATCAAACAAGGGAATGCCCGTTGCCAACAGAGAATGGGCAAACGTCGATCCCACGGCCTCACCGCCATACAAAGCGAAAAAGCCCAAACCGATGGCGCGGGCCGGACCCACCCTGAAACTGGTGGCGACATCGATGCACACCACACATAGCACCAACACGTAACAATGGTAGCCCCCAAAGATGAGCGCATACGAATAGGTATTGTTATCGGCCATGAACGGAGTGGACAGGCATCCCAGACAGAGCATGAGCATGGCGAAGCGGTAGGCGAAGAAGACACCGTCCCGACGTAGAAATACCGCAATCAGAAGCACCGCCAGCGCGCCGACGAACCCTGCAAGAAGCAAATACGATCCGAACACGTTCTGAACCGCATATGTCTTGAATCCAGACACCACGTCGAAAAACCCTTCCAGCATGCCAATGAGGGCAGCGCCGGCCAACGCCTTCACGAACAGGGCCAACGTATGATGCGACAGCGTCTGTTCGGACACCGAGACAAGCCGATCCTCGCCATTCATGCTCCTTTTCAAAAGAAATGCAGAAGCGGCCGGCAAGAACATGATCACGAGAATGGCGGGCACTTGAGGGGCAAAGGTCAGGCCATATGCCGCGACAAACGAAACGCAGAGAGAGAAAGCCAGCTCAACGAGCGCCAGCCGCCCTCCCAAGCCTGAAAGCAATTCCACCCAGCATAGGAAGAGAACCGCCGAGCCCGTGCCCGTCATGATGGCGCCGACGCCGAGGCTCAGCATGCCCGTTGGCGTGGTGGGATCGGCAAAGGGAGTGAGCACACTGCCCAGGCTCATCATGGTGGCAGAACCGATGACAACGGGAGAACTTGCGCCAACGCTCTCACGGCGCACGATGATAGCTACAAAAAGAAGGGTGACCACCATGGACACCAAGGATATGAGCAAACTCATGTACAGCGTTCCCCGCACGTCCGACGAGAAGCTGTAAGGCACGATGCTATAAAACATCATGATCATCCACAGCCACTGCAAAGCCACGCCAGCAATGCGCTTAAGCGACAGGTTTTCCCTCCGTGCGATGTCCCAAGCCGCCCGAAACTGCCCCATATCTTCCACCCCCCGATCGGTGCACAGCACCGAGCCTGCCGGCCTCTCTGCCGGCAGTTCTGATTATACGGAAATGCCAGCTTGACCTCTTCAAGGAATTTATACTAGTTTAAGGATAATTTATGATAGGCCATTTTAATAACACCTGATCAATTAACTCTGATGCTTTTTCATGATTGCAAAATCATAAGAATTTATGACCCAGCCAAACCCTCCTCGCAAGCTTTGAACGATGCAAGCATGCCCCCTGCATCCCTAAGGTGGCTGTCGCGGCAGGGAGGGCTCTGCACCGCAAAGCGGCAGCCCCCTCCCTCCCTGCCGCATGACGAGAGGAAGACGAGAAACAAGGAGGAGGAGTATGGGTAAGCCGATCATGTCCCGACGCACGTTTGTCAAGACCGCGGCTATCACGGGTGCCGCAGTTGCGGCATTTGGCACTTCCACGCATGTCGCGCTGGCTGACCAAACATTCAGCGAGGCATCGGGCAATGACACCGTCACCGTCAAAACCTGCTGTCGTGGATGCGGCAAAATGGAATGCGGGGTGAAGGTCATCGTCCAAAACGGACGAGCCATACGCGTCGAGGCCGACGAAGGCGCGTTTCAGTCAATGGGAAATTGCTGCACGAAATCGCAGTCATCCATTCAAGCAGCCTATCACCCCGACCGGCTGCATTACCCCATGAAACGCACCAACCCCAAGGGAGAGGATCCCGGTTGGCAGCGTATCAGCTGGGACGAGGCCATGGAGACCATCAAGGACAATCTTCTGGCAATCAAAAAGAAGTACGGTGGCGAGTCGATTGCCTGTCAAGTTGGCACTTCTCGAATTTGGTGCATGCATTCGGAATCAATTCTGAAGAATATGCTGGAAACGCCAAATAACATTGAGGCTTGGCAGATCTGCAAGGGTCCCCGTCACTTTGCGACCACCATGGTTTCGCAATTTGCCATGTCCTGGATGGAGACCATCACCCGTCCAAAGGTCTTCGTGCAATGGGCCGGTGCATCGGAGCTTTCGAATTACGACGATTCCTGCCGCACAACCGTCGATGTCGCATCCCGCGCGGACGTGCATATCAGCGTCGATCCGCGCATGGCCAACATGGGAAAAGAAGCGGACTATTGGCAACACCTTCGGCCCGGCACCGACGGCGCCTTGGCGCTCGCCTGGACCAATGTCATCATTCAGAAGAAACTCTACGATGAGATCTATACCAAGAAATGGACCAATGCGCCGTTTCTCGTGTGTGAGGACATGGAGCCCAGCGGCTTTCCAACGGTTCGCACCGACGGTTCGTATTGGGACGTCAAAACTCGCCTGATCAAGGAAAGCGACATCAAGGAAGGCGGCAGCCCTTACAAGTTTCTCGTCTACGACAATAACTGGGAGAAGCTGAAAGACCAGGGCATCGAGCATGAGTATGGTCCTTTCACCTGGTTTAATGCTGATCAAGAGGGAAACATTGACGAAACAGGCGGGTTCTGGGAAGGCGAGAACTACGACTCAGAAAAGGCATATGAGGGCCGCGAGGCTTCGCAGGACAACCTATTGCCTGGACAGACGCAAGGATGGTTGCCAGACCTGATGGGTTTCGACCCAGCCATAGATCCAGCGCTCGAAGGCGAATTCGACATCACGCTGAAAGACGGCAGGACGGTCAAGGTCAAGCCCGTATGGGAGCACTACAAAGCCCGCGCCGCTGAATTCGACCTGGAAACTGCCGAAGAAATCACCGGCATTCCCGCCACGGAAATCGAAGCAGCAGCGACGGCTTATGGCGACCGCATCGATCCCAGCAGCGGCTTCGGCAATGGCGGAATCCAGTACATGCTTGCACAGGAGCACGCCTGCAACGCGATTCAGAACAGCCGCGCGCTCGACAACCTCGTGGGCATCACCGGCAACATGGACACCCCGGGCGGCAACCGCGGGCCCACAGTCGTCCCAATCGACGGCGATCTCCAGGGCTTCTCCGCCTGGGCGCCGGGAGCCTCCACTCCACCGGCGGAGGTCAACCTCAAGCAGCTTGGCATCGAAAAGTTTCCCCTTCTGGGATGGTGGCAATATTGGTGCGACGGATCGACCCTCTGGGATGCCGTCATCACAGGCGATCCCTACCCCGTTCGCGCACTTTGGAACGAATCGGGAAACTTCATGAGCCAGACCAACACGACGCGGGCATGGGAAGCGCTTTGCGCCTTGGACTTCTATGTCGACCTCAACCTGTGGCATACGCCCTCAACCGATGCGGCAGATATCATCTTGCCAGTTGCCCACTGGATAGAGCTCAACTCGCCACGTGCAAGCCAAGGCTCCGCAGGAGCCATGGGAGCAACCGTGAAATGCGTGCAGCCTCCCGCCGAAGCGAAATACGATCCCGAAATCGTCATGGACTTCGCGCGTCGCATGGAATGGCAGTGGACCAATGAGCCGGGCAACGAATGGCCCGACATTGATTGGCAGCTCAATGACTCCATCAAGCTGCTCACCGACGATGAGTTGACCTATACCACGTGGCACGTCGAAAACGGCAAGGTGAGCCATGAACGGCACGGCGTCGACATGGACAAGGTCACGCCCAAGTATCCCACTTGGAACGACTATGTCGCCGATTTTCAGAAGCATGGCTGGTGGCAGGCAAAAGACATCGAGCCGCGCAACTGGGGAACCTACCGGCGCTATCAGACGGGAGCGATGCGTGCACGTGACCGCGTATGGGCACGCCTTGACTACACGGCAGGCAAGGGCATTGGAGACTGGAAACCCGGCTGGTTCACCCCCACCATGAAGCAGGAGATCTGGTCCACCGTCATGGAAACGCATCATCCAGACAACCCCGAATGGTTTCTGCCCAGCTGGAAAGAACCTCCCCATGGCCCCAACGATGGAGACCGCATCAAGGAATATCCCTTGACCGCCACCACAGGCCGTCGCATACCCGTGTACTTCCACAGCGAGCATCGTCAGCTTCCCTGGTGTCGAGAGCTGTGGCCGGTTCCACGCATTGAGATCAATCCTGCGACTGCCGCCGATTACGGCATAGAGCAGGGAGACTGGGTATGGATTGAGACCGAATGGGGCAAGATCCGCGAGGTCGCGGATCTGTATTACGGAGTTGACAAGAACGTGGTGAACTTGGAACACACGTGGTGGTATCCCGAGGTTCAGGATGCCGGCCACGGCTTCCAGCTTTCAGCTGTCAATCAGCTGATCGACCATCACGCACAAGATCCTCATTCTGGCAGCTCGAACCTACGCGCCTACCAGGTAAAGATTTACAAAGCGACGGCAGACAACAGCCCGTTCAACAACCCCGTGCCGTGCGACAGCGCCGGAGTGCCCATCATCCACACTTCCGACGATCCCCGTTTGAAGGAATGGCTGCCCGTTTACGAGGGGAGGAACTAGAGACATGTCGAAAGCGATCATCACCGACCTCAACCGCTGCGTTGGATGCCTAGCCTGCTCAGTCGCCTGCAAAGCGGTCAACAACGTGCCCATCGGCAACTATTGGAACAAGGTCGTCCGGGTGGGTCCCAATCCCGTCCCGGAGGGATCAGGACAATATCCCGATGTGTATATGTACTTCTTGCCTATCGGATGTCAACACTGCGCAAATCCTGAATGCGTAAAAGTATGCCCGACAGAAGCGTCTCATGTTGCCAGCGACGGCTCGATACAGATCGACAAGTCGAAATGCATTGGTTGCCAGTTTTGCGTCATGGCATGTCCTTACGGCGTTCGCTATCTCAACGAGGAAGAGCGCGTCGTCGAAAAATGCACGCTTTGCGAACAAAAGCTGTCGCAAGGCGAACTCCCCCAATGCGTCAGCCAATGCGGCGGCAACGCCCGGTGGATTGGAGACACCGAAGAAGGCTTGGAATCCTATGTCGGGTCATACGACACAGCAAACGAGCAGCGCAGAATGGTCGAATTCCTGGAGCCCTTCGAAGAATCAGACATCTATCATCTGCCAAATGTCGGAAACGACCCAGCATTCTCCTTCATACTGCGTGACCATCATTGGGAAGGAGGCGATGCGTGATGGAGACGCAGTGGCCTCTGGTTATCTTCACCGTGTTCGTGTGTCTGACATGCGGCCTTCTGGGGTGCATGTCCATCCTTGCTCTCAAAGGCCAAGGCAGGACCTTGCAGGCGTCGCTCCTTGCCACGTCTTTTGCTTCTCTGGTGCTCGGAGGCATAGGCGCCTTCCTGCACCTGCAGCACTGGGAGCGCATTTTCAATGGCTTCGGGCACATTACGTCCGGCATCACTCAAGAACTCATGGGGTGCGTTGCGCTTGGCATCGTGATAGTGATTTGGTTCCTCATGCTGCGCAGCGGCAAAGAGCTGCCGAAGTGGCTTTCCGTGGCAACCCTCGTCGTCGCGCTCGGGATGGTGATCGCCACCGCTCATTCCTACCTCATGCCGGCCCGCCCTGCCTGGGGAGTTCCTCTCGTTGCTTTCTATCTTGGCAACGCCTGCTTGTTGGGCCCCGTAGCGCTCTGGCTCATCTCAGAGATCAGGAAAGACGCCGAGGTTAAAAGAACCGCTCTTGGCCTTGCCTTTATCGGAACCATCATCCAGATCGCAGGCAGTGTCGTCTATGTAGCGGCCTGTGCGACTGCGCGCATCGTCAGCTACGGACATTATGCCGATCCAACCTCCATGACCACCGCCCCCGCACAGGTTGGCAGCCTGCTGTTCGAAATGGTTCTGGGCGAAGGAGCGCTGTCGTTCTGGATTGCCTTGATCTGCGTGGTCATTGTCCTGGCCTGCTCCGTCATTGCCAAGAGAAGGCCGCGTTCTTCCAAGACCGCCGCAATCATCGCGGCCATTGCGGCCATCGCATTCTCACTGTTGTTCAGAGTTTTGATCTATCAGCTCGGATACTCCGTATTCCTGCTGTACTGAGCCAGCTTTCCGCCCAGCCCACAAGAGGCTGGGCGGGACGGGCAGACCAGCCCAAGAAGCCCCCACGCCGTCGGGCCCAAGAACTGCCGTCATCTCGGGCCCGACGGCGTGGGGTTTACCCCCGCACCCCATTCCCGCCGGCCTGCTTCGCCCCATACATGGCCGCATCGGCTCGGGCAATCCAGTCATCGGTCACGTCCTCGCCCGGTCGATACACGGCAACCCCAATGCTCACCGTCAGATCGAGGCACGCGCCCGTGCCTCGCGCCTCGGCACGGCGGCGTATCCGTTCCGCAATCTCAAGAGCCGCCTCGCGCTTGACTCCGGGAAGAAGAATGACGAATTCGTCCCCACCCCATCGAAACAAAAAATCGTCGCCGCGGATGACATCCTCGATGGCACAGGCGATCTCCCTCAGCGCACGATCTCCCGCATTATGGCCGCAGGTGTCATTGAGGGCTTTGAAGCGATCGACGTCCATGAAGATGAGGGCGAGGTCAAAACCTTTTTCTTTAGCTTTCGCCACAAGAGGAGTGACCACTTCGAAAAAGCGTCGGCGCAGCCACGTGCCGGTAAGCTGATCCGTCAACAGGTCCCTCACAATTTCTTCCCTGTCCAGAGCCTCGTCTCCGTTCGTCAACGCAAGCAGGGATGCGGCCTTCAGGTCATCTTCCATGTCGCGGACAAACGCGACGAACATGCTCTCGTTCTCCTGCGGAACCGATATCTCAACCCTCACGGGAAACGAACGACCGTCGGCATGGCGAAACGACGTGGATATCTTGCCAATCTCGCCAGCTCTGACGAGTTTCGTCAGATGGCCGTCAGGGCCGATGTCGGAAGGCTTGAGTATGATGTCCAGATCGGCCATATGGGTGCCAACGAGGGCTCCGTCAGGATAGCCGGTCATCACGTGCAGCGCACGGTTTGCAAATATGATCTGGCCCGACACGGTGACCCACATCACACCGTTGGGATTGTTGTCGAGACTCCAGAAGGCAAGGCTGCATTCTCGTCTCCTGTTGCCCATCAGACAGCTCTCAGCCATGCGCGTTGCCTCCTTCGAGCGCGGACATCCTGACAAGACAAGCCCGTCGATGCCCCACAAACGAACAGCAGCGTGATACGGAGGGTAAACAACCGGTAACGCCTTGGGACATTATGACATACTCCCGGTTCAAACCCCAAGAAACCACAGTCCTTTCTGGCTCCCGTCGGCTTGTTTCCCTGTTCTCGGCTTTGTATAATAAATGCTGAAGCGTCCAACACAGTCTGTGATCTGACGGCGGGAATCCTCCCTCTACGCCAGGCTCCGGCGCCGCATTGCAGCAGAAAGAGAGGTTCCCATGGCATACAAGACTATCAACCCCTACACGAATGAAGTCATCGAGTCGTTCCCAACGGCTACCGATGAGGAAATCAAGGCGGCCATCGGCAAAGCCCACGAAGCTTTTCTCTCATGGCGCGAGTCGTCGTTCGAGCAGCGTTCAGAGCTCATGCAAAACACGGCCGACATCCTGCGCAGCAGGCAGGACGAGTTCGCCGGTCTCATCACCCTTGAAATGGGAAAATTGCTGGCGGAGGCAAAGGCGGAGATTGAGCTGTCGGCAAGAATCGCCGAATACTATGCAAACCGTGCAGCAGACCTTCTCGCACCGCGGTTCATCAAGGCGCAGAACTTCCCGGACGACGCCGTCGCCTTGGTCAATGACCCCCTTGGCGTCCTCTTCATGGTCGAGCCGTGGAACTTCCCGTTTTATCAGATCATCCGTGTTGCCGCTCCTCAGCTTTCAGCCGGCAACACCCTCGTCATGAAGCACGCCTCCAACGTTCCCCAATGCGCAGCTGCGTTCGAGCAGATATTCCGCGATGCCGGGGCGCCGGAGGGTCTCTTCAAGAACATCTATGCCTCCCACGAGCACTCTGACATGATCATCAACGACCCCCGTGTCAGAGGCGTCGCCCTCACCGGATCAGAAGCTGCAGGCGCTTCGGTCGCGGCAACCGCGTCGAAGGCGCTCAAGAAAAGTACGCTCGAGCTTGGCGGAGCCGACGCGTTCATCGTGTTGGATGACGCAGAGGTGGAGAAAGCTGCTTCATGGGCTGCGTTCGGCCGTCATTGGAATGCCGGGCAAGTCTGCTGCTCCTCCAAGCGGCTCATTGTGGTCGATTCCGTCTATGACCAGTTTATGGATGCCTATCGCGCCGAAGTTGCCAAATTCAAGGCCGGCGATCCCCGGGATCCGGAGTCCACGCTTGCGCCGCTTTCCTCTCAATCAGCCGCCGATTTGCTGTCTCGACAGCTCGACGAAGCCGTTCAGAACGGAGCCTCTGTCGAATTTGTCGGGTCACCTGTTCCGACCCAGGGGTGCTTCTTCCAGCCAGCCTTCCTGACGGATATCTCCGAAGACAACCCGGCGTTTTATCAGGAGTTCTTCGGTCCCGTCTCTCAGATATATCGCGTGGCGGACGAGCAGGAGGCCATCAGGATAGCCAACGATTCTCCCTTCGGCCTGGGTGGATCCGTGTTCACGCAGGATATCGAGAGGGGTCGCAAGGTTGCCCGGAAGCTCGAGACCGGCATGGTGTACATCAACCAGCCGACCAAGGTCGAAGCAGACATTCCGTTCGGAGGAGTCAAGCGCTCAGGATTCGGCCATGAGCTCATTGACCTTGGCCTCTTTGAGTTCGTGAATCAGAAGGTTGTCGCCGTCGCCGACATCGACGGATCGTTTTAGTCCAAGAGGCGCGCCGTCCGGCCGGACGGCGCGCCTGAATCTGACCGCGCGAAAGTGAAGGAGCGTCCCTCATGTCAACGATATCGATCATGGGCAAAGGCACCATGGGCCAAGCCATTGGCTCAATCGTCAGACAAGGAGGCAACACGGTCGACCAGCTCGACCGTCAGAGCACCAGCGTGCAGGGAGACATCGTGATATTGGCGGTGCCCTATCCGGCGCTTTCCGCCATTGTCGACCAGCTCGGTCCGGAACTTGCGGGAAAGACCGTTGTCGAAATAACCAACCCTCTCGATTTCAGCACGTTTGACCGGCTCCTGGTGTCTGCGGGCTCATCGGCGACCGAGGAGCTGGCAGCGCTGTTGCCTGATTCCTCGGTGCTGAAAGCCTTCAACACCACGTTCTCGGCCACACTTTCATCGGGAACGGTGGGAACGTCGATGACGCCCACGACCGTCCTCATCGCCGGAGACGACCTCGAGGCCAAGCTTGCGCTGGCTCAGGTGATCACCGAAGGTGGCCTGCGAGCGCTCGATGCCGGCCCCCTCAAGCGGGCGCATGAGCTCGAGGCCATCGGGTTCGAGCAGCTCGTCCTTGCTGCCGGCGAGAAGATCCCGTGGACAGGCGGCTTCGCCGTACTTGATTGATCAGCACATCCCCTGAAGACAAGCCGGGCCGCTCACGGAAGCTCATTCGGGATCGGTCCGGCCCTCGTCTTCCGATTCGCGCTCCAAAGCGTCGAAACGCTCCTGCATGGTGGGATTTCCCCTCGTCAACTTCTTGATGGTCAAGGCGTCGGCCTTCTTGTTCGCCAGGCGCAGATTGTTGTCCGAAGACAGAAGCGCCGTCTTGGTCTTTTGCAGATGATCTATCGTCTTGTCTATCTCGGCGATGGCCGTCTCGAACCGCTCGCTCGCAATGCGATAGTTCCGGCCAAAACCTTGCTTGAAAGACTCCATTTGCTCCTCGAAACGCGTGATGTCGATATTCTCTTGTCGCATCTGGGCCAGTTCGCTCTTGTAGCTCATCGAGTTGAGGGCGGCATTGCGCAGCACGGTGATCATCGGAATGAAGAATTGGGGACGGATCACGTACATCTTGTCGTATTGATAGGACACGTCGACGATGCCGGTGTTGTAGAGCTCGCTCTCAGGCTCAAGAAGGGTGACAAGCACGGCATACTCGCAGTTCTTCTTTGACCGGTCGGCGTCAAGCTTCTTGAAGAATTCCTCGTTTCGATGCCGGTGCGAGGAGTCGTCCTGCTCATTCTTCATCTCGAACATGATGGAGACGATCTCCTGGTCATTTCCATCCTTTTCGCGATAGATGTAATCGCCTTTGCTACCTCCCGACGCATCGTTGTCCTTCTCGAAATAGGCGTTGCGGAACGCAGTCGCACGCAGCTTGTTGAACTCGGTCTGACAATGCTGCTCCAACGACTCCCCCAACAACTTGGTGGAAAGACGTGCCTTCAGGTCCCGATAGCGCTCTATTTCCTCATTCTTATAGGCGATCAGGTCGTCTTTTGACTTGAGCTTTTCTGCCATCTGAGCCCGGAGATCACTCTCAAGCTTGCTTTTCTCGCTCTCCTTGAGTCGCACCTCCGCCTGGAGGGAATCGCGCTCCCGTTCAACCCCAACCCGCGCCTCAGTCACTGCGAGCTGCTTCTTCACCTCGAAGGATTCGCTCATGCTCTCAAGTTTCTGCCGAAGCTCGACTATCTTGGCATCCTTTTCCGCCACGGCATCCTTGAGGGCGGCTTCGGTCTCGGCTTGGGCAATGCGCTCTTTGCTCTTCCGCTCATCCAGGAGGTGCCGTATCTCGTCCTGCTGTCGATCCGCCTCAGCCCTCAGGGCGTCCCGTTCCTTCTCTGCCTGCGCGATGGCGCTCTTTGCGTAGAGCTCCTTTTCGGAGGCAAAGGACTCGACCTTCGCGCTGAGTTTGGCTATCTCCGCCTCGCGCTTCGACGCAATCTCCTGCATCTCTCCCCTAGTTTGCGCTATAGCAAGTTCAACGGCTCTTTTCCCGTCCGATGCGAGGAGCTTTTCGCGATTGCTGAGTTCCTTTGAGAATTCATCGTCACGAACCTGCTTGACGATGTCTGCAAAGCCAGATTCGTCGACATGGAAAACTTTCCCACAGTTGGGACACTTGATCTCGTTCATCGCTTGACCCTCTCGCTCGATGCGCAAACCTTCGTTCGGCAGGCATCTTGCTCCCACCTTTCACGCAGAAGCGATTATCTCCCCTTCAGCCCTTCACGGCAAGGGGCTGAGACGCCTCAGCAGCTCCGTCCGACAAGAACGTCGCCGGGTTTCACGGTCCGTCACCGACCCATGTCGACAATGCGATCGCAGACACGTTCCGCAAGATGTCGATTGTGCGTAATCGCCACAACGCCCATCTGGCGCTCTCGGGCCACCTTGAGAACCAGCTCCCATATCTGAGCCTGCGTGACAACGTCGAGCATGGTTGTCATCTCATCGCAGACCACCACCTTCGTCTCGGGTGCCAAAGCACGGATGACGCAGAATCGCTGCAGTTCCCCGCCAGAAAGCTCGTTAGGCCAGCGTCGTTTCCAAGCGCTCTCTATGCCCATGGCCATTTGAAGGTCAGGGGGCGGCTCCCATGCCTCGCACATGGTGCGACCCAACCGCCAACGAGGGTTGATCGCCTGTTCGGGATGCTGGTAAATCAGCTGAACCGGGCAAAAGCCTTTCGTTGGAAGGTCTCCCCCGCCCCATTTCACCGATCCGGAATGGGGAGCGAGGCGCCCCGAAAGCACCTTCGCCAACGTCGACTTGCCACAGCCGGAAGGGCCAAACAGGCCGACCACTTCTCCCTCGGCCACCTGAAAGTCGACATCGTCAAGCACGGGCTTCCCCTTTTTGTAGGAGAATGAAACGCCGTCGGCTCTAAGAAGCATGGATGCACCTCACCTTTCCCCCACGCAGGGCATCGAGAGGAATCACTCCCGAAGAAACGCATGCCTCAGTGCAACGGTCGCATCGCGGCGCATACAGGCATCCCGAAGGAAGGTCATCGGCGTAGGGCTGCGTTCCCCGCACGGGCTCGAACCCGTTTTGGGGCAAGGCGCGCCAGAGTGCCTTGCTATACGGATGGCGCAACCCATCAGGACCTGCCAGAAAATCCGAGGCATTGGCGACTTCGAGCGTGGTGCCGGCATAAAAAACGACAATGCGATCTGCCACATCCGCCGCAAGATCGAGATCGTGGGTGATGACCACGACCGCTTTGCCGGCATCGGCGATTGACCGAAACGTGGCCATGGCCTTCACGGCCATGTCATGGGTCAAGCCTGGAGTTGGCTCGTCAGCCACGATAAGGTCAGCGTCTTCCATCACAGCCGTCGACACCAGCACGCGGCGGGCCATGCCCCCCGACAGCTCAAAAGGATACATGCCCTCGACTTCGGGATCCAAGCCATACCGTTTGAAGAGAGACCTCTGCCTGGCAACCGTCCCCCGAACGCCCCGAACCTGCTCGCCGACTTTCATCAAGGGATCCAGGCAAGAGACGGATTGGGGAATGAAAGCGATGCTCTTTCCCCGCAACGCACGCTGCCGTTCCGGCGTGAGGACCTCCCCTCGATATCGCAGCGAGCCGGAAACCTCGGCATTCCTGGGAAGAATGCCCAAGATGGCATGGGCAAGCAGGCTCTTGCCCGATCCCGAGGCCCCAACCACGGCCACGATCTCACCCGCACCGGCGTCAAGGGAAAGATCGCTGATCACCTGAAGCTCACGCTGATGAAGCCCCTGCCCATACTGGACGAAGGAGACGCTCAGCCCTTCAACTTCCAAGATCCGAGGGCTCTGTCCTGCCTTTTTATCCACAACGCCCCCCTATCCCTGCGCCGTATGCGGGTCAATAAGCTTTTTGACGTCGTCCCCCAGCGCGTAGGTGAGCAAGACAATCAGCACCATCATGAGACCGGGGAAGAGAGCGAGCCACCAGGCACCCGTCGCAATATGCTTCATCGATTCCGAGAGTATGGCGCCTATCGCGGGAGAGTCCAGAGGCAGGCCGAACCCAAGAAACGTCAGGGCGCTCTCATGGAGGATCGCGTGAGGAAACAGCAGTATGGTCCCCACGATGAATTGAGGCATCACATTGGGAAACACGTGGGAACGCGCGATCCACAGATTGCTTTTCCCCATGGCGCGAGAAGCATGGACGTATTCGGAAGTTCTGATGCGCAGCACTTCGGCGCGAATAAGGCGAGTCAGCGGAGGCCAATGGGTGAGCGCCACCGCAACAATCACTCCCACCGTCCCGCCGCCCAAGGCGAACGAGATCAGAATGAGCATGACCAGATGCGGAATAGACATGCAGAGGTCGGACAGCCAGAGGACTGCCTTGTCGACCCAACCCCCGCAAACGGCCGAAACCGTTCCGAGCACAAGCGCCAAGGTCCCCGACACAGCCGATGCGAAGATGCCGATCAGGATCGAGAGCGACAAGCCTCGTATGCTGCGAAAGAACATGTCATGCCCCAGATAATCCGTTCCAAAGGGATGCTGAATGGACGGCATGAGGGACTTCTGGCTGTAATCCGGCGCATAGAGTCCCGCAGGCATCGAAAGCCCGACGGCCAAGATGACCACAAGGACTGTCGCCAGAATCACCACGAGAGCAAGCGTGCGTTGCCGACGATTCCCGTGTTTTCGCGTTGCCAGCGCACGAGGGAGGGTCGTTGCCACGGCGTTCTCAGCCATCGATGGCCTCGCTTCCCTGACGGATGCGTGGATCGATGATGCCATACGATATATTCGCCGCCATGTTTCCGAAGAAAACGAAAAGCGCCGAAACAAGAGCCACTCCCAACAGCAAGGGAACATCCCCCTTCAAAGCGGCCTGCACCGCAGCGTTCCCCAAACCGGGATATGAGAAGACCTGCTCGGCTAGAACCGACCCCCCAAATATTTCGGCAATGGAGGCAAATTGCAGCGTTATGGCAGGCAGGGCTATATTGCGCAACACATGCCTCGAGACAAACTGGCGGCCGTTCTCTCCCCGCGCCCGGGCAAAAAGCGCGTAGTCGCTCTCACGTGCCTCAATCGTTTTTTCGCGGGTCTGAAGCGTGATGGAGGCAATGCCGGTGACCGAAAGGACCAAAGCAGGCAGAAAGAGGTGCCACAGGCGATCGCCGATGGTGACATCAGACGCAAGCACTCCCGCCGGAGCAGCCAAGCCCATGGGAAACCATCCCAAATACACCGAGAAGAACACCAGCGCCAGCAACGCGAGCCAAAAGGTGGGTGCGGCAGCCAAAACCAGGCAAAAGGATTTGATGAGGCGGTCAACCACCGTGTCCTGCTTCATGCCGCATATGACTCCAAGGACGAAGCCGAGCACACCAGAGATAATCCAGGCCGTTCCCATGAGGACCAGCGAAGTGAGAAAGCGCTCTCCGATCACTTCGAGCACGGGACGTTGGAATATGACCGAGGTGCCCCAATCGCCAGTCAACACTCCGCCCATCCAATCCATATAGCGAATAACCGGTGGATCGTTGAATCCCCAATGCTCCGCAATGGCGTCAAGCTGTTCCTGAGAAAGGTGATTCTCGGAGCCGGCATAGGCGCTCACGGGATCAATGGGAGCGAGATTGGCCAACGTGAACGAGATGACGCTGACCGCGAACAGCAGCGTCACCATCCTTATCGCATTCTTGAGGAGAAATTTCACGCGAGGAGACATGGACTACTTCCACGTCCATTCATTGAGGTTGCACACGACAGGCCATCCGTGGCCATGGGGATGGACGGGTTGATCTCCCAGGTCCAAGCCATCGCGAACAAAATAGGTGTGATCAATGGTGACCAGCCAGATGTTTGGCAGGTCTC
The DNA here is from genome assembly GCA_023429565.1 of Actinomycetes bacterium. GTDB lineage: Bacteria > Actinomycetota > Coriobacteriia > Coriobacteriales > Eggerthellaceae > JAEWQO01. Next base: position 44,212 of record JAEZDJ010000088.1, read on the forward strand.
CTTCCTCCGATTCAGGACCAGCCGATCCGTCCCATTGGACGTTCTTCCAGCTCTCCAGAGAGGCGGCGGCATCGGTGGTGTCGAGCGCGTCGTGGATATGCCCATCGACTATCTCGCTGGAATATTGGGAATGGTTCGTGGAAGCCCCCGTCTTGTAATAGCCACAAAGATCTCCGGAGGGATCATAGTCACCCGTGCCCCAACACGTTGGAATGGATTCCGAATTGGCCTTGCAATCCGACCAGAGCGCGGAGGTCGCGTCAATCTTGATGCCCAGCTTCTCAGCCTCTTGGGCGAATGCGACCGCAACGTTGTAGCGCTGCATGTCATCGGTGCGTCCCGTGATGGAGAACTCCGCCTTCTGTCCGTCCTTCACGCGGATCCCGTCGCTGCCGACAACCCATCCCGCCTCGTCAAGCAGACCCTGTGCCTCATCGATGCGACCGTCTTTGAACGAGCACGCCACGTTCGACCAAGGAACCTGGGTGATGAGAGCCGTGGTCGCGGTGCCGACTCCGTTGAGCGCATTGTCGACGATGGCCTGGCGATCGACGCCGATGGCCAGGGCCTTGCGGATCGCCTTGTCACAGGTCACGTTGTTGCCAATCGTCTTCCCCTCCCTCACCGTCTCCTGGGCAGTGGGAAGGTTGAAGCCTCTCGTGTCGATGGTGGGAAACGTCTCAAGCGTCATGCCCGCCACCGTGCTTTTCGCATACTCAGGCTGGACCATGACCACATCCATAGTGCCCGACTGAGCGTTGGACAGCGCGGTCTCCCCTTCCAAGAACAAGAGAGTGATCTGCTTGAAGGGTGAAATCGTCCCATAGTAGTGCTCGTTGGGGGAAATGATGATCTGCTGGCCCGCGTCCCACTGGTCAAGCTTGAACGGGCCCGTTCCCACAGGAGCCGATCGATAACCTTCGTCGCTATATCCCGCCTGGGGAACGATTCCAAGCTTGCCCGTCAAGGACGCAAAGCTTGAATAGGGCTCGGAGAGGGTAAATTCGACCGTCTGCTCATCAAGAGCTTTCGCATCCTGGAGCTTTGTCAGATCCAACGTCGACGCTCCGTTGTCACGCGCCGTCAGGAAAGAAAACACCACATCCTCTGCGGAGAATGCCGATCCATCTGAAAACTTCACGCCCTCGCGCAGGGTGTACGTGTAGGTTAAGCCATCCGGGGACACGCTCCAGTCAGTTGCGAGATCGGGTTGCAGGTCCAAGTTCGTGTCGAATTTCAAAAGACGAGATTGGAACAGGATGTAGGAACCATTGTAGCCCCAGCCCGTCAACGGATCGAAGCCGCTCTCGGGCTCAGAACCCACATAGATGGTCAGAGACTCAGGCTTTTCGCCTGACGAAGCCGAAGGTGAGGCGGCAGAGGATGAAGAGCACCCACTCAAAACGCCCCCCATGCCCGACAGGGCAGCTAAAACCCCCACTGCTGCCGATCCTTGAACGAACGTTCGCCGCGAGACGAGCGTGTGACGCATTCCTCCATGAGCCATGAGGTTCCCTTTCCTCTCCATCACCAGTCACATAATTGTTACGATTTATGATTGCGTAGCACGATTGGGAACCTTACTCCATGGATGTTACTTAAGTCAAGTTCGTGTTACTTTTTTTCGCCCTTCGGCCCGCATCGAGTCACCCGCGGGGAAGGGAGGCGTGGCGCGCCGTTGTGCGCGCAGGCGGACACCCACGATCAGCATGGACGATCTCACCCTTCTTCAGCCCTCCGCCTTCTCCACGCGCACGGCACACACTTTGTATTCAGGTGCCTTTGACACCCGATCGAGAGCAGCATTCGTGAGCCAGTTGCTGTTGCCGTCCTGAAAATGGAAGGGCATCCAGGTATGGCCGGGATTCGTTTTCCCCGAAACGCGGGCAGTCGTCTCGATCTTTCCTCGACGGGACGACACGCACACGCGATCGCCCTCAACAATCCCCATGAGCCGGGCATCTCGATCATTCATCTCGATAAACGACCGGGAGACGATCTCATTGGCTCCCGCCGTTCTTGCCGTCATGGCACAAGCGTTGTACTGGTAAAGAACACGTCCAGTCATCAGGGCAAGCGGGTATTCCTTGTCGGGCAATTCGGCAGATGGCTGATATTCGGGCGTCGAAAAGGCGCCAAGACCTTGGGCGAACCCGCTCATGTGGAGGATGGGAGTTCCCGGGTGCTCTTCGCTCGGACAGGGCCACTGAAGGCCACGACCAGCGACTTCGGCGCCGTCCAGACGGCGGTGGCTGATGCCTCCGTACGTGGGGACCAACGAGGCGATCTCATCCATTATCTGGGAAGCGGTCAAGCGAGGCTGCTCATATCCCATGCGATTCATGACTTCGGCGAAGATGTCTGTATCGAGCCACGCACCATCCGGCCCGTCGGCAGCCTTGCGCACCCGCTGCACGCGACGCTCGGTGTTGGTGAAAGTTCCCTCCTTTTCGGCGTAGCTGCGCCCCGGCAAGACAACGTCCGCATAGCGTGCCGTCTCCGTCAGGAACAGATCATCCACCACCAAAAAGTCGAGCGACTCCAGGGCTCGGATCACGTGATGCGTGTCGGGATCCGTACGCACGGGATCTTCGCCAAACAGGAACAGGCCCTTTATCTCGTGCTCGATCATGGCAGGGAAGCACTCTGTTGCCTTGACCCCCCGCTCATGAGGCAATTCGGTCCCCCAAGCCCGCTCAAAGCGGCGCACCGCTTCGGGATCGGTCACCTTTTGATAACCGGGAAAATCATCGGGACCGGCGCCCATGTCACATGCACCCTGAACGTTGTTCTGCCCGCGCAACGGATTCACTCCCCCGCCGGGACGGCCGAGGTTGCCGGTGACCATGGCGATGTTCGAAAGGGCCATCACGCCATCAGTGCCCGTCGAATGTTCCGTCACGCCCAGACAATAGACAATGGCCGCACTCTTGGCCTTGCCATACATCCTTGCCGCGGCAATCAGGTCATGGTGGTCGATTCCGCACACCCTCTCAACCTGTTCAGGAGTGCAGTCACGCACGGTGGCGGCCAGTATCTCAAATCCCTCGGTGCGGTCGCGCACGAAATCCTCATCGCAAAGACCCTCTTTGATGATGCAGTTGACCACGCCGTTGGCAAACTCCACGTTGGTCCCCGGCCGCAATTTCAAATGGATGTCCGCGAGACCCGTCATCCCGATGTCGCGAGGATCCACGACAATGAGGCGGCACCCGCGTTCCACGGCAGCACGGATCTGCATGCCGATGACAGGGTGGGCTTCTTCGGGGTTTGACCCCACGAGCATGATGACGTCAGCCTCTTGCGTGATGTCATCAATCGAGTTGGTCATGGCTCCCGAGCCAAGCATGGCAGCCAAACCCGCGACGGTGGGAGCATGGCAGACACGTGCGCAGCAATCCACGTTGCCCGTCTTGAGCGCGGTGCGAGCCATCTTCTGGAACAGATAGATGTCCTCGTTGGTGGACCGGGCACAGGCAAATGCCGCCAGTGACTCGCCGCCATGGGCTTCACGCAGTTCCGAGAACCGCGATGCCACCAAATCGAGCGCTTCATCCCAAGTAGCTGGCTCAAATTCGCCCGTGGCATGATTCTTGACAAGCGGCGTTCTCAGTCGATCGGGGGCATCCACGAAGTCAAAGCTCGCGGACCTCCCCTTCACGCACAGACGACCGCCGTTCGACGGACCGGGAGCTCCTTGCGCATCGACGATGCGCCCTTCCTCCACCGCAAAGTCAATCTGACACCCCACCCCGCAATGGGGACAGGTGGTGCGCACAGGACTCACATCGGCCGGGCGATAGTTCCTTTGCCGCTTCTCGATCAGGGCCCCGGTTGGGCAAGCTTGGGCACACGTGCCGCAGGATTCGCATTTCGTCATGCGCCATTCTTGCCCAAACGGGGCTTCTATTGCAGTGCGCAGCCCGCGCTTTGCCGTCCGCAAGGTATGATTGCCCGCCAGTTCGCTGCAGGCCCGCACGCATCGCTGGCAGGTGATGCACAGGTTCGGGTCGAAGGAAAGAAAGGGATTGGAATCAAGGACTTCTTCGCGCTTTCGTTCCGGTGCCATGCGATACGTCGGGTCGACGACACCGCACGCGCGACAAACCGATTGTAGCTCGCACGAACCGTTCGCCGCGCAGGAGAAACAGTAATTCGTCGAGTTGAGGCCATGATCGGACAGCATGAGATCAAGGACCATGCGACGATGCTCGGCAATCCGAGAGGACTCGGTGATGACGTTCATCCCCTCCCGTGCCAGAGCCGTGCAAGACGCAACCAAAGGAGTCTCGCCCTCGACCTCGACGGCACACACCCGGCACGACCCAATGGGCATGAGGCCCTTCAGATGACACAGGGTGGGGATGGAAACGCCTGCGCCTTGCGCAGCCTCCAAGATGGTCGTGCCCTCCACGACCTCAATCGTCCTGCCATTCAGGGTAATGCTAGGCATATCGTTCCCTGCCTCCTTTAAGCACTCCACAGCCAAAATGGTCGCACCGCAAGCAGCGTCCGCACTCCTGCTCGACCTCCTGTCGGCTCATGCCCACTTCGACATCAAGATAGTCATGCTTTCGGCTGCGAGCCGGCCGTTCCACCATCTCCACGCGTCCTCGCGGCGTTCGGTCGTTGGCGCGGGGAGCGGGAGCGCTGACTTCACAGGATATCTTGTGATGATATCCCAGGTGCTCATCTATGTTGCGTGCAGCCACCCTTCCGGCCGCAATCGCCTTGATCACGGTCGAGGGACCCGTCTGGCAATCTCCGCCGACGAAAACGCCATCCACGCCTTCTGCATTCAGATGCTCGTCGGCATTGAAACAGCCCCATGTCGTCTTCATGCCGACCTCCTCAAAGGGACCGGCATCGATGTCCTGGCCAACGGCGATCAGAACGACGTCTGCATCGATGCGGCTCAGAGGTTTGTCTGCCGCCACCGGTGCCGGCCGGCCGCCCCGCACGGCGCCGATCATCTGAGGTTGCGTCACGAGGCCGACACACCGTCCCTCATCATCTGACTCGATTGCCACCGGGGACTCCAAGACCACCATCTCGATGCCTTCTGCTATGGCGCTCTCAATTTCTGCAGCCAAGGCAGTCATGTCTTCCTTGCGACGGCGATACACCACCGACACCTCGGACGCGCCCGCACGCACCGATGTCCGAGCACAGTCCATGGCCACGTTGCCGCCGCCGATCACCGCCACCTTCTTGCCCGTGAAATCGGGATAGTCCCCATCTCCGATGCGACCCAACAGGTCAACCGCCGACAAAACCCCTGCGGCGTCCACGTTGTCCACCCGCAGTGTTTTGCCAACTTGGGCACCTATGGCAACATAGACGGCATCATACGTGTCAGCGAGCTCGCGCATTTCCTCCGCTCCCACCCGCCTGCCGCACTGAGCCGTGACGGTACCCGCTGACAAGATGCCTCGGATGTCCTCGTCAAGACGTTCCCGCGGGAAACGGTAGGCGGGGATCCCATAGCGCAGCATGCCTCCCAGCTGTTCGCGAGCCTCGAACACCGTCACGCGATGTCCCATGAGGGCCAGGAAATAGGCACAGGTCAGTCCGCTCGGCCCACCTCCGACCACGGCCACGGATCGCGCCGTGTCCACGCCGTGGGGAGGCGTTGGCACCCTATCGGCCGACACCTGGTCGACAGCGTATTTCTTTATGCCTCGAATGTTGAGGGGAGCATCGATGAGCGTGCGGCGGCACCGCTTCTCGCAGGGATGCTCGCACACGAAGGCACAGGCGGTGGGAAACGGGTTGTCCCTGCGAACCATCGCGACGGCACCAGCATAATCTCCCTCGGAGACCAAGGCGATGTAGGCAGGAACGTCAACGTGGGCAGGGCACAGCGTCTCGCAGGGAACGGTCTGCCCAACGCCAGCCTGGCATGAGCCGGTTTCCACATGGCTGTGGTACTCATCGGCACACGAGTCCATTCCCTCAAGCACGGTGCGCGCAGCCTCGTAGCCAATCGCACAATCGGCCGCGTCGCGCACCATCTCGGCGAGCATGCGCAAGGAGCGCAACGTCTCCTCGTCGGCCTCACCCGCCAGCACATGCTCAAGCAAAGCGGCCATACGGGGAAGCCCGTCACGGCAGGGGACGCATTTCCCGCACGTCTGCGCTTCGCTCGCGCGCAGCGCCGAAAGCTGGACGGCAAGGGGACACGTGCCTGGAGGCATCGCCTCCACCCGTCGTTCAAACATGTCCAAATATCCCGCGATACGTGCATCATCTTGGGCCCTAGGCGAAATCGATAACCTCGTCAACAGTCCTCCACGTCTTCCTCTTGTTCAATCATCAGGTGCTGGTCGCCCCCCTCGACGCCCGCCTCCCCCATTCTCATCGGTAAGAGGAGATCTGGCGAGCCTGTTTGAACGCCTTCGTTCAAAGCCCCCGTCGCCAGAGAGTCAAGGCAGAAATCGACCATACGGGACATTCTATCCGTTCTGCCTCCGCATGTCCTCCAAGGGCAAGGGGGGCTCCACTTCGTCAGGGTCAAAGGGAACCTCCCCGACGTCGATGGCCTCTTTCGCATCGGGCAAGATGACATTCAGCAGAATGCCCACCACCGATCCCACGGCCAACCCGGAAAGCGAGATGGTGAGTCCGCCCAACGGTACCACGATCCCTCCCGCAGCGCTGTACGCAATGCCGAGCGATAGCACCAAGATAAGTGCTGTGATCAGCACGTTTCGACTCTGCATGAAGTCGACCCGGTTCTCCACCAGGTTACGGATGCCCACAGCAGATATCATGCCGTACAGCACGAGCGAGACGCCTCCGATGACACAAGGAGGCATGGCGGCAACCACCGCCTCGAACTTGGGACAAAACGAAAGCAGGATGGCAAACCCAGCTGCTATGCGGATCACGCGGGGATCGAACACGCGAGTCAATGCCAAGACCCCTATGTTTTCTCCATAGGTCGTGCTTGCAGGAGCGCCGAAAAACGAGGCGATGACCGTGGCGACTCCGTCTCCCAAAAACGTGCGATGGAGGCCCGGCTCGGCAAGGTAGTTGCGATTGCACGTCGTGCTGATGGCCGAGACATCGCCGATGTGCTCGATGGTCGTGGCAATGGCGAGTGGCATGATGGTGATGATGGCCGTGAGGGCCAAGCCTGAGTCAAAATTAGCCCCAAACAGCGAGAAAACGGTGTTGTCCCATATGATGGGCATGCCGAACCAGTCCGCTGACGCCACACCCGCGAAGCTGACCTCGCCGGCAAGCGCCGCCACGGCATAGGAGGCCACAACGCCCAGCAAGATGGGAATGATCTTGATCATTCCCCGTCCCCAAATGTTGCATGCGACGATGACGGCAACGGCAACGAGGGCGACGAGCCAGTTTGTCTCGCAGTTCTCGATGGCCGAACTCGCCAGAATGAGACCGATGCAGATGACGATGGGGCCGGTGACGACCGGAGGAAAAAACCGCATGATACGGTCCCTTCCGAAGATTTTGAACAGGGCCGAAATAACGAAATACAGAAGCCCGGCGCAAGCCACGCCCAGGCAGGCATACGGCAGCAGATTGGCTTCCTTGTTGGGCGCGATGGCAGCGTATCCGGCGATGAACGCAAAGGAGGATCCCAGAAACGCCGGGACCTTGCCTTTGGAGAAAAGGTGAAACAGCAGCGTGCCTATGCCGGCAAACAGCAGAGTCGTCGATACCGACAGCCCCGTGACCACGGGCACGAGAACCGTCGCGCCAAACATGGCGAACATGTGCTGGAGACCGAACAGCAGCATTTTCGGCGCTCCAAGGGGACGCACGTCATACACGGCTTCGGGATTGTCCTTCGCTCCCATGGTTGGAACCTGACGATCACCCATCTGCCACCCCTTGCCTTTCGGAATGCCCGTATGAACCGCTGAGCCATGCGCATGCAGGCACCTGCGCACAACCTTGTATATGATGCCACAACCCAAGCGGAACAAAGGGGCCGATGACGCAATTCAGGGAAAGATCCTGACGATGCGCGCCCTAGATGCACCGCCCTCTCGCTCACGGTCCAAACAGCAACGCTTCCCCGACGGCGGCTCGGAAACGCCTGCGCCAGATGGTAAAATTCGTACATCATACATCCTCGACCAGCATCGATATCCGGCGACGTGAAAAGCAAGGCATTGCCCAGCCTTCACGATCAGATCCCGGGAGACAGTGACAGATGCAGGTTTTTCCTTGTCCCAACCTCAAACAAAAGGAGCCGATATGCGATCCCCTTTGCTTCTCTCCACAGGCGAATTCGCCCGCATGTGCAACGTGAGCAGGGAGCTGCTCGTCCACTACGACAAAATTGGCCTGTTGAAACCTCAGGAAGTCGCCGAAAACGGCTACCGATACTACTCTCTCAAGCAGCTGTATCTGTTCGACGTCATCCGGTTCTTTCTCGACACGGGCATGACGATGAAAGAAGTGAAGGAATACCTGGACAACCGGACGACCGATCTGTTCCTCGAAACCATCCAAACCAATATCGAGAACATGCGCCGGCAGCGGGATCTGCTCGACGCGCGCATCGGCATGATGGAAAAGATGCGCTACCTCACCCAACGGTCACTTCTGTTTCCCAAGGACAAGCCTCGCCTGTCGTACTGGGACGACATATGGTTCATCACAACCGACGTCGAGCGCGAGCGGACACAGCAGACCTACGCGCAGGCCGTCAGCGCGCATTCCGATCTCTGCCGCAACACGGCTGGCGTGTCAAAGTTTCCCCTCGGCCGAATCATCGACATACCCGATCCCCACAAGCCGCAGGAGTATTACTACACCAAGCTTATCACCTGGGTATCGCCTCCCAACGATCCCGGCGCGCTTGAGGGGCATATCGTCCACAAGCCACGGGGAAACTATGCAGTCATCCTGCATCAGGGAGGAACGAGCACTGTCGAACGCTCATACGCGAAGCTTCTTGACTATGTCAAGAAGGAAGGGTTCGAAATGCTCGGCCCCATCTACGAGCTCGACATGAACTCATACCTGATGTCTCAGTCTTCGGAAGATTACCTGCTCCACATCTCCGTGCTTGTCAACGCTTAGCGGAGCGATGTTCGCCATCCTTGCCGACCATGCTCCCCAGCTGCTGCTTTGACTTTTCGGCAATGAGCGGCGGCGCCATGGCGCCGTCCACGCAAGAATCCCAGCCCGACCAGACGGCGGCATCGTCACCGTCAAAGACGTCCCCACAAAAAGCAGCCGAGCTGCGGCATCGGCCTCCCGATGTCGCAGCTCGCCCTTTCCACCCAACAGAAAACCGCCCACGTCAGCACAAGGCATGTCGTGGGCGGTTCCGGGTCGCAGGGACCGTTAGGCGGTCATGCGCTTGGTCTCCTCTATCAACTCATAGACCACCGAAGGCTCTGACAGGGTCGAGATGTCGCACAGGTCCTCGGTCTCCTGAGCGGCGATCTTGCGAAGGATGCGACGCATGATCTTTCCGCTGCGCGTCTTTGGCAACGCCTGCGTGAAGTGGATGATGTCAGGCGTGGCGATGGGACCGATCGCCTCACGCACGTGCTCAAGCAACTCGGCTCGCAGGTCGTCGCTGATGATCGATCCCTCCTTCACCGTCACGTATGCGTAGATGCCCTCGCCCTTGACCGGATGGGGACAGCCCACCACGGCAGCTTCGGCCACCTGCATGTATGAAACCAAGGCGCTCTCGACCTCAGCCGTCCCGATGCGATGGCCCGAGACGTTCATGACATCGTCGATGCGGCCCGTGATCCAGAAATACCCGTCTTCGTCGCGATAGGCACCGTCTCCGGTGGTGTAGCAACCCGCCGTGGGGAAATACACGTCCTTGAAAGCCTTGTCGTTGTTGTAGACGCCCAACATCATGCCCGGCCAAGGACGCGACACCACCAAGCTTCCGGCCTCGTTTGCTCCCGTCTCGGTACCGTCGGGACGAACGACGCGCGGGGCGACGCCGAAGAACGGCAGGGCGGCAGAACCAGGTTTCATGTCGACCGCACCAGGAATGGTGGTGATCATGACGCCGCCGGTCTCCGTCTGCCACCACGTGTCGGCAACGGGGCATCGGCCCTGCCCGATGGCAGAGTAGTACCACAGCCACGCCTTGGACGTGATGGGCTCTCCGACGGACCCCAAAAGACGCAAGCTGCTGACATCGTGCCCGTTCACCCACTTCTCGCCATCTTTCATCATCGCCCGGATGGCCGTCGGGGCGGTATAGAGAACGTTCACGCCAAATTTTTCAACGACGTCCCAGTACCGGTCGGGTTTCGGATAATTGGGCACGCCCTCGAACATGAGCGTTGTCGCTCCGTTCGACAACGGTCCGTACACCAGATACGAATGCCCCGTGATCCAGCCGGCGTCCGCCGTGCACCAATAGACGTCGTTCTCCTTGAGGTCGAAGACATACTTCGCCGTCATGGTGGCGTAGAGTAGATAGCCGCCCGTGCCATGGAGGATGCCCTTTGGCTTGGCCGTGCTTCCGCTCGTGTACAGGATGAACAGGGGATCATTGGCCTCCATGCTCTCCGGTTCGCACTGCGGCGATTCTCCGGCCATCTGATCGTCCCACCACACATCCCGGTCAACAGTCATTTCCGTGCGTTTTTCCAAACGCCGCACGACCACGCAGCTCTTCACTTGAGGGCACATGTCCAACGCCTTGTCGCAGATGTCCTTCAAGCGCAGGATCTTGCCCGAACGGTACCCGAAGTTGGCAGTGACGACCACCTTGGCCTCCGAGTCGTTGATGCGGTCCTTCAGCGCCTCTGCGGAAAGGCCGCTGAACACCACGCAGTGGATAGCCCCTATGCGTGCGCAGGCAAGCATGGTGATGGCGAGCTGAGGAACCATGGGCATGTACAGGACCACGCTCTCGCCCTTCTTCACCCCAAGCCGCTTCAACATGTTCCCCGCCTTGCAGACTTCGCGATGAAGGCGCTGGTAGGTGTAGACGTCCACTTCCTCGGTAGGCTCGCCTTGCCAAATGAGCGCAGCCTTGTTGCGGCGCGCGCCATCCAAATGACGGTCAAGGCAGTTGTAGGAAGCATTGAGCTCGGCCCCGCGGAAGTACCTGACGAAGGGCTTTTCCGATTCGAAATCATACTCTTCCACTGCATCCCAGGGCTTGAACCAATCCACATGCTCGCCCGCCATCTGCGCCCAGAACGACTCGGGATCCTCCATCGATCTCCGGTAGAGGTCATCGTAATCCTGCCTGCTTTTGACAAGCGCATTGTAGCTGAACTCGGGAGACGGCTCGATCGATCGCTCGTTCTCCAACAGTTGCCTGATAAAGGCGGTACGGGTGTTCTTCTTCATGATAGGTTCCCTTCTTCACATCGCCGGATGGAGAATCAGGCCACGTTCGCCTCTTGAGACGGGCCGGTGTAGAACACGTTGCCCAACGAAACGGGGGCAAACGTTGTTTGGTTCAAGAACTGATCGGGTTTGTATGCCTGGAGCCATTCACGCAAATCGGGACGGCTGTGGGCAAGGTACGCGAACGCATCCTCCAGAATGACAGTCTCGTGAATGCTGGGATTGTCATACAGTGCCGTGCAGAGCGAGTCAACGGTTGTGCGCGTGCAGTGAACGCACCAGTCGTAGTCGCCGACATCCATCAAGACGATGGCAAAAGCGATGAGCTTGGGCTCGTCGAAACAGGGAACAAGCCGCCTCATTTGGCCCTCGGGCAGGGGCACGCCGTCACACAGCTCATCTATGCGACGAAGTGCGGCGCTGCGGACGAACAGGGGCACAGCCCCAACGGCAACCTCGATCAGCACATCGACGTCGTCGAGCGACGCAACGGATGCCAAGCGGGCACCCCGACCAACGGAACCATCAGCCAGGAATGCGAGCACCTCGGTCTTCCGAAGGTTCCTCACGGCAGCACAGAGAATGGAGCCATGGAGGCCGCCAAGGGCTTTGGGGGCTTCCACGGGTTTCCCCGTTCCCCGCTCGGCCGCTTCGAGCCTCTCGAGCAGCGAGGTACTCTTCCATACGGTCATCTCAGTCATCGTAGCCTTCATGATCTTCCTCCTTTGCAATCTTGCCTCTGCGTCTTCCTTGATTGCGGCCCACGGGGCCGCATCCTTCCGCCCGCGGGTCTCATTTCCTCTTGGGCGTGAAGCAATCATGGGGTTTGCAACGATTACAAGGTCAACGGGCAGGAAGATTACCGCCCTCCGACCGGCAGGCAGCAGCCCGCGAGCGGTGCAACATATCGGAGAAATCTAAGATTTTGTCTGAAATTGAGCGATTAGTGCCTTGGTGGACGCTTCCCCGGAACGGTGCCTCTCTGCTTTTTCGGGCGGATGAGGCACAGGGGGTCGTAGCCGACAAGATCCATGCGTCCAACCTTGCGGAGCGCCTCAACCACAAGATCGCGGTTCTTCGGGTCACGGTACTGGATAAGCGCACGTTGCAGAGCCTTCTCGTGTGCGTTTCGAGGAATGTAGACAGACTTCATCGTGCGGGGGTCAACACCCGTGTAGTACATGACCGTGGACATGGTGGAGGGAGTGGGATAGAAATCCTGCACCTGTTCCGGCATATAGCCTAAATCACGGCAGTATTCAGCAAGCTCCACAGCCTCCGTCAGCGTGGAGCCCGGATGGGAGGACATCAGGTACGGCACCAGGTACTGCTTTTTGCCCAGTTCATCGTTGGCACGTTCGTATGCCTTGGCGAAATGGCGATACACTTCGTTTTTCGGCTTGCCCATAATTGCCAGCACCGCATCGGAAACGTGCTCGGGAGCAACTTTCAGCTGTCCGCTCACATGATGCTCGCATAATTCATGGATGAACGCTTCTCCGTGATCCGCTTCAGCCAGCACATAGTCGAATCGGATGCCCGAGCGCACGAACACTTTCTTGACGCCCGGCAATTCCCGCAGCGAGCGAAGGAGGGACAGGTAGTCACCGTGGTCGACGTCAAGCTGCCTGCACGGCTGAGGAGCCAGGCACCTCCTGTTTTGGCACGCGCCGCGTTTGACCTGATTGGCGCAGGCTGGCGTGCGAAAATTTGCGGTTGGGCCACCGACGTCGTGAATGTATCCCTTGAAATCCCGGTCCGCGACAATCAGTTCCGCCTCGTGAAGCAGTGACTCATGGCTGCGCGACTGCACAATGCGTCCCTGGTGAAACGTCAAAGCGCAGAACGAACACTCACCGAAGCATCCGCGACTGCTCGTCAGGCTGAACCGCACTTCCAATATCGCGGGCACACCGCCATCCTTTTCGTACATCGGATGATAGGTCCGCTGATACGGCAAGGCGTACACCGCATCCATTTCTTCCTGATCGAGAGGCTGGGCCGGTGGGTTTTGCACAACGAAACACGCATCGCCATAGGGCTCCACAAGCCTTTTTCCCACAATCGGATCAGAGTTGCGATACTGGACGGCAAAACTTTCCGCATAGCGCATGCGATTGGCCTTGAGTTCGTCAAACGAAGGAAGCACTTCCGCATCGTAGACATGTTCCAAGGATGAGGCTCGATACACCGTGCCGTCAATGAACGTGACGTCCTCTATGGCAAGTCCGCTGTCCAAGGCGTCCGCTATGTCCACGATCGAGCGTTCGCCCATGCCATATGACACCAGATCGGCCCCCGAGTCAAGCAAGATGGATCGCTTCAGCTTGTCGGCCCAGTAGTCGTAATGGGCCAAGCGTCTCAGGCTCGCCTCTATGCCGCCCAAGACGATGGCAGAATGTTTGTAAGTGCGTCTGATCAGGTTACTGTACACCACTGCCGCACGGTTTGGCCGCTTTCCCGCAAGGCCCCCGGGCGTGTAGGCATCGCTTCTTCTCCGTCGCTTGGACACCGTGTAGTGGTTCACCATCGAATCCATATTGCCGGCAGACACGAGGAATCCCAAACGGGGCTCGCCGAACACCGCAATGCTCTCATCGTTGGTCCAGTCAGGTTGAGCGATCATGCCCACACGGTAGCCCTTGGCTTCAAGCAGGCGCGTGATGATGGCGTGGCCGAAGGAAGGGTGATCCACATACGCGTCGCCCGACACGTACACAAAGTCAACCTGATCCCAACCCCGGTCAATCATCTCCTGACGAGTGACCGGCAAAAATCCACGATCCATGAAAGTCCTCACACGGTGCGCCAGCTTCTACTCCGATGAGCATAGCACACCGCACAGAACGCTCCGCCTCGCCCGACAAGATCATGCACCATCAGCAGACGCGGCACAAGCCAGCAGCCAGAAGTCAAAGGGATCATCCATGCCAGCAATCAAGCGCCGACGCCTCTTGTGGGCGCCTCTCGCAATCAGACAGAACGGGCAGGCGCGAGGAGGGGAAGAGCCAGCCGATGAAGCTCAGGGATGGATCCGCGACAATGCCCGAAGATCATCAGCCTTGCGTAGGCGGCTGCTGATGGGGCGGCAGGGGCCTGAGTTCGAACGGCATGGGATCGTCCTGGCCGCGCCATGCCGGGACGTCGAACTGCCGGGTCCAATAGCCCAACGCGCGCGCCGTCATCATCTCTATGAACACCCCCATGACGGCCGAGGCAAAAGCAACGAGCAACGCAAGCACAACCATCACCGCGATAGCGGCAAGAACCGCGCCAACCATAGCGCCGTCAAATTGCCCCATGTTGATGCCCATGGAGCCGCCAAACACAAAGAATCCCACAGCAACCCCGATAAACACCACCACCAAAACCAACGTGAGAACAGCCACGGACAACACGAGAGACAGCAGTACGGCCATGCCAAAGATTCGGAGGATGCCGCCGAAGTCATGACGCATCATGGCCCACATCTTGCTGAACTGAAATCCAGCAGACAGACGATCATAGATGCTCATGCGCATGGTGCCGACCCAGAAGAAAAACGTCGCAAAGAAATACGCTGCGATGGAGAGGGCGAAAAAGGCCAACCCCGCCAATCCGGAAACGAGGCCAAAGGAAAAGGGAAGGAACCCGCTGCTGTGGCTATACCAGCTCAAGCTCCCGAAGCCGACGCCGGTCACAATGCTTCCCACAAGCTCGACGACCCAAGGTATCAAGGCGCAAACGAAAATGATCACCAGTGCGAAGAATCCACGCCTGTACAGTTTGCCGTCGTCATTGCCAAACACACGCTCTGGCAAGGGAGCATGCACGCCCCAAGCCAAGTCCCTCGCCCAACCAAAAACATATCCGTAGACGACAATCGCTCCAAAGACGGGAATGAGGCTCACCAAGGAAAGCAGGAGCACTTTGCCAAACCATCCCGGGGAGTTTTTAATATCGTTCCACGCCGCATTGAAGTACCCTGACTGCATCTATCTTCCCTCCGTCTCGCGTATAGTGCGTTTACTATACGCGCGCTGCCACCTGCCATTACCCAATCGTTGCCATACCGTCAGCAGAATTACGAACCCCGCTTCGAGGACATTTTGGCCAGCAGCTCACTTCCCTGGCAAGCAGGCATGACGGAACCGTCAATCATGCTCCAAACCGACCTTCCTCCGAACAGGCGAAGACGCTATGATCAAGAAAAGTTTTGGGGCATTCTTCCTCGAGAGGGCAAGGGCACCTCCATGTGTGCATCTGCGAGACAACAGACCCTCCCGCCTCATGCAACCTGAACGCCGGGCTGGCGCAAGCATAAAAAAAGACCCGCTGCAGTGCAGCGGGTCCAAAACACCTTGCTGGCAAGAAGCCGATGGGGCAAACTTACTTGAGGGACACGGCAGCGCCGGCACCCTCGAGCTTGGCCTTGAGTTCCTCGGCCTTGTCCTTGGCGACGCCTTCCTGGATGGCCTTGGGTGCGCTTTCCACGGCCTCCTTGGCCTCTTTCAGGCCCAAGCCCGTGATCTCACGGACAACCTTGATGACAGCGATCTTGTTGTCGCCAAAGCCCTCGAGAACCACGTCAAACTCGGTCTTCTCTTCCTCTGCAGCTGCAGCAGCCGGAGCAGCGGCAACGGCAACAGGAGCAGCGGCGGAAACGCCAAAGACGTCCTCCAGCTCCTTCACGAGTTCGGACAGCTCGAGCGCAGGCATCTCTTTCAGCGCTTCAATGATCTCTTCGCGGGTAACGGCCATGTTACTACCTCTTTCATGTTCGACGCAGACGTCACCGTCCACGTTCCTGATTCATTCTCACGCCGCCGAGGCGGCATAACGCATGGTGCCGCGCCTACGCGGCGTTCTTCTGATCTGCGATGGCGGCAGCGCAACGAGCGAACGCCTCCATAGGACCGTTGAGCACACGGACCGTTTTGACCAGCGGGTTGGAAATCGTGCCAAGCAGCTTGGCGATGAGCTCTTCGCGGGAAGGAAGGGAAGCGACGGTCTCGACCTGATCTGCATCGAGAAACGTCCCGTCCATCAAGCCACCCTTGATGACGAGATTCTGATTCGCCTTCGAGAACTCCTTGAGAGCCTTGGCGGATGCGACGGGGTCACCACCGGCAAACACGAAAGCCGACGGGCCACCGAGAACGGCATCCATGCCAGGCAGGTCAAGCTCTTCGAGCGCGATGTGCATGAGCGTGTTCTTGTACACCTTCATGCTGGCATCGGCCTCGCGGATGCTGCTGCGCAGTGCGCTGACGTCCTTCACGGTCAAGCCGCGATAGTCGACGACCCACACCGCCTCGACGCCGGAAAGATCTTCCTTGATCTTGGCGAGCGTCTCTTGGTTCTGGCTATTGGGCATGTAGTACACCTCCTTTTCTCAAGCTCGGGTTCCGCTCGTCCGAGAGGGGAATCGTCGCTCGGAAAAGAAACGACCCCTGCCGTCCTTATGACAGCAGGGGTCGTCAAAGATTCAACTTCATCGACCACCTCGGCTGGCCGCATTGCTGCGATTAAACCTTTCGGTACCTGCTGTCTTGGGCAGCGGAACAATCAACAATGTTGCTTCAAGTGAAGTAACAGGTATATTTTACCCTTGCACCCAGCCCTGTCAACAGATTTAGCTGACAAAACTCGAACTCTCGGAGGATGCCCCCTCAAATCACTCTGCCGCATTGCCCCGCGAATCGGCCGTCGCGTCAGCCCGAGACGCAACATCGGCTGGCGTGCCGCCCGACAAGATCTCCTCCACAGGATTGGTCGGCTCAGCCTCCACGTAGGTGAAGGCAATGGCATCGCCCTCTTTGTAACCCACTATCTCAATGAGGCCGGGAAGGGCGAAGTCATAGATGGAACTCCCCTCCGTCAGCTTCACGTAGAAATGGGAGTTGCCATCGACGACCGCTTGGGCGATATGGGAGATCGTGCCGTTGGCCTCCAATGCGCCCATGCTTTCCCCACTGCCCGAGACAACCCCGTTCGTGGCAAGCAATGCCTGGTATGACTTCTGGCATTCCGCCACCGTATTGCCAATTGCCACGTTCTGATAACGTTGGATGTCGATCATGGCGAACTGCTTCACCAGTCCCGCGTCGTCTTTCAGGGCCATGAAGTACGTAGGCTGGTTCGACACATTTATAAGCAGCGGGAATGTCGCCTGGTAGCGCAAATGCTGCACCTGCCCCTCAGCCGACTCCATCGCCGAGGCCTCCGTTGCTCCCGCGACGGAATAAAAATGCGATTCGGCCGTGCGCTGATTCACCAGCACGAAGCCGACGATGGAATTGTCCGCCGTCGCCGAAGTCACGCCCGTGTACACCCACACATCGTCGTCTTTTGCGATGTAGTTGTAACCGACGTTGCCATCGGTGCCCGGCGTGGTCTGAACCACATTCCTCTGGCCAAGCACGGAATTGAGCCAGCCATCGCTATAGGCGCCGCTCCAGTTGTATTGCTCGATCAGCAATTCGGCAGGGTACACACGATCAACCCATTGCGGAACCTCTCCGATGGCGATGTCCTGCGTTTCTCCCGTCGTGGCATCGCAGAGCACCACGCGGCTGATCGTCGTTCCGCCGAACAGACCGATCGTGCGGGTCTGCACCGGGCATATCCACCATGGATGCCCGTCCTCGTCAATCTCGAAAGACTTCTCGTCAAACATGTAGAAGGGGTACTTCAACTGAACATACCGATCGATGTTGCGCGCCAAAGGCTCGGACTCGGAATAGTGGATGGGCTGGTCTCCCAAGGTCACAATTTCGGCATCCTGCGTGGTCATGTCGACGAGCGCATACGCCGGAATGCCTTCATCGCGGTTGGTGAACCACTTGAACAGATCGGCGTACGCCAGCGGGCTCACGCGCACCGGGGATCCCTGAAAGTTGATCTGGCTGTACAGCGGAGATATCTCGAATTGGCTGACATACTCAGGAATGGATCCCATCTCTCGGTTGCCCAAGAGAACAGCCGAATCGCGATCGATGACGGGAATCTCCGAATAGTTGACCTCTTTGATGTCGCTGGCAAAATCAAGCGTGTCGGTCTTGAGAACGTTCGCGTATCTCTCGGCATTTCCCGGAAATATCGAGAGAGACGCTACGGCGCCGAGCATGCCAACAACAACAACGGCAACAGGAAGGTACGAAGCCCATTTGAATGCCCGCGCCTTGCCGGGATTTGCTTCAATCTTAGCCGTCCCCGAACCATAACGGCGGGATTTGCTCCAAAGCACAAGGAACAGCGGAAGGAGAATGAAGACCGCAACGAACACCCATGTGTCACTGCTGTGGATGTTGATAGGCGGATGGAACCACCAATATGCGCCAGCGCCGATGAGGAGAATCACAATCGCAGCAATGACAAGGGCTTTCTTGCCCCATGTAGCCATTCGGTCAGCAAATGATCCCTCGACATTGAAATGGGGAGACTTCCCGCCTCCATCGCGGCCACCTGCTGAGCTGGCGTTGCCTGAACCCCCGAACGCTCCATCAGCATTGACGCCCGACTGCCGCAGCGCTTCGAGCAAAGAATCGAAACCGGATGTCTGTTTCACTGGCATCCCTTCCCTATGAAAGCCTTACATAAAATATCTATCATACCCGAAGAGAGCCCAGCCTCCCACTGCAGCTGGGCTCCCCGTTGCCTCAAGTTTACAAAAGGTTCCTCACAACATAGGGCAGAATGCCGCCATGCTCGTAGTAGCGACCCTCGGTTGGGGTGTCGATACGCACAATCGCCTCAAAGGAGCTCGTCGCACCAGAAGGCTTGGCCGCTTGCACCGACACGATACCCGGGCTGGGCAATCCTTGAGAGAAATCAATCGGAGCCACGGTGATCTCTTCGGTTCCATCCAGTCCGAGCGTCTCGACATTCTGCCCGTCAAGGAATTGGAGGGGAAGAACGCCCATGCCGATCAGGTTGGACCGATGAATGCGCTCAAAGCTTTCCGCAAACGCCACGCGAACGCCAAGCAGCAGGGGACCCTTTGCCGCCCAGTCGCGTGACGAACCACTTCCATACATCTTCCCCGCAAGCACAGCAAGCGGAACGCCTGCCTCAGCGTAGTGCTGGGAGGCATCGAAAACGCTGGTGAGAGTTCCGTCCAGAAGATCGCGCGTCCAGCAGCCCCGTTTCCCCTCAGCAAGCTTGTTCTGAAGTTTGACATTGGCGAACGTGCCTCGCATCATGACTTCATGGTTGCCGCGCCGGGCACCATACGTGTTGAAGAACTCCTCGATGACGCCGCGCTCACGCAAATAAGCGGCAGCGGGCGAATCGGAAGCGATAGAGCCCGCAGGGCTGATGTGGTCCGTCGTGATGAAATCGCCCAGGTCGACGAGGACACGGGCATCCTTGATGGGCTCAACGGCACCAGGCTGCATTTCCATGCCGTCAAAATAGGGAGCCCGACGCACGTAGGTCGATGCCTCATCCCATTTGAAAGTGGCGCTCGGATCGACCGTGATAGCCTGCCAACGATCGTCGCCGTCCAAAAAGCCCTCGCGGCCTGCTTCGTAAAGCTCTTGCGTCACGGAGGCATCCAGCAATCGAGCGATCTCATCGTCGGTCGGCCAAATGTCAGCCAGGAAAATATCCTCTCCCTTTTCGTCGACGCCGATGGGCTGAGAAGAGAAGTCGAAGTCCATCGTTCCGACAAGCGAATACGCGATCACCATTGCAGGTGACGCAAGGTAGTTCTGCGAGACGTCGGGAGAAATGCGTCCCTCAAAGTTGCGGTTGCCCGAAAGAACGCTGGCAAGCTCGATCGAGTCCGCAACGTCATGCATCGCAGGCAGAAGAGGACCTGAGTTCCCTATGCAGCTCATACAGCCGAATCCACACGTGAAAAAGCCTAAAGACTGCAGACCCTCAAGCAGGCCGGCTCGCGCGAGTAAAAGCTCGGTTGCGTGGCTGCCAGGAGCGAGCACGCACTTCACCCAAGACTTCGCCATCAGACCCGCTTCCGCCGCGCGCTTGGCCACCAGGCCTGATGCAATCATCATAGCCGGATCGGTCGCAGTCGTGCAGCTTGTCACGGCAGCGATCGCAAGTGCGCCGTGAGTGAGGTCGAACACAGAACCAGCAACTTCGACCGGAACCGTCGCGTCGAGCGCCAAACCTCGATCGTCGCATACCGCATAGAAGGCCTCGCGAGCTTCGTCGGCGACAATAAGGTCATGGGGACGCGATGGACCTGCAAGGTTTCTCTTCACCGTCGAGAGGTCAAGCTCGATCACTTCGGAATACTGGCGGGCGGGGGCATCGGGATCGTTCCAGAAGCCCTGAGCCTTGGCGTATGCCTCCACGAGAGCAATCTGCTGCTCGCTGCGGCCGGTGACGCGAAGATAATCAAGCGTCTGCCCGTCGACCGGGAACAGCGTGCACGTACATCCGTATTCAGGCGTCATGTTGGCCACGCACGCGCGCTGTGTGGCAGTCAGCGACTCCAAGCCGGAGCCAAAGCATTCGACGAACGATCCGACAACGCCCTTAGCCCGCAACATATTGGCAAACACGAGGGCGAGGTCCATTGCCGACACGCCCTCGGACAGCTTGCCGCTCAACTTGATGCCGACGACCTTGGGAACAAGGGTCGTGATAGGCTGTCCCAGGGCTGCAGCCTCTGCCTCGATTCCACCGACGCCCCAGCTCAGAACACCAATGCCGTTAGCGGTCGTCGTATGGCTGTCGGTGCCGACGACCGTGTCGAAATACACCGACTCGCCATCGCCCTCCGCCTTCGTCATGGCGACCCGTGCGAATTCCTCGACGTTGATCTGATGGCAGATCCCTGCTCCAGGTGGAACGATGCGCACATTCTCGAACGAGCCCTGGGCCCATTTGAGAAACGTGTACCGTTCGCCATTGCGGGCAAACTCAAGTTCCATGTTCTTTTCCAGCGCACCCGCACATCCAGCCTCATCGGCGATGATCGAATGATCGATGACCAGATCGCAGGGAATCTGCGGGTTGATCTTCTCCGGATCCCCGCCCAGAGCCATGCATGCCTCGCGCATGACGGCAAAATCCACGAACACCGGCACGCCGGTAAAATCCTGGAACAGGACGCGTGCGGGTGAAAACTCGATCTCGTCGCCGACGACGCCCGCTTCTCCTGCCTCAATGATGCGCCGGGCCAAAGATTCCGCCTGGTCGTCCGTCTCCGCATTGCGCAGGGCGTTTTCAAGAAGCACCGTCAGTGCGAGAGGCAGCTTCTCAGAACCGGGGACACGCGTCACAGGATAATACGAATAGGTCAGGTCCCCCACTTCGAGACGACCGGCAAAGCGACTCCGCTCCTCAGACATGGCCACCCTTCCTATTCCGCTTCAAGCGCCGCAACGAGCGCGTTCGTGAATTCCGTGCAGGTGGCAGCAGGAACCTTGGTGCCCGTCGCCCGACGAATGTCCCCCGTCAGGTGAACGCCCTCGGCATACACCGCCTGCACGGCGGCGCGAATGCGCCTCGCAGCGTCAAGCTCACCCAGATGATCGAGCATCATGGCTGCCGATAGAATCTCTGCAGTCGGATTCGCCTTGTCCTGACCAGCAATGTCGGGCGCAGAACCATGCACGGCCTCAAAGACAGCATAGTCCTCACCTATGTTTGCACCGGGAGCTATGCCCAATCCCCCCACGAGCCCGGCAGCCAGATCGCTGGCGATGTCGCCGTAGAGGTTCGGAAACACGATGACGTCGAATTGCGAGGGATCCATGACCAGGTTCATGCAGAAAGCATCGATGATTCGCTCATCGAAAGCCATGCGGCCTTCATACTCCGCAGCGACCTCTCGGGCAACGCGAAGGAAGAGTCCATCGGAGTGCTTCATGATGTTTGCCTTATGAGCCACCGTGACTTTCTTGCGCCCATGCTTAAGGGCATACTCGAACGCATAGCGCACGATTCGCTCGGTTCCCGTCACGGAAATTGGCTTGATGGAGATGCCCGAATCAGGACGAATGGTCCCCGCACCCTCAGCCGCACAAAAATCGATGAGCTTGCGGGCAGCTTCAGATCCTTCCTCGAATTCGATTCCCGCGTAAAGATCCTCTGAATTCTCACGAACGATGACCAGATCAACGCCTTCATAGCGCCCTCCAGCTCCCGGAAGCGACTGAACCGGACGAAGGCAGGTATACAGGTCCAAGGTTTTGCGCAAGGCGACATTGACGCTGCGGAATCCCGTCCCCACGGGCGTGGCGACCGGACCCTTGATAGCAACTCTGTTGCGCTTCACTGAATCGATGGTGGACTCAGGCAAAGGAGTTCCGTGAGTCTCGACGCAGTGGGCCCCCGCCTCGGCAATTTCCCAGTTGATATCTGCGCCGCTCGCCTCGACGACGCGCTGCATTGCAGCCGACGTCTCCGTCCCAATTCCGTCTCCTGGGATGAGCGTAACGGTATGACGTGCCATGACCTCTCCTTTATTGCTCGCAGTTTGATTCTTAGCAGAAAAACGGGCCTCGCGGCCCGCTTGGTTTCGCTTAGTCCCCGTCGACGTTCGCGACGATCTGAGCAGCTCGGCGCTTCAGCGCGCCCTTGCCGTTCTCAGCGTCGAACTTCATGCGGGCAGAAAGTTCGTCCCTCACTCCAGAAGCGAGTTTTCCCGCAGAGAAATCGACCACGGCAACAAGCATGTCCTGAAATTCGAGGTCGCCGTGATAGCACTGAATTCCCTCGTTCACGAGGGGCCACACTCGCTCTGATCGGTTCTCGGTCGTGGATCCAAGCTTGCAGAGAAACCGCATGGCGGCAAGTCGCACCGGCCCGCTCTCCTCGTCAAACAGGCAGGCTTCCGCTCCGGGAATCGCTTTGTCGCAGGTGCGGGAATCAAGGTCGACCAGAACGGTCAGAATGTCGAGACATTCCCAGCGGGTTCGTGCTTCAGGCCGGTTGAGGGCATCGACGATCTCTGAGCCATAAGGCACCAGGACGTCGGGTTGCTCTTTTGCCATCTGGGCCAAAGCCGCCGCGGCATTCTGGCGTGCGCGGCGAGAGCCTCCCGACAACGCTTCGGTCAATTCCGTAAACTTGCCTTCGTCGGCAAGCGCGTCGTCTGCTGCGAACCTCGCATTCTGCGTTCTTTCGCTCACGTACGACCTCCGTCTTCATATGGGGAAACGAAGCGAATACACTTCATTTGACATTATACCTCTCAACCCGACGGATGAGCCTTATGGGACGCATGCGCCCATAAGAACGGCAAAACCCGCAGCCGAACGGGCGGGTCTCGAAGCCCCGCGGGGCATGCGGGCATGGCACAGCCCTCCCCAAACGCGCGGAGGGGGCCTCCCCGCCCCATCGGGCGGAGGGACCCCCTCCTTCTCGGCGCACGAGCGCCCTGCGCGAGCGCGACGCCCTATCCTCCCACGGGCTTGTCCCCGCAGTACTTTCGGCGATGGCGGTCTTAACTTCCGG
>JAEZDJ010000016.1 GCA_023429565.1 Actinomycetes bacterium
GATGAGGAAACGAGGGTTCTTGCTCAGGGAACCACCAGCCATGCTCGGCATGCACGTATTGCGGATTGAGCGTTGGGTCGATGGTCACCTTTTGGCGACAACGGCCTTCCGTGTTTTCCAGCCATATCCATTCTCCCTCGGCAAGGCCATATTCCGCAGCCGTCTGAGAACTCACTTTCACCAGAGGCCAGGGATGGAATTCGCGCATTGTGGCCTGCTGCCGGTTCTCGGAGTGAAAAAACTCGTACGAACGCGATCCGTTCATGCATATGAATGGGTATTCCTTGCGGTACTCCGAGTCGTTCAACCACCTTGTCGCCGTGATGGACTCAACATGTTCGGCAAGAGGAGGAATTCCCCATGCTCCGAATACCGCATACGGAACAAGCTCAATCCTGCCTGAAGGCGTCGCGAATCCCGGCTGTCCATCGGGACGGAGGAGACCTTTCTCATATTTGCGATAGGTGGAGCAAAAGTCATCATACTCATAGCCACCCTTGGCCACGAGAGCATTGAAGCTGCATTGGCCATCGCTCTGATGCTTCTTCCAATAATCGGTATGCACATCATCGACTTCCACCATGCCCGCCTTCGAACGTCCGGCGCTTTTGTAGCTCTTGCCGGTATCGGGATCATAGATATTGAACCCAACGTCGAGATAATCCTGCAGAAGAGCGTCGAGCGTCGGCCAACGTTTCTGAAAAAGCTCGGGATTGAGCTTGTTGCCAAGAGCAACAATGAGCTCCTCGTCGGATTTGGCCTCATACCACTCGCTCACGCTCTTCATGGCACGAAGAGGAGTCCACCACACACGCATGGAGTCACGCTCCGCAGTCGTTTTAAGGGGAAGAAAGATGTCAGCATAGGCAACCGCAGTTGGTGTCATATAGGGATCAGCCACGACACAGAATTCTACATTCTCAAGCATTTTATGAACACGGGGCGCGGCGGTTGCAGAGCAGCTAATGCCATTTGACCCTTGAGACCAAAACATCTTGATGGGATAGGGATCTCCCGTCTCAAATGCACGATTGACCGCATCGCAGTCAGCCATGCCGATAAACTGAACGCAACCGGGATGGACAAGATCAACCGTAAGTTTCTTCGAGAAGGTGTCTGGATCACAATAAAGCTGGGCGGTCGCATAGCCGGGATTGATCTCAAAGCCATTGCGCACGAGGATATTCGTGCCCGGCTTGTCAATGTTGCCGCACACGCTCATAAGGTTGCTCACAGTCTGGCACAACTGAATCGAGTCAACCTGCGTGTCAAAAGCAAGGCCCCACTGGATAGCCCCCTTATCCGCACCAGCATAAAAACGTGCCGCAGCGGCGATGTCATCCGCCGGTACCTGGCATATTTCAGCAGCCCACTCGGGAGTATATTGAGCGACGTGCTCTTTCAGCTCATCGTAGTAAGCACACCACAGATCGACGAACTCGTGGTCGATGATATCTTCTTGTGTAATGACATTCAACCACGACAGAGCAAGCGCCAGATCGGTGGCGGGACGTATGGGAAGCCAATGCGCAGCATGGGCCCCCCACCAGGTGAGTTGGGGGTCTATGGAAACAAACTCAGTCCCCTGTTGCATGCAGACAACGAGCCAATGTCCCAGATATCCGTCAGCGTTTGACCTCAAGGGCTCGCAGCCCCAGATGACCACCACGTCAGGACGAGTCCACTCCGGATTTCCGTAACGGTCTTCATGCCCTTCGGAAGCATCCACAATCGGAAAGTCACCGATGCCAGCAGCCGTTCCGCACGTGCGCGGCAAGTAGCATGAGTAGCCGGAAAAACCAATGGCACCGATGTTGGGCGTACCAAGGCAGGCACCTCCCAGAAACGGGACCCAGGATGAAATATTGCGACCCGTGCCATGATTTACGAAGATGGATTCACGTCCGAAACCGGCTTCATCAATATTCTCATGGATCCAATCAGCAATGGCATCAAGAGCCTGCTCCCACGTGATGCGCTCCCACTTATTCTCCCCCCGCTTTCCTGCACGCTTGAGGGGATATTTGGGACGCTCTTCATAATTCACTCCCTCAACAAGGTTGAGACACCGCATGCACAGGCGCCCGTTCGCACACGGATCAAGGGGATCCCCTTCGATTTTCTCAAGTTTGCCATCTTTGGCATACATGAGCACGCCACAAGAATCGTGGCATCCTGGCGCCGAATACGTGTAGGTGCGCGTGACGACATATCCATCCTCCTCCCACTGCCACTCACCCTCGTGGTAGGCCGTGCGATCAATGCCATCGAGAAACTCCTGATAGTCGAACAGCATTTCCCCCATCTCCCTTCTCATCGGTCGCTGCCGAACGCCTGACGGCAGCACTTTGAGCCAAACGAACCCATGGCTCACGATAGAGAGAAGGAGCCCTCCTTTCATGGGGCGGCAAATGCTAATTCTCGAAGCTAAGGCCTAGGGGATTAGATCGCGAAAGATTTTAGTCTTCATTCATTTTATCCATCAAAGGAATGGGAGAAATCAGATAGATTGACCTCATGCAAGTCGGTGTTCTCGACAAGGTCCATGAGCTCCTGGCGTGAATGAACCCCCGTCTTCTGGTAGATGTTGTAAATATGGGCCTTGGCCGTATGGGAGGATATGATCAGCTTCTCTGTTATGTAATCAGCATTACGCCCTTTGGCCAACATGCTCAGGACCTCTCGCTGCCGGTGCGACAAACCATATCTTTTCGAGACAATCTCGCATTTCATATAGAAGTTTCCCGGGCGTTGGAACGAGGCCTCTTCCACACTCGTCCCAGAACCGTCAACGGTCTCAGATTCAATCTTGCGTATAGGAATTCCCGGAACGGCCGACAACAACGGATCTCCTTCTTTGAGACGCGCTGCTCGAAATCGCGATTCATCAGGATAGTTGTCTTCTGTCATGACGAATGAAGCGGAAAAGATGACCAAGAGAACAAATGCCACCACAGAAGCAGCCGGGGCAATAGTCCCAAATGCCTGCTGCGAAAGAGGAGAAAACCCGAAAAAAGCAACTTCCATGCCCAGCACAACTCCAAGAAAACTCATGAGCCGACCGAATGAAAAGGCTCGGATAGCCGACAGATCACAAAGTGAGATGTGTTTGCACATGGCAGAAATCGAGCACGTGGTTGGAAACAGAGACCCACAAAGAAGCAGCAGAGCAAATATGAATTTCAAATTATCCGGAACAAAAAGAAGAGGGAACACGACAATTGCCGCGCAGGGCAAAAAGAACCTCATAGTGACCGTCTCATTCACCTTTTTCAACCGCAACGCATCAAACAAGAGAAAGGCACAGGTAGCGACGACCAGAATTTCAACAACATAATACGCCCATGGTTGAACGGTCTCAATCGACAGCAGGCATCCCAAGGCATATCCAGCCGCCATACCAGAAGTGGCGGTGGCCAGATACGAACGCCACACAACCCGATGACGGCCATCCGATTCCTTCTTGTCGACAACTGGCCTGTCTTGGAGCCTGAAAAAAAACAACTCGGCAAGGTAAGCAACAAAGGCGACCAGAGGAAAGACAAGCGCGAAAAAGAAACTTTCTTCGACTCCTGCAAAAAGAAGGCCTGCACAGGCTATGGCTGCACAAGTGAAAATGCCATGTACATATGCTTTTATATATCCGCGGAAGAAAATACAAACGAATTCGCCATAGAGCGTATAGAGAAACCCAAATCCCATCCCATTCAGCAGAAATGCCGACCATATGAGCGAAGGCTGCTCTTTGAACGCCCATAAACCAAAGAAACCGACAAAGGAACAGATAGCCGCTAGGGAGAAGTGCAGAACCTTATGCACGGAAAACCCGTTTGAGAATAACCACGTTCCCGCAAGAGCACAGGTAGCGCCCACGACAAACCAGAGGGGGCCAACGCCGATGCTGTCAACCGACCGGCTTTCGATCGGAAGAAAAGCCGTTGTCCCTATCGCAAGGAACAACCAGGCATAGCAGGCGATCGCACCTGCCAAACCAACGAGAATGCGCGGATTGACAAGAAACCATTCTGAAGCCTCTTCGTTTTGAGATTGCGATGCCAGCTCTGATTTTTCTTCTATCTTCAACGATCCTCAACCCCCCAAAAAAAGCCAATCGCCAAGGCAGAAACTCATCGTGAGCGCCGAATTTGGCTATTCTCACGAGCTGTCCCCCGTATCATGCAACCACCCCCTCCAGGCTACAACGATCTTGAAAAAACAACTGCGAAAAGGCTCTCAAACTAGAGTAAACCAGAACAGGTGCGCGTGACGCAATATAGTACCTGAGACATTACGGCAGAGCATCAAGATAGGACAATATTTCGCACGGTCCATGGCCACGGCCATCCCATTCGCACCGCCTCATCCATTCGCCGGTTCCCTCCTCCCCCCGAGCCCAAAAACGGCAGCATTGCACTCTGCTCTTTTGACGCCGGGCTTTTCGCTTTGCAAGAATAAGGCAAGAAGCCCCATGCGCCGGTGCCATCGCACCTGCCAAATAGGATGCCTGGATGAATGCCAGTAGAAGATCGGCTCTTTAGAATCGTTTTTTGACAGACCGCGAATGCGGTCCACATGAGACGAGGAAGGAGCATTATGGCTGATTATGGGGCATGGTTGCAGGATCTCGATTGCGAAGCCTACCATGACGGCGAATGGCAGTGGCAAGAGGGAGACTTCACCGTCACCAGAACGACGCACTGGTCGCCTCCGGGATGCCATATGGGCTGCGGAGTGCTGCTGTACACAAAAGACAGCAAGCTCATCAAAGTTGAGGGAGATCCACTGAACGCGGTCGCAAATGGCAAGCTGTGCATGCGCTGCCTTTCCATGCCTGATGCAGTGAACCATCCTGATCGCCTGAAGTATCCTCTGCGGCGCACGGGGGAACGAGGAGAAGATCGGTGGGAACGAATCAGCTGGGACGAAGCCTACGATGAAATCACGGAAAAGGTGCTCGAGATCAAGGAGAACTATGGATCACAGTCTATCGTGGTCGTGCATGGCACAGGGCGCAACATTGGTTGGCAAGTTCCCTATTTCGCCTCCGCCTGCATGGAAACCCCAAACGTGTCGACCTTTGGCTTCACCGGATTCGCCTGTTACCTGCCTCGCATGATCGGCACATCGGCGAAGTACGGCGACATGATCATTGTGGATGCATCCCAAGCGCATTGGGACCGTTATTCTAATCCTGAGTGGAAAACACCCGGTGTTATTCTGGTCTGGGGAAATGAACCAATAAAGTCAAATGCGGACGGCTTTCTTGGTCATTGGCTCGTCCAATGCGTACAGATGGGATCAAAAATCATCTCAGTCGACCCACGTCTTACCTGGTGGGGCGCACGCGCTGCATATTGGCTGCCAGTCCGGCCCGGAACCGACGCCGTTGCAGCCATGGCTCTGCTGAACGTCATCATTGACGAAGGCATCTACGACCATGAGTTCGTAGATATGTGGACATATGGCTTCGATGCCTTGGCAGAACGTGTCGTTGACAAAACCCCCGAATGGGCAAGCGAGATTTGCGGAGTGGAGCCTGAGACGCTTCGCGGTGCAGCACGCCTCATCGCCACGTCATCCAGCTGCGCCTGTCAATGGGGCCTGGCATTCGAGCAGCAGATAGCGGCTCTGGGAGTCACCGAAGCCGTAGCCGACATCATGGCCATCACCGGAAATATCGACAATCCCGGAGGCAATGCGCTGTATCGTTGTGCATTCCTCATCGAAAAGCGCTACGGGCTGGGAGACGAATATATAGATCCCGACATATATGCCAAGAAGCTCATACCCACCACGTCGGGCATCAACGAATCGAACATCGTGTCTTGCGCCGATTCAGACGCCATCCTCTCCGCCTGCGAGACCGATGAGCCTTACCCAATCAAGATGTTCTGGATACAAAGCTCCAATGCACTCGCTTGCGCTTCCATGGATCCTGCTCGCACCCGCGCTGCGCTCATGAGAGTGCCGTTCATTGTGGTGGCCGATCCTTTTATGACTCCAACAGCCCAAGCGTTGGCTGATATCGTGTTACCCGTTGCCATGAGCTGCGAACGCAACAGCTGCCGTACTTGGTGGACGCCAGTGCGCACCATGGTCAAAGTCGCCGATTTCTATGAAGCAAAATCCGACGAACAAATATGCCTTGAGCTTGGCAAGAGGATTAAGCCTGAACACTGGCCCTGGGACACAGACAAGGACTGGTGCACTTGGTATCTCACTGACCAGTTGAGCCCAAACGGCACCGAATACAGCCGGACCTGGGAAGAAACGGTAGAGAATCCCAGCGACAAGAGTTGCAACGGCACAGCCTATTGGGACTGGGATGCCACGTATCACAAATACCAGAAAGGCATGCTTCGACCCGATGGACAGCCTGGATTCAATACGCCAACTGGTCGAATTGAACTCTGGTCATTCGGCTATGACCACTGGGGAGTCGATCCTCTGCCCTATCATATCGAGCCGCCCGAGAGCCCTCTCTCAACACCCGAGACCTATAAAGAATTCCCTATAATTTTATCCGGCGGAGGCCGATCCTTCGAATTCTTTCACTCCGAGCATCGGCAGCTTCCCACCATGCGCGAATTCCATCCCGACCCGCTCATCATGGTAAGTCCCGAAGACTGCCAGAAATACGGGGTGAGGGACGGGGAGTGGATATGGGTCGAAAACAGCCGGGGAGCTCGGTTCAGGCAGAAGGTGAAAAAGACCATTGAAGTGATGCCCGGACGAGTGCACGCCGAGCATGGTTGGTGGTTTCCCGAACAGAGCGGAGCCGAACCCAATTTCTATGGAACCTATGATTCCAACCTCAACAACATGACCGAGGCATTCCGCACCGGCCAAGGCGGCATCGGTAGCGCCATCAAGAGCATGCTTTGCAAAATATACCCCTGCAAGGAAGGCGACGTCATGCCCCATGAGATCATAGCTGAAAGGGGCGATTTTGCACGTTATACGCCCGGCAAGCCATACGATCCCGTCGAAGAGCCCGTCGTAACGGTCATCAACTAGAAGGAGCGAGCGTGAAAGGCATTCTAATCAACTACGAATATTGCACTGGCTGCCATTCCTGCGAGGTCGCCTGCCGCAATGAGCTCGGCTTGACCCACGGCGAGTTCGGCATCAAGCTTACCGAGGTGGGACCCTACCGCTACGAGACGGACATCGATGCCGACACTCCCTACGAGTGGGTCTACAACCCCACGATCACCAAAGCTTGCACCTTATGCAAGACACGCACGGCACAAGGGAAGATACCCTCTTGCGTTCAAGCATGTCAGGCCTGGTGCATGTATTACGGCGAGACAGAAGAACTCGCAAAGAAGATGGATGGCAAAACGCGCTGGGCTCTTTACACTACGAGCGACTAGAACCCGTCTGACAGAAGCCCGATGCGTGTCTGCCAATTGAACGGAAGCCATGCATGACAAAAGGTTCGCCCGAAGCTCTCCTTACGCCATGCACGTCCAGAAAAAGACGCTCATGGCGTAAGCTGGCGAATTCAGTGAAAGGAACATATCATGGAGGTGAACGTCACCATCAGGGGAGAAGAAAAATTTAAAGCATTCATTGATGAGAATGCTACCCTTGATTTTGAAACCGCCAAGAAAGATCTCGAGGAACAGTTCCTCGCCGATGAAAAATCAAACGCATACATTCTTTCTGCGGACAGCGCCAAGGATGGACGCGAGCACGCGAAAGCATACATGGGTATATGCATGTCGTACGACATGCAGGGAACCCAGATGGGCGGAGGAAAAGCATATCTCGATAAAGATCAAGAGATCGCCCGCAAGGATGTCACTATCGTTTTCATGTAGGCTTTTGGATGGGAAAGCCGTCTTCAGCAATGCACCGCATTCCCCAACAAACACGCCAGAAACACCGAGAGCCGGCCCTGAGGGTCGGCTCTCGATCAAATTCCATCGGATCAACGGGCGGCGTCGCCGTGACGGGCCGTCACTTCTCGGACTGCTGCGCCTGATCCGCTTTCGGCTCACGGACGGTTATCTTGGCGTGGTCGACAAGCCACGTGCTGGCTTTGATGCGCTCAGCCGCCTCACGCAGGGCAAAGCCGCGGCCCGTTTCTTCCATCTGCTGTCGAACTCCCTTGGGGTTCTGGGGATTCATTGACCGGCAGGCCTCATCCACGTCCTCGTCGCCAACGGCAAGCTTCTGGTGATTGAACAGAGCGTCCAGCGCGTAGCCTTGCACGAGCATCTGGCGGGTCTGCATCATCATCATCATGTTGAACTGCTGCTCGCCGCCCTGCTGTTGGATAAAGTCCTCGAACTTCATGTTCTGCTGCGCAACCTGTTGGCGCAGATTGTTCATCAAGTTGCGAGACATGGCCTCATACACCTCGTCGGCAATATGGCCGCTGAAGCGCTTGGCGAGCTCGCTCGCAGCAAGGTTGCGCTTGTACTCCTCATATTCGCCGCTGCGCTGCTTTCGAAGGTTTTCGTAAATGCCCTCACGCATGGCCGCGGCATCGCGATACATGGGCATGTACTTCTTCACCCATTCGTCATCGATGGTGGGAACCACTTCCTTCTGTATCTCCTTCACCGTGGCGGTGCAGGTGATGACCTCCGAAACCTCATTGCCCTCGTCGTCGACGCCCGGGCCTTCGAAGGTAAAGGTCTTCGTTTCCCCCACATTCATGCCGATGATGTTATCGTCAAACCCGTCAGGCATGAAGCCGGCGCCAGTCGTGTAGGTGCGCGCTTCCGTCGTCAGCCCAGGAAGCTTCTCGCCGTTCTCGTAGGATTCGAGGGCAAGCAGACAGCTGTCGCCCTTCCCAACCGGACGAGGATCGTCGGCGACGTATTCGATGTAGCGTTGGGCAATCTGCGCGATCTGCGCGTCGACCTCAGCGTCTTCCACCACCATGGGGGCAATCGTAATCTCGACAGGCTCATAAGAGGAAAGTTCGTAGGTTGGCTTGGGCGTGAGCGTCATCTCGAATTGAAATGTCTGACCGCGGCGCAGTTGGGATTTAGGCTGCGGCTCAGGAGGAAAAGCAGGCATGATGCCCGTTTTGTCAATGGCGAAGGGAACCAGATACTCAAGCGCCTGGCCCTGGACGACGGAATCGAGGTCCTTGACCCCCATGCGCTCCTCTGCAACCTGAGCAACGGTCTTTCCTTGCTCGGGGCGTAAGCCCATCTGCTGAGCAAACATGAAATGTGCCTGGTTGAGCGCATTGCTCACTTCTGCCGTCGACGCCGCGGCGCTGAGGGCGACCCTGCCGTCGTCGAGCTTCTTCTGCGTGACTTTCATCTTGCCTGCGTCTCCTTCATACGGGCGTTGCGTCGTCTGACGCCGGGAGGAGAGGGAAACGTCGCGGCGCAGCACTCATGCTGCCCGGCCCCCAAACCGATCGCTGAACCATGCGAGGAGCACATCCCGACCCCTCTTGGCTCACGACGCCAGCCGCGTCACATGCATGGATGGCACATGACGGCGACCCCCTCCTTGTTCACTCATCAATTGCCAATTGTAGCGCAGATCTTCCGCCGCGGCGACAGATACCCGCAATATCTCAAACGAGGCTCCAGCGGAGAGCTCGACATCTATCGCGGGCCCTCGGACTTCTTAAGGATTCCCCTGGATGACCATCACGGTTGCGGCCGCCGGCAAGAAGCCGCACGATATGCTGACAGCGAATCCTTTCGGGATGCTGTCATCTGAACGGCCTATTCAGGGGGTTCGACCGCCAGACCCCGCACGGGGGCATGTCGTGCAGCACGCGATGCACTATAGGGCACCGCCGCCCGCCGCGCATTATACCGTCAGGCTTATTTCCAACTGAGTCCTCATACTGCACGTACCACTTTTCCCGGCTTCCTCGCAGGCGGACCCTCGACGGCCGGACAAGCCACGCAAAAGTCCCGGTCCCGAACGTGGAACCGGGACTTCTCCCTGCTGTTCTGCGCCCCGATGCCCGTCGGCGTTATTTGCCGCCCGGAGCCCCGGGCGCGCCGGGAGCCTTCGGTGCTCCGGGGGCTCCCGGGGCCTTTGGGGCTCCCGGAGCACCTGGGGCTCCTGGGGCACCGGGAGCTCCGGGCATGCCCGGCATGCTCGGCCCCTTGGGAACCTCGGCCCCACACTGAGGACATACCGAATCCGTCGGCTTGACCGTAGCCCCGCATTTGGGGCATTTCTTCTCAAGATCGACGGCTGCTGGTCTGAAACACATGTCGGAGATCCTTTCTCGTTGACGGGAGTTCCCTGGAACGCCGTGCATGAACGCCCGTCATCCCAATGTCAGCCAGACCTCATGCACCTCGACCCATAAAGGCAGCCTGCCGTCCCGTGGACAGCAGGCTGAACCTGACAAGCCGAAAAGAGATCCGTTGCCGAATACTGTAGCCCCGCCGACGCCGTCAACGCATCCCCTAGAATCACTTAAATAACGGCAATGTTGTAATACCTCCGGTATGACTTGCCGCTTCAATCTGGCGTTTCCTTGATTTTCGGGCCATTTGGCGCCGCACTCACACAGAAAGGGATCAAGAAGAAACAGGCCCGTTCGACCCTGCCCCTGGGGACGTTCCAGGGCAGGCCGACCGCCGCCTCCCAGCCTGTCCTATTCGTTTGACTTGAGACTTTCCACCATGTCTATCTTGGCCAGCTTGCCCCGCATGGCGAACATGACCACAGCGGTGAACACCATGGTGAGCGCGAACGCGATCACGAAACTCGCCGGGTGGATGTCCCTCCCGAACATCATTTGATCCACCTCGGCCGTCACGACGATGAAGCCCTCCATCCATACGCCTATAACCAGGCCGACCACACACCCGATGGCGGCAAGGAGAAACGTTTCCCGGAAGATGTAGGCGTTCATCTCCCTTCGGGTGAAACCGAGGACCTTGAGCGTGGCAATCTCGCGCATGCGCTCGGTGATGTTGATGTTCGTGAGATTGTACAGCACGATGAATGCGAGAGCGGCGGCTGCCACCACCAACACGACCACGATCATGTTCACGCTTGACAGCATGTCGCGATACGAATCGATGGCCTCGTCGTTGTACGTGATGGTCTTCACGCCGTCCACGGCGCGCAGGGCCTCCCCAAACTGCGCGCGCTCGGCTCCGTCCGAGGTGACGATGGCATATTCCGTGCCGTAAACCGGAGCCTCGCCGAACAGCTGCTCATACAAAGCCGGCCCCATGAACACGTAATGGTAGATGTAGTTTTCCACGATGCCCGTCACCGTTGCCCAATAGCTCGTGTTCGTGGCATTTCCCGTGGAATCCTGCTCGGTGAGCTCGATCTCGTCCCCCACGCCCACGCCAAGCTCATTCGCGAGCTTTTCTGTGAGGACGAGCCCGTCGTCGGACAGCTCCACGTCGTCATGCCCCACACGGGTGCGCAGGCTGAAGAACGCCCCGAAGCCGGATGGGTCCTCGGGGACAACGAGGTCAACTTGGACATCGGATTCCCCTGGTCCCCCCACAAGCAGGTTCTCGACCGAGGCGGAGGCATGCGCCTCAACCCACGCGCCCTCATCCATGACGGCATCGAACTCCGGACGATGCTCGCCGGAAGCTTCTCCGCCTCCCTCGGCAGCCCGGTCGTCGACCGTGATCGTCGTGTTGTATTTCGTGATGTCGCCGAATTGCTTGTCAATGATGTCGTTGATGGCATCCGACAGCCCGAGCCCCGTCAGCAGGAGGGCCGTGCAGCCCGCAATGCCGATGACGGTCATGATGAACCGCCGCTTGTAGCGGAAGAGGTTGCGGAACGTCACCTTCCACGAGAACGAAAGGCGACGCCACACCGGGGTGAGCCTTTCAAGGAGTATCCACTTGCCCGCCTTGGGGGCACGAGGCAGCATGAGAGCGGCAGGACGCTCGCGCAAGGCAGCCCAGACAGCCCCCCACGTGGCAACGAGAGTGACCCCAACGCCCAAGCCGAACGCGAGGAAGGCAAGGGGCCAGTCGATGGGAAGCGGAAAGGGCATCGAAGGCACGAAGTAAATGATGGCGTAGGCTTTCATGATGACGGCGGGAAGCACCTGTGAGAGCACGGCAATGCCCACGGCACCGCCGACGCCGCTCGCCAC
>JAEZDJ010000078.1 GCA_023429565.1 Actinomycetes bacterium
AAGCCAGAATCGGACACACATTCTTGCCGACCTGTTGAAAACCGCTTTGACTTTTAACGCACTCTTTTTCGAAGGACTACCAGGTGTGATGGCTTCAAAATGGACACACATTCTTGCCTATAACCCCCACCATGACGCCCTGTCCCGTGCGGGCCTTTCTCAGCCAAGCCCTTCACCGTCAGACGCTCCTCCCCTCCGAGAAGCGGTCGCATCTTCGGAACAATCGACCCCGCCACCAAAGAGACCGGTATACTATGACCACGGCGGCCAAAGCCGTGCAGAAATGCAAGGTGGGGTCGCTTCCGCCGGGAGGCCGAAGGACGTGGCCACACGAAGACAGGAGACCAGCATGCTCTACGACAACATCATGGTGCCGTTCGATGGGTCGGCATCGGCACATGCAGCGCTCGATGAGGCGATACGATTCGCCAAAGACGATCCCGGCGCAGCTCTCGTCATCGTTCAGATTCTCGACACGGAAAAGCTGGTCATCGCAAAGCTTGAGGCTGCTGGACGGCGGCGGGATTCCGTCACGTCAGACGAACTCCACACGCTGTATGACGAAGCGGTCGACGACGCCGACAAGAAGCTGCATCGCCAGATCGACGGCAAGCTCAAGGATCTCATGAACAAAATAACCGTCGAACTTCTGGAAGAAACGGTCCCGGGAGAGCAGATTGTCACCTATGCGGCAGAGCATGACTGCGACCTGGTGGTCATGGGCTCACGCGGACTTGGAGCAATCCGCGGCATCATCGGCAGCGTGAGCAGCTATGTTTTGCGCGAGGCCGATGTGCCTGTGTTGATAGTCAAAGAGGGAACGAACGAATAGTTCATCAACTTATTGATAATTTATATCGTTAATACCATACTGTAACAATAATCAGGTAGCATTCGCGGTATGATGACGGAGATGCAACAGACCGTTGCTTGGCTGGTCACACCGTTTTTTACCTGACGGCAACGATGCAGGCAAGCAGATGAGAGAAGAAGGAGAGGGACGTCATGCCCAGTTTCGCAAACCCGTTTGCTGGCAATGTCGACCGCAAGATGACAAACGCTGAGCTCATGCAAGCCCTGCGCTTGGACATCGCCGGCGAGCTTGAGGCCATCTATCTGTACGAATCGCACTATCTCGCAACGGATGATCCGGCCGCCAAGGCTGTTCTCGCCGACATTCGCGATGAGGAAAAGGCCCATATGGGAGAACTCATTACCCTGATGCGCCACCTGGACCCCAAGGAAACGGAATTCTTCCTGGATGGCCAGGGAGAGGTCAAGGAAATGCTGGAAGACCTCGGCATCAAGACCGACGGGCAGATAGCCCCCGCTCCCTCTGAGCCTGCCTCCGCACCGACCGTGGGAGACTTGTCCTAGCCACACATCGCGGATCGCGATGCCCTGGTCCCGGAATCAGCCTTCCCGGCAAGGCATCGCCCTCGTCGCATCTCGTGATGGAGGACATTGCTTCACCATCACGAGATGCCGCTTCACGTGAGGCATTCGTCGCACACAGAAGAGCAGGCGGAACATCCACCGTCTCGTCTTTTTCGAAAGGAGCACGTCATGGATTATCTCGCACGCGAATCAGCCGATCTGCCGGCCGAGCTATGGACTCGCATTGACGATGCCGTCATCGGAACGGCTCGCAGGCACCTGACCTGCCGCCGCTTCCTCAAGGTGTTTGGCCCCTTGGGCGTTGGCGCCACCACCGTCGCCGTCGACGGCGTGGGCAAGGAAGAGGTGCTCGAAGACGGCATCGGTCGCATAGTCGGTCGCACCCAGCTCGAGCTGCCGCTTTTCTTTGAAGACTTCACCCTGCTCGGACGTGACCTTGAACTGGCTGCCCAGACGGGCATTCCCGTCGACATGGCCCCCGCCGTCGCCGCCGCGAAGAAGGCCGCCCGCCGCGAAGACGATCTCGTGCTGAACGGCAACGCCACCCTCGGCTCTGCAGGACTCCTCACCGTCAAGGGGTCGACCAAGCTGAAACGGGGTGACTGGAGCAAGGGCGAGAACGCGTTCGCGGATGTCGCGGGAGCCGTAGGACAACTTGAGAAAACGGGATACCTCGGGCGTCATGTCCTCATCGTGTCACCCGATCTCTTCCTCGACCTTCAGCGCCTGCAGCCGAACACCGGCCTGCTGGAAATCGATCGCATCAAGAAGATCATCGGCGACAACGTGTACATGACCAGCGTTTTGGGAACCGGTAAAGCCGTGGTGGCGACCACAGAACCGGAATATCTCGACCTTGCCCTGGGCCTCGACCTCTCCGTCGGATATGCCGAGCTGGTGGACTTCAACCATCACTTCCGCATCATGGAGACAGCGGCTCTGCGCATCAAGGACCCTGCCGCTATCGTCGTGTTGGCATAGCGCCGCCAGGCCGTCGTCCCCACAGGGACACCAACAAAGCCCTCCAAGCAGAGAGCCGGGAATCGCCAACGGTCCCCGGCTCTCTGTCTTGCCGGGCGGCAAGATATTCTCCCCTGCCGCCCGGGAACCGACGGCTGAAGCCGCACAGCCCCCATTTTCTCGACGAGAACGAAGCGAGGGAGCAGGTTCCTACCGCTCGAAGATGTCGGCCTGTATGCGCTGGCGCATGGTGTTGAGAATCTGTTGCGCATTCCCAAGCTGCACCGGCCGTGGGCTCATGCGATAGTGATGCACGGAACCCTCCATCAAGGATGTCGGATCCACTTCGTCACGCAGGACGATGGCCCCCTCTTTGCAGACATCCCGGCAACTGCCGC
Organism: Actinomycetes bacterium; assembly: GCA_023429565.1. Taxonomy (GTDB): domain Bacteria; phylum Actinomycetota; class Coriobacteriia; order Coriobacteriales; family Eggerthellaceae; genus JAEWQO01. The sequence goes on from JAEZDJ010000078.1 coordinate 2,757, forward strand.
ATTTGACGCAATCGGCCGGGCAGTGGTCGATGCCGAACGTCCCGTCATCGTGATCGAATTTTCGCAAGGCCCCCGTCGGGCAAAAGGTGGCGCACATGCGGCAGGACGAACACTTCCTCCCGTCGATGACCACACAGCCCCACAGGCGAGTCGACAAGCTCTTGACCTCCGGCTTTCCGAGAGTCGACAGATTCGCGAGCATTTTCTCCCGACGATCCGGAAGAAAATGAGGGAGCGTGCCGTCCTCCATGACGGACAGCAGAGAGCGGTCACGCACAGACGGGCCACCTCCGCGCTTGCGGAAACCGGCCGGCATCCCATCGCCCGCACGGGTGTCGGACAGGGCGCATCGGTGTGCGGTGCCCCCTTGAACGCCAAGGCGCTCCCGCATTCCCGTGACGGGCTCATTGCCACGGAGCACGGCGAAGTACGACTTGACGGCATTGGAGGACTCCCCTCTCTCCACACCTTCCGCCAGCACGCAGGCAGGCACGCCCTCGCCCACCTCTATCAGCGCGTCGCTGCCCCATGCCGCCAGAAGCGTGCGAGAGGTTTCCGCCACAAGCTTCGCCGTCTCAAGACCATGAGCCTGCTGGCACCGCGTGCAATCTCCACAGGCCAGACGCACCTTTTTCACCCCACGGGACACCAGGCCGACAACCAAGGATTCCTCGACGCGCCCAAGGCACACCACCCCCGCCACGCGAGATTCGTCAAGGCACCCGTCTGCCGCCCGGCGCAGCTGCTCGCAGGCAATCACGGCCTCTCCGTCGCGCACGCCCTTCAAGCAGGCGCTCAACAGCTCGGAATCGCTGGGATCATGCGACTCGAGCGCACAGGTTGGGCATACGGTCGCGCAGGTTCCACAGCCAACGCACCGATCGGCGTCTATCACCAACTCGCCGTCGCGGAGGCTGATACAGCCGGAGGTGCAGGCGACAGCACATTTCAGACAGGCGACGTTGCGGTTGCGGACCTTGGCGCAACGGGTCTGGCGCACCGTGACGGACCTGCTTTCCATCCCCTCGAAAACACCGAGGACAGCATGGTTCGCCGGCATGTCATTCCCCCGCCTTGTCCACGGTGTCGGTCAACTCGATGACGGTCGTCCCCGTCATCGAGCCCTTGTTCTTCGCAAGGAACGGCATGGAGATGGCATTGACGGGACATGCCTCCACACAGGCACGGCAACGGGTGCAATCGGCAAGCGTCCGCTCTCCGAAGTCAGGATGCCTCAGATTGATGTCGGCATCGCACACCACCGCACAGCGACTGCAGGCCGTTCCCTTTCCTGTTTCCAGACAGGCATCGTCGTCGATGACGGGACGGAACGTCTTGCTGAACCGAGAGACCACGTTCATAAGGCCGGCCAGAGGGCAGAACCGCGTGCACCACTTGCGCAGAAAAACCAGCTCCACCACCAACAGCAGCGGGATGAGAATGACCGACCAGGTCATATCTCCCGCGGCAAACAGGCGCCAGACCACCAGCACGGTCGCAAACGTCAGGCCGACGGGACACACCAGGCAAAACACGGGGAACCCAAAGATGGCCGTCGAGAGCAGGGCCCCTCCGAGCACATAGTGACGGGAATCCAGTTTCGTGCGCTTTTCGGCACACGAGCTGCAATCCGCGCAACCGTGCCCCTGGCACATCTCACCTTCGGCAATGGCAAGCATCTCGTCACGGCGAGCCTCGGCAAGTTCCTTGCGCTTCTTGGGAGACCGGAAAAACGAGCGAAGCCGTTCGAGCAGCGGGATGGGACACAGCCACCCACAGAATGCGCGGCCAACCAGAAACACGAGCACTCCCATGATGACGATGGAGATGACAGCCCGAGGAACGACCGTCTTGGCCGCTATCATGGTGGCCAGAGCGCCCAAGGGACACAGGGCGGAAAACGTGTCCCACCCAAACCCCGAAAGGGTGCCCATCCGGACACCGGCAATCAACCCAACAGACAGCACGATGAAGACCGTCGCGGCAACGATGGTGCGCAGCTTGTTTGAATTCATTGATGCACCTCCTTATCCCAATGTCTCGAGTGGCTTGACCACGATGGCGCGTTCCGTCGCTCCCGCCACGATGGCTCCCGCCTTGAGCGACACGCACACGCTTTCACAGGCCCCACAGCCGTTGCAGCGATCCGCAATGACATAAGGGCGCTGATTCTTCTCCCCCTCGGTCAATCCAAGGGCTTCATACGGGCAGGCGTCGTAGCAGTAGCGGCACCCGGTGTCGCGATAGGCCAGACAGGTCTTCTCGTCGATGACCGCCAGGCCGATCAAAACGTTCCGTGGCGTGGCATCAACCGGAAGCTTGAGCGCCTCGGTCGGACAGACGAACACGCACAGCGGGTTGCCGCCATTCTCCTCAAGACAGAAATCACAGTAGCCGTCATCGAAGTTCAATGCGGGAGACCGCATTCCCAGCAGGCCATCCTCTATATGTGCTGGAACGATGACCTTGCGCGGGCAGGCCTCGTAGCATTTTTCACACCGTATGCAGGCCGACACCAAGCTCGCTTCGTCCTGCCCTCCCGGGGGCCGCCGAAGCGGGGTGTGCCCAACGTAGCGCAAAGCCCCCAAACCAAGCAGCGCCGCCGTTCCACCCACGCCGATGAACAAAGTGCGCCGCGACACGCCTTTGGGAGCCTTGGGTTTCTTTGGATCGGCAGGACGTTGCTCCTCCACCTCTTCGTGCATGTTTCCTCCTTCAGGAAAAGCTTGCCCATGTGGTTCACATAGGTCTGCTTCGGCGCCCCATGGCGACACGCCCAGAGTCAAGCGCATCGAAATGGGGCGCCGCAGCAGGCCGCAGCACCGGGCCCTCTGCCGCATTGCGAGGCAAAGGGCCAGGAGGACGGGGCTTCGCCATTCGTTGCGACAGCGGAGCACAGGGCGGCAAAGCCCCGTCCATCGTGCGTTCTCGAAGGGCGTCGAATCCGTCACGTGGACGGACCGGTCATCCTCAGCCAAAGCCGACCAGAGCCTCGACCGACACACCCTCCTCTTCCCCACATCCCCGGCCGTGCGCCCCACGAGCAGGACGCACGTCGCGGTTCTCAGTACAAGGCAAACACGCTGATGGCCACCACGTACAAGATGACGCGCCAGCAGATGCTCCCCACAACGACGCAGGCGAGAGCCCCGCCAGCAAAGGCGGCGAGCTTCTTGCCCCCGTCCTGCTTCTTGGCAAGCCACGTGAGCGCGAGCGCCCCCACGATGCCGACAAGAATGACGCCCAGCCAAAACATCGGAGCCTGGCTGCCGGCAAGAACGCCTCCCACAACCGCCTCGCGATCGACCATCGCGACGTCAGGCAAGGTCGGGTCAAAATAGTAGGAGATATCCGCCGAGTACAGCGCACCCGATCCGTTGATGACAAGGGCGTAGGCCAAGACGGCCACCAGCTGGAGGACGCCGCCCACGAGCGCCAGCTTGACGCCGATGTCCTTGGCATCGTCGGTTCCGGTCAACCCCGCGATGACAAGCGCGATCAGCCCTCCCATGAAGACGGTGTTCACCAGATAGTAAATCACCAAGAAGGGAGTGTCCCACGAAGGGAGGGCGGGCATGAGATAGCTGGCACCTGTCACTGCCGGCAGCGCCAGCCCCATGACGATGGCCAGAATGCCGCACCACCGCGGTGCCATGCCGCTCTCGGAACGACGCATCATCAGGAAATAAATTGCCAGCACAACCACGAACAGGATGCATCCGATGAACTCGAGCGTGATGCCTGACGTGATGTGTCCAAAGCCATTGAAGATGCGCTCCCAATGCTGCAGATGCAGGAACACCGACAGGCCGCCGACCGCAAGGGCGGCGAAAGCGGTGACGAGGGACACGATCTGCATCTTCTTTCCCTTGCCCGCAACGGTGAGGGCACCTTGGGCACCCAAGGTGCCGCCCGCGACGCAGAGGAAGAAGGTGAAGAGGATAAGGGGCCATTCAGGATGCATAGTCTACTCCCTCCACTTTCGGCCTTCACGCATCAGATACATGAGCTTGGGCTTGTTGCCCGCATCCACGAGATGGTGAATATCGTTTTCTGTGTATGGCTCAACATAGTCCTTGAGCTTGACGCGAGTGGCTGTCATCTCTTCGTACTGGCAGCCAGGACTATCGGGATGAGCAGGACCTTCAAAATTCTCGACCCCTTCGTCCAAATCGCCGAAGAAACGGGCCCGTGCGCCGCACTGGGCAACGCACTGAGGAAGCTCGCCCTGGGAGACGCGCTGTTCGCACAACGTGCACTTTTCCACGACACGTTCTTCCTTGTTCAAATAACGCACGCCGTAAGGGCAGGCCATCGCGCAGAACTGGCAGCCGATGCACTTTGACTTGTCAATCTGGACGGTGCCGTCCTCTCGAATATGAGACGCCTCAGTCGGGCACACGATGACGCATTCGGGATTCTCGCAATGCTGACACTGGACGGGGAGGAAGTACATCTCGACATCCGGATAAGTTCCCGAGCCCCCTTCGACGGGGTGCGGACCGACGCGGAGCGTCTTGATCCAAAAAGACCCGACGTCCACGCCATTGATGGCCTTGCATGCAACGGTGCAGGCCAAGCAACCAGTACACCGGTTCAGATCTGTTACGATTGCGTAGTTTGCCATGATACGTACCTCCTTCCTATTCCTTGATCAGGCTTTTGCCGGTCTGAAGACCCTTGGCCGAACTGTTCGCAAAGGTGAGCTCCACCTTGGAATCGTCCAGACGGTGATCGTTGGACAACCATTCCTTCAGGCGCTCGTCGTTGGCGTTGGTGATGACGGGATTGCCGTCCGGATCGCAGGGCACAGGATTGCCATGGGGACTGTTTTCTGCCGTGGCCGGATAAACGAGCACCGGCACGCCGCGCAACTGGGACGCGCCACATATCCAGCACTGGGCGTACTTGTCCATGGTGCAGTTGATGTTCACCAGTTCGAATCCGTGCGATGCGGTGTCGATCTCCGGATACCACCAGGCATGGTTCGCGTTGACGGTGCCTTCCTTGATTCCATAGTACAGATCGACGACCTCGCGGATGGCGCCCCAGGGACTGCGCACCCACACCCACTGGCCCTGTTCGAGGCCCATGCGCGCCGCATCGTTGGGATTGATCTCCAAACGCGGACTCGGCCACAGCTCGCGGCACCAGGGCAGCTGGCGATGCTCCGAATGGAAGTACACCGGCTGGCGCGACCCCGTCGTCATGATGAAGGCGTTGTCGGGATGTTCCAACAGGTTTTCCCTGTACTCTTCGACCAGATGGTCCCCATGATAGTTATCGTTTATGTAGGCATCGGTCGTCTTGATCTGATCGGCAAGAGAGGCGTCGAAATATTCGGGATTGGACACCTTCGAGTTCTTGGGCTCAACCCAGTGGGGGAATTTGTCGATGTCGGGAATGTCGGGGTTGACGACGTTTGTCGAAGCGAACGTCGCGGCGCCGTCGGGGATATAGGTCTCGGCGATGGTCGACCATATCTCGACCTTTGCCGTTGGCGTCATGAACCCGCACTTCTCGTCGACGGCGGAATACAGGTTGTAGCCACCCTGCTGACGGCGATAGCCCATCTCCCAGCGACGATAGGTTCCCCAACGCTCAGGATGCCATTTGCGGCAGTCGAACCATCCCTCTTCCTGGAATTTTGCAGCATACTGCGGGAAATCGGGACCGTCGGGGTATTCTTCGATCTTCCACCAGTCGGTGGCGTCCTTGAGAACGCGATATTCCTGTTCCTCATAGGTGACCGGTCCGCCCATCTGGACGAAATCGTTGTAGTCCAGGTTGTTCCACTCGTCGTATTCGGGATCGCGATTGTTCCAGACGACGCCCATGGCTTTATACAGGCAGATCACGCCAACAGGGTCATAGATGCAGTCTCCCACCGGCTCAACGCAGCGCTGTCCCGCTCCAAAGATGCCGCCGGCACCCTGGGAAACGCGCCCCGTGTTGACCTCGAGCCAATGCAGCACCGGAATGACGATGTCGGCGCAGCCGTTGTTGGGGCACGACCACAGGTTGAAATCCATGAAAAAGTCGAGGCGAGTCATGGCCTCCCAAGCTTCCAGGAGGTTCGACTCGTTCATGAAGTCACCGGACATGCACACCCCGCCGTGTATCTGATAAGGCGTGTCGATCTCATTGATCGAGTCCCAGATGGTCGCCGAATCAGCCCAACGGTTCCAATAGCGCAGCAGCGGGAAGCGATCGGCCGATATCTGCTTCTCATTGCTCTGAAAGGAGGTTTTGAGAGCCGGCCAGGCACGGCTCGACTTATAGGCTCCTCCCTTGCGTTCGGCGATCCAACGGGCCTCTTCATTGCTGGGAACGTGACCGCCATAACGCTCGGCCAGGGGAGACTTCTCGTCGATGAGATACTGCACGAAGTTCTGAATCAGCGGGATCTGCTGCTCGACACTCAGGTCACGCGGCGTGTCGCCCAACTGCATGGTGCCCACGTCGAGGCCCCAGTCACGCGGCTCGTGATCGGTCTTCAACATGTTGGCGCGGCCACAGCAGCCGTCAACCTGAGCTTTTGACGACCCGCGATTGCCGGCAGGCTCGTCGGAATTTCCGGTGATACAGGCGATGAGCTGCAGCGCACGGGTGTTTTGCACGGCATGTCCGGTCTGGTCTGGGGCCAGCTGGTAGTGGATGCCGCCGTTTCCATGAAGTGGATTGAGGCGTGTGGTGTAGACGCGCACGGCCTCCTCGATCTTCTCCGCGGGAACCTCGGTGACTTCCTCGACATAATCCAGCGTATACTTCTCCAAACTGTCGGAGAATGCCTCCCAAACTGTCCCGGCCTTGATGGTGGAGCCATCCTTCAGGACGACCTCCACGCCACCGGGGAACAGGGCGGGGTTCTTGGGCAGGCCTGCCGGGTTCGACTTCTTTCCGCCCTCGTTTCCCTCATTCCAGTACGCGTCGAAGGAAGGATCCGCCGGATCGGCAAAGCGCGAGGGATCAGGCAGCCACGCATCGGAGATGATGGGCTTGTAAGGATGCTCTATCCACACGCCCGTCGTC
>JAEZDJ010000082.1 GCA_023429565.1 Actinomycetes bacterium
CGGCCACCCGTGGGCTCCATGTCGTCAACGACCAGGATCGGCGCATTCGTCCAACGCTTGACGAACTCCCAATCTACCAAATCATGATCTATGACAAGCTTCTGCCAGCACAGCGCCAGTGCCAAATCCGTACCAGGCTGAAGGTTAAGCCAGTAATCGGCCTCTTTGCCGGTGCCAGACAGGCGGGGATCGATGCAGATATGCACATCGGCTTCAGTCATCTTATCGACGATATTGCGGCAGGAATCATCATAGTTGGAATTCTCGGGCGCGGTGCCCCATTGCACATAGACGCGCGGACCGTCACGAAGCGCGAACCAAGGCGCGCCGTCAACCGAGCTCATCCAGCCCATCAGCCGGCGAGGCCCCTTGCAGATTGAGGAAGCTACGCGAGCGTTTGGTCCGTCGAACAGCCATTTGAAGAATGCATAGGGGCCATAAACCCATTGTCGCGAGGTGCCGCACATGCCAAAGCACGCAGTCCCGCCATACTTGTCAATGGCTTCGTTGAATTTTTCTCCCACAGTCTGAAGGGCTTCATCCCAACTGATGCGGACCCATCCCGGTTCCTCACCCTTAGGATTCGTGCGCTTCAGCGGATGATAGATGCGTGCAGGGTGATAGCATGCCTGCAATGAGGCCTGCCCCTTCGCGCAATGGTTCCCCGAAGACTGAGACGACGATTGGTCGCCCTCCGTCTTGATGACACGCCCATTCTGCACCGTGACCCAAACACCACACTCCATTTTGCCGCAACCACGGCAACAGGAGCGTATTCGCTTGATCTCGCCCGCATGCGCATCAGGCGTCGGATCGTCGGCCAAAGCCGCCGCAGGCGCAACGGATTCCGCAATCATCACAGAAGCTGCGGTCATTGCGGAAAGCTTTGCGAACGAACGGCGCGACATGGTCAGCTTACCCATAGATTCCTCCTCCTTCTTTCCCATTCTTTTCCAGTCTTTTGGGGATGCCTCATGCCAAAAGATATCCCCACCCCCTTGGAGGCATTGGCGCACTTCTCCGTTTCTCGTCAATCGACCCCTTCCCTCAACCCCAAGCGATCAGCGCATCTCCCTCTCTGCTCAGGCTGAGTGAAACCATACCCATGTTGAGTATTTTTTCCCTCATGCAAATGCTTCTAACTGTTGCTTTTGGCATCATATAAAACGCTTGATATTTGCATCTTGCCTGACCAAAAGCACATTACAGAAACCCTCCTGAAGTTCCCCCACGTTGAAGTCTGGTAGAATTATCGTTGCGGGATTTCTTGTTTCCATAGCGCCAGGGGGGAACCGACAAGCGCGTGGGAATCTGCCGAGGGAGGGGGGATCGCGTGCCGAATCGAGCAATCGATTGGTCTCAGGCCAGCAAACGCATCAAGGCGCTGTCGCCCGGTGATTTTATAAACCTGTGCAGCATCGGATACACCCTACAGCGTGCATGGGTGTTTTTATTGTTTCTGAACGTCGGCACCTCCACACTCACTGCAACCGGGGAGCCCATTCCCAACGAGGTGTATCTCATATCCTCGATCAGCCTCTGCGTCACGCTGTTCGCTGCCGCCCTTAAGCCCCAGGCCTTCACCAAGTTTGCGACCCATGCGGTGCGACGCTGGATCGGCCCTCTCTGCACCACGCTCGGTTCAGCTCTTCTTTTAGTGCTTTTTGCTTTCGATCTTCCTCCCCTGCTGATCGAAATTGCCGCTGGGGTGCTCACCGGTTTCGGTTCGGGCGTGATCGATTTAGGCTACGGCGAGATATACCGTAACCGATCCCCTGAAAAGACAGGATTGGAGGTGCCTTTCGCCACCCTCCTCGCTGCAGCAATATATGCCCTCGGCGTCGTGGCCCCACCAATCGTGGGAAAGATATGCGTGCTCGTGCTGCCACTGGCAAGCAGCTACATTCTGTTGGTGGAAAAAAAGATATGGAAACCTGGCTACGAGCGAAGCGCACAGCCGGTCGCGGTCAATATCAAACGATTTACCTGGCGAATCGGCCTCTGCGCCTGCGTTGTTGGGATGGCTGACGGCTTCGCCCGTCAAGTCTTTGCCTACATCAACAACACCACCGTGGGAAGTCTCTACGAGCCAGGCATGCTCATCAGCTGCTTGGTCATGTTCGTCGTTCTTTTCAGCTATCGGATGCTCGCAGAAAGCCCCAACTACCTGAGCATGTATCGCCTTGTCACGTTCACCATGGCATTTTTTTTCATGTTGATGCCCGTCTTCACCACCACAGGACTCCTTGAAAACACCGTGGCGCTTGTAAGCTACAACAGCTTCAATGTGCTCATCTGGCTTCTGCTCGCAGAGCTTTCCTATACCTACCGGCTTTCTTCGTTGGTAGTATTCGGAATCGGCTGGGGCATGGTCACTTTTGGAATTGCCATGGGCCAGGTCGGGGCCACTGCTGTGATCCAGTCGGTGGGAATCTTCACGCCGCAACAGGTGAGCCTCGTCGTGCTCGTCGTGACCATCATCACCCTTGGCTCATACATGTTCATTCTACCCGAAGACGAGATGATTGACATCACCAGCATCGACGAGAAGAAGGCCTCCAAGAAAGAAAAGGCAGGAGATCCGAGGACCGGCATCACGCCATCCTCGGATCGAAAAGAGGGGTCGGATTTTCATCCCAGACCGTTTAGAGATCGCTGCAGCCTTGTCGCCGCCCAATACCGTCTCACCCCCCGCGAAACCGAGATCATGACCCTGTTTGCAAAAGGCCGCAGCAATGTGCGCATTCAGGAAGAACTCGTCCTTTCACGCGGCACCGTGACCACGCACCTGCAGCACGTGTACCAGAAAGTTGGCGTGCACAGCAAGCAGGAGCTTCTTGACATCATCGAGGGCGCAAAACACTAGAGAAACAACGCTCTGCCCGACAAGCGCCTAAGCTGCAAGAGGAATTGTTCGCCGCCCACCGTTCCAGGCGCAGCATCGCCCGCATCATCGACAAACCGAGTACGGGCAAGCATTGCCATGCGAACGCCACGCTCCATTTTGCAGCGTTTGATGTCTAAGGCAAGACCGCGGGCCATACGCTCCGTGGTCTTCTGAAAGGTGGAAACAACAAGCCTTTCGGCCGCCTTCCCCAACGCGTTGCCAAACACACAGCGCTCAACACCAAGAGCATCAAGGAAACCTTGCGCGTCCCCATTGGCCTCGAAGCACTTTGTTTGAGGCATGAAGCCCTCAACTGCTCCCAGCACAATGACGATGCGTGGGACCTGTCCGCACAGCTTCCTCAATGATCCGACACGCACTAAGCCCGCATCGGGCTCAAAGGCCTGGGACAGACAGTTCTCCCGCACGCGAGCGTAAAGATCCCCCGCAGTGAGATCAGGCGTGATCGCCCCCATCATCTGAGCAAACGTATCGTTTTCAGTCGGATTACACGCACGCGCAAGCGAAAAGCCGCACAAGGCAGGCCCTTGCACGAGGACCGTTCCGCTCACCGCGCGCATCTTCAATTCCGAAGCCCCCACGAACGCATCATCCGCAAGCTCGCGAATATGGCTCATAGCTTCAACGATGCGCCACCCATGTCCTTCAGCCCAAGCTCGGAATTCCGCCCAGGGGCGCGCGGCAAGCCCTTTTCGTCCCACGCCACACCACACACGCCATGCCATGGCGTCACCGCCAGCAAAGAGGCCCAGACGTCCAAAAGCTTCAAGCGTCTCCCGCGCATCGTCAGATCGACCCACGGCAGAGACGGGGTCTTCATCGAGGGCAACGGTGGAATCGATGCCGGCCTCCGAAAGA
>JAEZDJ010000005.1 GCA_023429565.1 Actinomycetes bacterium
CTCAAGCCGGAGGTTCGAGGCTCGCCGGTTCGCAAGGCGGCCGCAGTCCCGCGCGCCCCAAAGCCGTTCCACGACGGCCGAGACAATCACAAGGCCTACTTGACAAAACTATAGGAACACCCCCCAGGGAGCGCCGACCGGTTCGACGGCTTCCCAGGGAAGCGCCGGTTGGGACGAGGCGCACGGCGTCCTGCTTCAGGGGGCGATGCACCGCCGGGCTAATCGGCACTCCCTAAGACGGCCTCGGCATCCCCTCGCCCGTAGGATGCTATCTCAGCCAGAAATACCTCGCCGTAACGGGCGAGCTTCGTCGCGCCCACCCCAGAGACGTCGAGAAACTCCTCCTCCGTACCCGGACGCCTCGCGCACATGTCGTGCAACGCCGCATCGGAGAACACGATGTACGGAGGCACCGCTGCTTCGTCGGCCAAACGCTTGCGCAGAACTCTCAAGCGTTCGAACAGCGCAAGGTCCGCCTCGGATTCATGAAGGGCGCCCGATGCGCCAAACGCACCGTCCCCTCCCGCCTGGGAACGCGACTTGCTCCGCCGGCCATCCCGCTTGCGCAATGCCCGTTTCATGGAGAGCGTGAAGCCCTCCTCGGCCACCTCGCGGGCGCGCGGACCCAGCCCCACGACCGGATACGAACCCTCTGAAATGGTCAGGCGCTCACCTGCCGCAAGGAGCTCTATGATTTCCTTGATGGCAGCGATGGACGTGTCGAGGGAACCGTAGCTTGCCGCCTCGTCAAGTCCCAACTCACGCACCTTCGCCGCCTTTGATCCATGAAGAACGTCGGCAATCATGCCCTTGCCGAAATGCCCGCGCAGCTCCTGCACGCAACGCATGACGGCCCGCGCTTCAGACGTGACGTCCACGGCCTCGAACTCTCCTGCACAGTTGGAGCATGCCCCGCAGGGCGAGACGGCGTCGCCGGCAAAGCCGGCCTCCTCCCTTTCGCCAAAGTACCCGAGGATGTGGCGACGCAGGCATCCCGTCGTGTAGCAGTAGCCGCATATGGCCTCGAGAAGACGACGCTGCGAAGCGCGCACGGCATCGGCCTCTCCAGTGGAGAGTTCCTCATTGCCCGAATCCCGCTCTATGAAGAAGCGGCACGTCGACACGTCACCGCTGTTCCAAAACAGCAGGCACGTCGACGGTTCCCCGTCGCGTCCGGCACGACCCGCCTCCTGGTAGTATGCCTCGATGCTGCCAGGCATGTTGTGATGGATGACATAGCGCACGTTCGACTTGTCGATTCCCATGCCAAATGCGTTTGTGGCAACCATGACAGGGGCGTCGTCAGCAATGAACGCCTGCTGGCTCGCAGCCCTCCTTGCCGCAGGAAGGCCTGCGTGATAGCACGCCGCGTTCACTCCTGCGGCAACAAGGGCCGCCTGCACCTTCTCCGTGTCCTTTCGGGTTGAGCAATACACGATGCCGCTGTCGTCGGGATGTTCGACCGCATAGGACACGATGCGGGCGAGCTTCCGCTTCGGATCAAGCTGCTCCACACCGAAATACAAATTCGGGCGGTCAAAGCCCGTCACGATCTCAAAAGGATCGCTCAGCCCGAGGATCCGCACGATGTCGCGACGGACCCGGTCGGTGGCAGTGGCCGTGAACGCCGCCACGACCGGCCGAGAGGGCAATGCTTCGATGAATTCTGCAATGGACAGGTACGACGGACGGAAGTCCTGTCCCCATTGGGACACGCAATGGGCCTCGTCCACGGCAACGAGGGGAATGCGCGCCTCGCGCGCGAACGAGACGAAGCGGCTGTCGGCCAATCTCTCGGGAGCCACATACATGACCTCGTAGGCACCGTCGAGAGCGCGCTTGAGCACGGTGGCCTGTTGGCCGGGCGTCAGCGTCGAGTTGAGATACGCCCCACGCACGCCCGCTTCCAGCAAAGACCTCACCTGGTCTCCCATGAGCGAGACAAGCGGGGACACCACGAGCGTCAGCCCCTCAAGCACGATTCCCGGCACTTGGTAGCAGACCGACTTTCCAGCCCCCGTTGGCATGACGGCAAGCGCATCGCGCCCGGACAGCAGGGCATCGACGACCTCTTCCTGTCCCGGCCGGAACGACGCGTATCCAAAATGCTCCTCAAGCGCCTGCCGCGCCGCGTGCATGCCCGCCACATCCTCCACGTTCCGCATCCCTTCGTCACGCCCATATCTGCTGTGTTGTTCCCCCATGATACCGGGTCGGGGAGCCACCCTCCTTGATGCCGGACCGCTTTTCACGTTTCTTTCTCTCACCGGCCCCATGGCAAACGCCTTTCCCCCGCTCCGCTCACGCGATGCCGCTCTCGGCCTTCCGCCTGCCGGCTCCCTTTGCCGCGGAGTGCACCTCAGCGCCTCCGGAACCTTACGCCCCGCCCTTCTTTGGCGCCGGTTGCTACAATGGTTTTAAAATTTCTCCCGACATTCCGCGACCCTCGATCGTGTTGGAGTCAGAAAGGGAAAAACCTGCCGAACGCCAACGACATAGCCGCTTTGTTCCGACGCCATTCCAAGACGGTCTACCGCCTGAGCTACTCGTATCTGGGAAACGCCGCCGATGCCGAGGACGCGACGCAAAACGTGTTCATGAAGCTGCTCGACAAGCCGCGGCGGTTCAATGATGACGAGCACGAGAAGGCGTGGCTCATCGTGTGCACGCAGAACCACTGCCGCGACGTTCTGAAGAGCGCCCATCGCACAAGATCGGCCGAGCTCACCGGGGATCTGCCCGACGACCACGCGACGACAGGGGAAGACGGAACTCTGGCGGCCGTGCTGTCCCTTCCAGCGAAATACAAGACCTGCGTGTATCTACATTACTACGAAGGGTACCGCACCGCCGAGATCTCGCTCATCACCGGCACGCCCGCCTCCACGGTGCGGAGCCATCTGAGCGAAGCGCGCGCCTTGCTCAGAACCATGTTGGGAGGTGAATCCATTGGCAATCGATAGAGAAGGGCCGGATTTCAACGCCATCAGAGACGCATTCGAGCGCATGGCGCCCGACACCGAGGCTGAGGAGCGCATGCTCGCCTCCTTGCTGGAGGCAACCGGCACACCACGCCCCCTCATGCCCCGTGGGACGGGCCGCACGTCCGAGTCCGCCAAACTCAAGGGCAAGCATGCTGCAGCCGCCGCGTCACACACCATCCCCCGTTGGCTGCGCATCGGCGTGGCAGCGTGCCTGGCCTTGGTCGTCGTTGGCGGCGTGGTCGGATACGGAGCAACGGCGGCTCATGACGGGGCTCGGACGGCATCGGAACAAGCGGCCCAGTTCACGGGATCCTCGCCGAACGGCCCGACGGCAGATGGCGACGGCTCCCACCCAGAGGACCCAGAGGGGTATGCCGCTTCGCCGGAGGACCCGTCCGGATCCGTCCTGCGCGACTATTCGGAAGCAGCCCTCTCCCACCCCCTCGTGGAGCTCTCCTCGGGGACTCGGCTGCGCATCGTGCTGGGAGAAGACGGCTCTCCCCTGCTGGCCAACGAGGCTGCCCTGGCAGCAGATCCCGAAGCGGCATGGGCGCTCGACGAGACCGGCACAAGCACAATGTCCTGCTACGTGCGGGCTTTGGCGGGCGACGACTATTCCTATGCCGTCAGCTACGCCGAGGACGGCGAGTTCTATCTGGCCGAACCGGTTTCCTGACCGCCCATCGGCCTGGGCGCCGGCTCCCTGCCGGCAGCGGCGGCGTCCTCCCCGGGCAACGCCCCCACCAAAAGGCGGAAGCGTTGCGGGAAAGGGCTGGGGGATACGTGGCCTAGCTCCACGGCTCCTCTTTGACAGCCGAGCGGCCTGCAAGCCGCCCGAGGGTGAAACAGCTGGTGCACGACCATCCCGTGAAGCAGGTCCACTCTGCGATCATGCCGGCAGCATACAGGCCGGGAATGGCCTCGAGCAAGGAACTCTCGTCCTCGGGCCTCACGTCGTCGACGACCCCGACCTGCTTCGCCCTCAAAACCTGTCCGGTCAACGAAGACTTCAGGCCTCCGGTCGTCATGACAATCGAGGGACCAAGCTTCAGGGCATGGAACGGCCCGGTCGCGACCGCATGGATGGGATACCCGCTCGTACGTTCTCCGTAGACGGGATCCACGAGTTCTCCGGCGCTGGCGCTGAACGCGGCCGCCGAAGCCGCGAGGGAGGCCGCGTCCACCCCCATGCTCGAAGCGAGGCTCTCAAGCGTGTCGGCCGTGACGAACTGCGTGCCATGGGTCTCGTTGTTGACGGTAAATGCCTCCAAGGAGTCAGGGCTGCTGTCGATGACGAGCCAGAGATAGTCCTCCTCCTGGCGAGCGAACTGCGCCTCGAATTGATCCACGAGGTCATTGGTTGCGTACGAGGCCCCTTCATTGATGCAGCGGTTTCCCCGCTGATCGCAGATGAACCCCTTGTACAGGCAATCGGCATTCACGTTTGCTCCGGTGCCATACTCGGAATTCGCCAGGATGAAGCCGCCGTCCTGCGTCCTGGTGGTCAGCGCTCCCAAGTCCATGGCCATGAGGAGGCCATCCCCAATGTTGGTGGGCTTCCCGCTGCCCGCCACGCCCTGCCATTGCTCGGCGAATGCGCCAATGAGCTTTGCGTTTCCCGAATACCCACCCGTGGTCAGGATGACGGCCTTCTTCGCTTTGATGTTGAGGTCCTTGCCATTTTGAGAAGCGGTGATCCCCACGACTCGGCCCTCCTCGCCAACGATCAGCTTCGTTCCCCGCGTGCCGGTCATGAGCGTGGCGCCGCTTTCCTCAATGCTTCCCTTCATCGGCTCGACGAACGAACCGCCGCCAACGGCGCCTCCGTTATGGGCCTCAAAGAAGATGTCATGCGCGCTGTAATGGGCCTGAACCGCTATGCGCTGCCATTCGACTCCCGCATCGGCAAGAAAGTCGATGTTCTCTCCGCAATTCTTGAAGACATATTCGATGACGTCCTGAGGGGGCAGCCCATGAGGATTCTCCCCTCGCGCAAGGTACTCCTGCCAGCAATCCTCTCCCGTGGCCGTGACGCCTTGCGCCTTGGTGTACTCGCTGTCGTATCCGGGCAGGATGCCGGCGCAGATTGACATGTCACCGCCGATCATCGAGTTTTTCTCCAGGATGATCACGCTGTCACCTGCCTGCGTGGCCTCATGGGATGCCGCCCAGCCCGCAGCGCCACATCCCACGATGACGATGTCCGCCTCCTCGGACCAGGTGACGTCACCGATTGAGCCCTGTGTGCCGACCTCCGACGAAGACGAGTCCCGAGGCGCACACCCCGCCAACGTGAAGCCGAACGCCGCCGCACCCGTCAGACCGGCTGCCGCGATGAACTTGCGCCTGGACAATCCCCTGATCTCTTCCATGAGAGTCCTCCTTGATGTCAGTCCACGGCGACGCACGTCGCGTCGCCCTTTCCGCACCAGTGTAAAACGGCACAAGCGCATGGAGTAAATGCGGATTCCGGCAGGCAATCGGACCGGTGATCCCAGACTATGCAAACCCTTATGCATATCACGCATGGGACCGATCCGCCTTCAATTCCGAGGCTCGCTTTACCCTGCCACGCGGTTGATCATATAATGCACGGGGGATGAAATACGATTGCCGTATGGAACAACTTGGGGAGGGCCATCCGTGGACACCACGCTGCTTCATGAATTTGTCGTTTTGGTAGAGCATCTGAACTATTCGACCGCTGCACGCATGATGAACATGTCCCAGTCGTCTCTCAGCCGACACATTCATGAGCTCGAGCGATATTTCGGAACGCAACTGTTCTATCGAAAAGACAAGCTGACCTTGACCCATGCAGGACAGATACTGCTTGAGGAATACGATGCGGTATTCGCTGCAGAAAAGCGAATCAAGAAGCGCATCAAAGACTCGAAAGACCACTATCAGGGAACCATCCTCATAGAGGACTATGCGTTTGCGCATGAGGTGAGGAATTTCTTTCTCCGCGCGATAAACTGCTTCCGAGAGAACAACCCGGCAGTCATGTTCGAGTTTCGGCCGGTCAAGCATAATCTTTCCATCCTCGACTCGCTCCGCGAAGGGTATTTCGATGTAGGCGTCCTCACGAAATCAGGTTTGGGCGATCCGGACATGCCCCTTGTCGATGACTTTCACGTCCTGCCTTTGAGGCACGCCACCTCTCCACTCATGGTCTACACCCACGCATCCGTGCTCCCCGACGTCGTCGATGGACCGGTGTCTCTGGCAGACTTCAAGGATGTCTCTTTTCTGCTTCCCCTCAAACCCGAATATGCGTCCTTTCGCGACGATTTGACCGCGATGTGCCAAGAAAAGGGATTTGTGCCCAAATTTCTCATGAAGGAGATACACACATACGAGCAACTGGCGCTGTTCGACATGACCGGCTGCGCCCAGATCGTGCGGGCCGGCGATGTTGATTCGCCCTCGTCTCCCTTCCTCATGAATCCGAATTGCAAGCTGATGGAGTTGGAGGAAGACTGCCGCACAACGCCCTACCTCCTCTTTCGAAAAGACGGGTCTTCCGACATCGTCGATATCTTCATGAGCTTCCTTGAGTCATTTGCCGCCGATCTCGTCGATGGCAGATGCCCCAACGCATAAGGCTCTACAGCCAGAAATCCCATCCAACAGGCCTAACCCTGCAGGGCTTTTGCGGCGTTTTGCATCCCCGCGCCACGTTTCTCGCACAGAATCCGACAAATCGCCCCGCCCGTTCGTGTTACCGTCAATACCCCGACGAATGGAGGCTCCCATGGCCCGTCGCTTTCTTTCCTGCCTGCTGTGCTTTGTTCTAACTGTAGCCGCCCTTTCCACATTCGCGGGATGCACGTCTCGGGCGATTGCCGCCACCGACCTCATGGAGGGAATCCATCCCAGCGAATCGACGGACTCATCAGATGAGACCGAGGCGCCCGAAGGAGACTTGAGCGAAGAGCAGGCCGATGCGCTGGCAGACTTCGCCGTCACCCTGTTTCAGAACAGCCGATCCGACGACGCGACGCTCATTTCGCCCCTGTCCGTGAGCTACGCCTTGGGGATGACCGCGAATGGGGCACGAGACGAAACGCTCTCCCAGATGGAACAGGTGCTCGGAATGCCTATCGACCAGCTGAACGAGAGCCTTCACGCATACGCGGAGGAATTGCCCCACGACGGCGACTGCAAGATGAGCGTGGCGAACTCGCTGTGGGTCAGGCAAGGTCTCAACGTCGATCAAGGATTTCTCAAGACAAACGCCACCTGGTACGATGCTGGGGTGTTCGAGGCGCCCTTCGATGAGACCACGGTCGCCGACATCAACCAATGGACGAGCCAAAACACCGACGGCATGATAGGCAGCATCCTGGACCAGATACCGGCCGATGCCGTCATGTATCTGACAAACGCGATTGCATTCGATGCCACATGGCAACATCCTTACGAGAGCGACCAGATCATCAAAGGAACGTTTACCACCCAGGACGGAACCGAGCAGACGGTTGACTTCATGCAATCGGACGAGGACCTGTATCTCGAAAGCGCGAACGCCATCGGGTTCGTGAAGCCATACAGCAACCCTTCCTACGCGTTCGCGGCTCTGCTTCCGAACGAAGGCACGGGCGTCGACGACTTGATCGAGAGCCTCGACGGCGCGAGCCTGCGTACCATGCTCGAAGAGGCTCACTATGCCACCGTGGATGCAAAGCTGCCCAAATTCGAGATCGAATCCCAGACGAACATGGCCGAAACTCTTGCGGCGATGGGCATGACCGACGCGTTCGACAGGGAAACGGCCGACTTCACGGGGATGTCGACCGAGGAGAACCTGTTCATCAGCCGCATCCTGCACAAGGCCTACATCAACGTGGACGAGAAGGGAACGAAAGCCGCAGCCGTCACCTCGACGGAAATGACCGGGACAAGCGCGATGGTTGAGCCCGAGGAGGTCAAGACCGTGCACCTGGACCGTCCCTTTGTCTACCTGCTGATTGATCGGGAGACGAATCTTCCCCTGTTCATGGGCGTCATCGAGACCATGGAAGGATAGACAGAAAATCAAGAGAGCAAAAGGCTGAGGAAATACTCTCCTCGGCCCAGTGGAACGACTTTCATAAATTACGCGCCTTATCGCTACTCCAAAGGGGGCCGCTTCCCTTCCTTTTGATAATATAGTTTAATCCCACTGTACACAGCTCTTCGTATCACGAAGTATAAAATCAGCGCACAAAGTACTGCCGGGACAGCTATGCTAAAAAGCATGACAAAAACTTCGGCCATAGTCTTTACCAACCAGTCTACATTAACTCAAACATGACTAATTCTAATATAAGATCCTCCATACGGTCCAAAGCTAGCATAGACACTTATAGTCTGAGAGAATCCAAAATAATTACGGAGCGTAGCACTGAAGTTCATAATGAGAGAGCGACCACCATCGGCTATGGTGTAGTTGTAATATACATTCGTTACCGAACTTGCAGTCGAAGTGAGCCAGCCATCGTAGAACCTCCATATAAGACCACTGCTATTTCGGTCATAAACCGCTACGGCAGTGACGTTTTCAGGCTGAAGAGCAATCGTGGTTGTACCAGAGACTGTGCCCGTTACAGATACGCCTCTAGGAAGAGGATTTGCATGAGGTTCGGCGCCGTATACAACAACATCACCGTTTTCTTCAGCCCTTGCCACCGCCTCAGACCAAAGCTCGTCAGCGCTTTTCTCATCATCAGATGCTGCTAGTTCTTCAGCATTCGCAAGCGCTTCTTTTGGGCTAAGCGCAAGCGTGGCAGCTCCTAATCCTGCTGCGGCAATTAAAAACCTCTTCGAGAAAGCTTGTCATGGTCAAGAGTCGTCATAATGAACCACCTCTCAAGAATGAATGGTCAATTTACGGCAGTATTTATTTACCAGATAGCTATCTTGCCGTTTATCATACCTTGTCAATCACATTTTGATCGATGAAATCGTCAAATAATTATTGTATTAATAAACGATTAGTTGAAGGAGAATATGAAGAGAAGGTCGAACTAGCTAGCAGAGCGAATCAAAATGCACGGATCCCCCCTCCATGGTCAGGCAGCATAACGATGAGCGAAAATGGAGTCCATGCGCCCAAAACACGCCAATTGTGACATCGAGACGAAAAATCAGCCTGCCTTCGTAACCTATATCTTTCGCTATGATTTTGCACCCTTTTTTATGGTCCTCTGATCAGGGCATTTACCGAAGGCGAAATGGATGCGATTCGTCGCAACCGTTTGAAAGCCGCAATCGCACCCTCGGCTGTCACAATTGGTGCGAAAATGGCACCTTCAGAGGGATTTTGCCATCATGGGGGAACTTCTCCTCGATAGAGACTTTGCTGTCACGCGAACTTTGATCTCATGGGAGCTTCACCGTCATAGGGGAACTTCACCTTGACTGAATTCCAGCACGACTTGGTCGTGACCCCCCCAGTTCGAGCCTCGCTTGCACCGCCCTCATCTTCGTTTTCACGGCCTTCGCAAGGGGCGTCATAGTTTTGCTGCAAGTAAGCGGCGTGCCCAACCCGCAAGGGAAGGCCGAGTCGTCGCCTGAGCCTCAGCTTCCGTGCATGATAGTCCCCGATGCGAACACGCGGACAGGCACGAAGATGACGACGCAGCGATTGGGCAATCGTTTCCGTTGCGGTGAAGTCGTTGAGCTCATCATGGGTGACACAGACAACCGTCCACCCCATCGCAATGAGGGCATTCGTTCTTCGTGAATCTCTGATACGGTTTTCTTCCCCTACGTGATTCTCCTTGCTCTGATATTCCACATCGAGCTTTTTATCAGGCCAGCAGAGGTCGCATCGAAAGCTTCTCCTCCCCGAAATCGCCCGTGCGGCATCGTTCGTCGGAACTTCGTAGTTCATCCAGGGAATTCCGAGCCCATAGCCGCCATATCTTTTGGGCAATCCGAGCAACAGAGCCTGCTTCGTCTCACGCGGCGAAGCAGATGCATCAGCCAGAAAAGGAAGGACGTGCGAGACCCTCCGCGTGCCGCGAAGCGAAGAATTCCACGCGACATAGTCGCGAATCTCCCGAACCGAGGAAAGAGCGGCGACCTGATAGGCAGACGTGGCCGCCGTGCGCCGGGTCCCGTACGATCCACAGAGTTCGTATCCAAGCTCCATCAGCGAAACGAGGGTCTTCTCTTGACCCGCCATATGCACAAATGCAAGAGCCGGAGTGCTCACGTAGATACCGCCATCCAATTTATAAAACGACTTTCCGGACAGCTTGGTGGCGCACATATGCGGTATACATGTCGCCGAAACGCGGCAGCGGGAAGCGCCACCGACGAGTATATGGACGGGTTGCTCGATGGACACGTTCGAATACAGCGCTTCCACGCGGGCTATTGCAGCTTCGACCTGGTCCTTTCCCGGAGCATAATCGGGAATCTCGCGTGCCTGACCCGTTGCGGGAGCGAGCCCATCCGGGCGCGCTGCTCTCAGTATCTGCAGAGCAGTTCTGTATCCAAAGTAGATTCGCATGTCCGACATAGCACAGTCCTCCCTCTTCGTCCAAGACCGGAGGATCTTGCGAGCGTGGTAGGAGAATGGTCTCGCCTCCATGATGGGCCGCTTCGTCGAAACGAAGGGCGCTCGCACTGGCTCTGTCGTCGAGCAATCATATCATGCGGGGTATTTTTTGCACAATCCGTTCGCCTCGTTATGCAAGAGGAACTGAGGTGAAAAGGAAGTTGCAAAGTCCCCGCTCAAACGAGATCATGCAACTTCCAACAAGGCTCTCGGCTGTCACACGTTGAACTTGAAGTGCATGACGTCGCCATCTTGGACCACGTAGTCCTTGCCCTCCTGACGCAGCTTGCCCGCAGCCCGGCAGCCGGCTTCGCCGCCAAGCTCCACATAGTCGGCATACGCAGCCGTTTCAGCTTTGATGAATCCCCGCTCGAAATCGGTATGGATGACCCCGGCGGCCTGTGGGGCTTTCGCGCCGATGGGGACGGTCCAGGCACGCGTCTCGGTTTCGCCGCTGGTGAAATATGACTGAAGGCCCAACAGACGATACGCCTCGCGCACCAAGCGGGCGAGACCGCTCTCCTCCAAGCCCAGAGCTTCCAGGTATTCCTTCGCCTCAGCCGGATCGAGCTCAGCCAAGTCGGCTTCCACCTTGGCGGAGATGGGCACGGGAGCGCATCCGTCGATCTCCGGAAGGTCGGCGTCAAGCTGGTCCTCGTCGACATTGGCGATGTAGAGCACCGGCTTCATGGTGAGCAGGTGAAGATCAGCCAGGGCAGCGCGCTCGTCTTCATCCAGGTGAAGCATGCGGGCCCGATTGCCAACGTTTAGCCCCTCAAGCACCTTCTTAGCCGTCTCGAGCTTCTTGACCCCCGACTTGTCTCGCTTCGCTTCCTTTTCCAGACGAGGCACTGCTTTCTCGAGCGTCCCCATGTCAGCCAAGATCAGTTCCGTCTTGATGGTCTCGACGTCACTCTGCGGATCGACCTTGCCGCCCACGTGCACGACGTCGGGGTCGCCGAAAAAGCGCACGACCTCGCATATCGCGTCCGTCTCGCGGATGTTGGCCAGGAATTGGTTGCCGAGACCTTCGCCCTGGCTCGCCCCCGCGACAAGGCCCGCTATGTCAACGAACTCGACCGTGGCCGGCACCACGCGTGCCGGATGGTCGATCTCGGCCAGCGCATCGAGACGCGCGTCGGGCACGGGCACAATGCCCACATTGGGCTCAATGGTGGCAAACGGATAGTTGGCCGCAAGGCCTCCCTTGTTGGTGAGGGCAGTGAACAAAGTCGATTTGCCGACGTTCGGCAAGCCGACGATACCGATGGATAGCGACATGGAACTCCCTTTCGACGTATCGTCCCATGATAGCAAAACGCGCGTGTTCCGGGGAGGGCGACTGGGCGTCTCTGAAGGATGCTCAGAGGTGAGAGGCATCGTTCATCGGACGTCAAAAGGCATCTCGGGAACGAATCGCCGGCACAGGGCGCCCGCTCTGCCACGAAACGCACGTGCGCCACGCGATCACGGCAACATCCCCGTTCGCCACATTCACGACCGAGCGGCGGGCAAACGGTCGCCAAGCATGTCTATCAGCCACGGAGGCCGATACGCCATGCGAGGAAAGCGCACTTCGGGGTACCGGCACCCGCGCCCACCGTCGCACACGTCCGCCTCTCCATAGGGCAGATGCATGCGTTCGAGGAATTCTCGCTCGTCGGCACAGGTGCCGGCAATCTCCGCGTTCTCAATGACCGATTCAATGTCGTGCAGCACGTCCTCCGGATCATCGGCCCGCCCGATGACGCCCGCCGTCGAAATGCCGGCGTGCAGAAGCCGGAACAAGGCGCAGAGCCCACAGGAAGACGAATGGAACGAACGGTAGGAATCGTTGTTCTCCCGCACTGTCTCGCCAAAGCGCCTCGAACCTCCCGTCACGTCGAACAGCCTCTCCACATAACACTGGTCCCAGCAGGGCACGTCACGGTTCTGAAAATATCCCTCCGGACAGAGGCATTCCTCCAGGCTGCATCGGGCGGACATGAGCGGCACCCCATAGTCAAGGGCCGGCTCCGCGTCAACGATGGCCTCGATCTCAGCCAAGCTGAGGTCGTGAGGAAACAGGACATGCGTGCAGCCGAGATCCCGATAGAAGCGGGCGATGTCGACATTGCAGACATTGCAGGTCTCCGAAGCCATCACGGAAAGGCCGCTGTCGGCCGCAGCCTCAATTGCCTCAGGGGCGGAAACGACCACGCCCGTCGCCCCGATATCGTGAAGCTGCTCGAAGTACCCATAGAGGTAATCGAGTTGGCTCTTCGAATAGGCTTCTCGGCTGAAAACGACATAGAGCTCCCTGCCAAGGCGTTGGACGTCATCGACGGCACGGAGCGCGTCCTCGAACGTGCAGAGGCCCGCACGTTCCCAAAAACCTCGCGTGCAGTCGAATCGGACCGTTTCTCCGAATCGCTCATACCAAGCGGGATCACGGAAGCCCAAACAGAACTCCTCGACCCCCGCCCGCAGATAACGCGGGATAAGCGTCCTGTCGGACACCGGCACCAACACGTTCATCGTCAGACCTCCTTCTCGTGTGAGGGGTCAAGCTTGTCAGACTCCTGCTTCTTGCCAGCCGGGAAAGCGGGTTCCCCTCCTTCGGGCAGGGGCGCCTGCCCAACGTCCGACCCGTTGCCACCAGACGGCGAAACAAACGTGTCAAAGGGAGTGACTATCATGCGAACGACGTCGCCCTCGCGGACGATGCAGCCATGATTGGGAAAATACACCGTGCGCCCGAACTTGAGCAGCCGCACATCACACGCCAGCTCATAGGTGATGGAGCACCGGCTGCATTCGAGCTTGCAGGTGGCGTTCGGCCTGAAGCGCTCATGTTCAGGACGCCTTGCACCCGCCAACTCGCAGATGGCACCCGTTGACAGAACGCAGTAGGGCGTGTGCACCCCGACGGAAAGATGCGGGGCAAGGCCGCTCAACTCGGACAGGTCAAGTTCCGCATGGGTCGGATCCAGCTCGATTCCCTTCAGCTTCTGATTTTTGAACAGCTCCGTCACGATCGTGGGAACGCCGATGCCGCACCGCGTCTCCGCCAAGTGCGCAGGCCGCGGATCTCGCGCACCCCTCATCAGCAGACGTCCGGCATTCAGGGGACGGTCAAGATGCAAGAATGAGAAATCGACCATTCCCGGATCGTTTGCCGTGATTTCGTCGATGTCTCCGCCATACCGTCGGAGAAGCGCGACGATGCGTTCCTTTCCAGCTGCCAGATCCTTCTGCGAGAACACCGGAAGGACGAGGGTGGCGGAAATCCCCTCCCGACGGCACAGGGCGAATGCCTCGCGCCACAGACGTTCAGGCTGATGGAGGAAATACTGCTCACAGAAACTCGAGCCGACATACAGGCGCTCGACAGCGTGGTACCCCGATTCTTGCATCGCACGCTCAACCAGGTGCGAGAGGGTCATCCCGCGAGAGCGGACAGAAGCCGCCACGTCGGCGACATTGCAGGCAGGCACGCACCGCATGGCGCCTACCGGTCGATCCAAAAGAACATGCCTTGTCGGCTTCCTTGGGCAGGGTGCGGGCCTCTACCGAGTTCCTCCCTCAAAGCGAAACGCTCCGAGTTCTTCCGATTGGCCATGCCCAGACCTCTTCCTTCATATATATGCACGGCGCGAAGCCGGCAAACCTCATGGTGCGCAGCGCGCCCGCTCCGATGCCTCGAAGCATCGCCGATGCGAGACAGAGCGCACCGCGCACGAGCATGGTAGCGTGGAAACAGCCGTTTCCCACCCGCCTCTCCCATCGCTTGCCGATTCGTACCCGCTCCGTCACGCAGACGAAAGAGAGCCAATTCCCCCGGCCTCAGACATCGTCAGATGTACCAAGGAACCAAGCCTCGGCGCAAAGAGGAAGCGCCAGGAACGAATCGTCCTCTTCGAAACCCCATCCTGCACAACTCAGGCGGAACCGTGGAAATCTGCGCTTTTGGGCAAGATTGTTGGGGATGAGACGCACATCCTCTATCATAGGCTGGTACCGAGACGAAGGAGTAGCCCGACTATGTGCGGAATCTGCGGTTTCACCGGGGCGAACAAGACTGACGCGCCCGTCCTCAAAGCCATGTGCGACATCATGGCCCATCGCGGGCCCGACGGGGAGGGACAGTACCTCGACGACGGCATCGCGCTTGGACATCGACGCCTGTCGCTTATCGACCTGGCAGGTGGAAACCAACCCATGGTGCGCGCTCAAGGAGATCATGCCGCACACATCACGTCGCCCGCCCTCATGCCCGACGGGTCGCCATGCGGTGGGACGGAAGCCATGGAAGCGAAGGGCGACTACGCCATCGTCTTCAACGGCGAGATATACAACTATCGCGACCTCCGCGCAGAGCTGGAGGCGGACGGCTGGGTATTTGAGACGAATTCCGACACCGAGGTGCTGCTCACGGGTTACCTGGCTTGGGGAGAGCAGGTGCTCGACCGAATTCGCGGCATGTTCGCATTCGCCCTGTGGAATAGACGCGAGGGCACGCTGTTCTGCGCGCGGGACTTCTTCGGCATCAAGCCATTCTATTATACGGTGCAGGACGGCCAGTTCATCTTCGCCTCCGAGATCAAGTGCATCCTCGAACACCCCGCCTACGAGCGCGTCCTCAATGAAGAGGCCCTCGCGCAGTATCTCTGCTTTCAGTTTTCAGCCCTCGACGAGACGTTCTTCAAAGGCATCTTCAAGCTTGCCCCAGCCCACTGCATGACCGTTCATGCAGACGGCACGACGACGACACGCCGCTACTGGCGCCCCACCTACGACTTCGACGAGAGCCGCAGCCGCGAGGACACCGTGGAGGCCATCGACGAAGCCATGCGTGAATCCGTGCGCTACCATAACGTGGCCGACGTCGAGGTGGGTTCCTTCCTGTCAAGCGGCATCGACTCGAGCTACATGGCGGCCTGCCTGGCGCAGGAAAACCCCGCCATCAAGACGTTCACCGTGGGGTTTGCCGAATACGAAGGAGAGCGCGACGAGATATCCTGGGCACGTGAGTTGGCTGACGAGCTCAAGATCGAGAACGACTCCAAGCACATCTCCGAAGACGAGTATTGGGAAAGCCTGCCGCGCGTGCAGTGGCATATGGATGAGCCCTCGGCCGACCCGAGCGCCGTGGCGCTCTATTTCGTCGACCAGGAAGCCGCCAAGAAGGTGAAGGCCGTCCTCTCGGGCGAAGGAGCCGATGAGTTCTTCGGAGGCTACCGCATCTATCAGACCCCCTTTGCCAACGAGAAACTGTCCTGGGTTCCAAAGCCTCTGCTGCGTGGAGCATCGAAGGCGGCCCGCGCATGGGGCATCCGGGGCGCCAACTATTTGGAGCGCGCCAGCGAGACCGTCGAAGACTGGTACTACACGAATGCCAATGGGGTGGCTTTCTCCCCCGAAGAGCGCGAGCTGCTGCTCAAATGCCCCGTGCAAACCTGCTCGCCACAGGAGCTGACGGCTCCCGTCTACGCCGAGGCGGCAGGCCTCGACGAAACCACGCGCATGCAATACGTCGACCTCTTCTTCTGGCTGGTGGGAGACATCCTGCTGAAAACCGACAAGATGTCGATGGCCCATTCGCTCGAGTCGCGCGTTCCCTTCCTCGACCGCAAGGTCTTCGACGTCTCACGAACCATTCCCACCCGCCTGAAGGCCAACGACGAGCAGACCAAGCTCACGTTGCGCGAGGCCGCCGAGCGCGCCATTCCCAAAGATTGGGCTCAAAAGGAGAAGCTCGGCTTTCCCGTGCCCGTGGTGAACTGGCTGCGCCAGGAGCGTTATTACAACCAGGTGAAAGAGTGGTTCACTGGCGACATCGCCCGCAAGTTCTTCAACACCGACATGCTCGTTCGCGTGCTGGACGAGCATAAAGCCGGGGCCGATCGCTCTCGGAAGATTTGGATCGTCTATATGTTCCTCATGTGGTACAAGATCTATTTCATCGACCAGGCCGTCCCGGCAAAGCCGCCCGTCACGTGATCTCCCGACTCCTCAGGCTTGCCCCCGCTGAGCGGGCGGAACTGGCAGGGCAGGGCAAACCCCGTTGCCGCAAGCCAGTGCGCCGCTCAGGCAAGCTTCGAGGCATCGACCGCCACCAGATGCCCCTGATCGTCCTCGAACAGGCACAGGCCCCCATCGCGGCTTTCATACAGGCTGCAGAAGCGGGCAAGCTTCGCTTGCGCTGAGCCCCCATCCTGGCTGCAAGCGGTCTCCCGCACCGCATCGACAACCGAACAGGATGGCTCTTGGGCCAGTTCCTGGGTTCCTTCGTCAAGACCATTGGGTGCCTCAGAACAGTGACCCGGCATATTTTGGCCCACGGCAACTCCTTCATCGGGATCGAAATCAAGACGAAATTCAAACGTCCCCTCAAAACCAACGGTGCGGCAGACCCCCGATCCGGAACCGCCGGCCCCGCCAAAAGTGCCGCCCTTTCCAAATGACGCCTCCGCCGCTGTGCCATTCGGCAGGAGGGTCCTCGCGGCTCCCGCTTCCGCATCATCGCGTGACTGACCTTGATGGTGCATGAGAAGGGCGGCCTCGGCCAATCCCCCCTCAACCATCTCGACGCCCGACGCCATGATCTGCTCGTCGGCGGGATGGGGATCAATGCCCAGCCGTGACGTCAAGGAAAGATTTGACTGAGCGATTCCGACAAGCTCACGTGCCAGGCCTGCTTCGGCACCGCGAGGATGCGCGCGCTGGAGCTCCTTGCCTATTGCAAGCACGCGGCCCCAGGACAGCGCATCGACGTTTTCCTTCATGGAAACGATCCTGTCAGCCTCGCGCACGATGCGCTTCTCGGCACCGCTTCGAAACACGGCCCGCTCCCTTCCAACGATTGAATCGCAATCCTGCCTCGACCTGCCAGTATAGCACGGCAGCCGTCAGAGCCCTTTCCCTTCGGGTCGCTCGGGCGACGCACGCCCGATGCATGGCAGACACGGCCTGCCACATGCAAGAAGAGCATCGCCTCAGTAGATGACCCGCCAGAAGACCAACCCCTGGGCAGGCGCATTCTCGCCAGCAGCCTGACGGTTGCGCGCCTCGACGACATCGGCGACCCACGATGAGGACCGCCGTCCCTTGCCAACCATGACCAGGGTTCCCACCATCGTGCGCACCATCGAATGGAGGAACGCGTTGCCCACCACTTTCATGCACAGGATGTTCTCCCCCATGATGGTTTCCGGGTGAAAGGATATCTCATGCACGTTGCGAAACGTCGGTTTCCCCTCGGCGGAAGCCGCCAGGCAGAAGCTCTTGAAGTCATGCTCGCCAAGCAGATGACGCGCGCCCTCCTCCATAGCCGACACATCCAAGCCGCCAGGAACGAACCAGGAGAAGTCTTTCATGAAAATGGGACTTGAGCCGTCGACGCACAGATAGTAGCGATATTCGCGCGCCTTGGCGTCAAAGCGCGCCGAAAAGCCAGGTCGCTTCGGCTCGATTTCCCGAACCGTGATCCCCTCGTGCGTCAAGGCGTTGAGGGAACGTCGGAGGGACGGCAGCGTGCGATCCCTCAGCTCGCCCTCCCCCACGTCAAAGCTGACCACCTGTCCGAGGGCATGCACTCCGGCATCGGTGCGTCCGGCACACGTCGTTTCCATCTCCCGCTTGAACAGCAAGGACAGGGCTGACTCCACATCCCCCTGAACGGTCAGCAATCCAGGCTGACGAGCAAAGCCCGAAAAGGGAGCCCCGTTGTATGAGAGGGTGAGGGCAAGCGTATGGGTTTCGGCCAAGCGTCCGTCGCCCTCGCCACGGGAAGCGTCTCCCGACGGACGGGCCTGTCCCGGGGAGCCCTCGGAGCGCGTCGGATACTGTTGATTGATCTGCGTCATGATACGCTCCATCATAGACGGACGCGGTCGCGCTCTCCACGCGGCCGCGTCCGTTTTGCCAAATCGTTACGACGCGAGCCAAACAGGGGCGCCGAAGAGGTCCTGTATCTCAGACAGCATGACAGAGCTGCGTGCGTCAACCGAAACGGGCAACTCTGCACGGAACTTGCGCCCGTCGCTCTGCCTCACGAACAACACCACGCCGTCTCGCCCGGGATACGATGAGAGGATGCGGTTGAGGCGCATGGACTTTGTCTGGTTGAAATCGGTCGAAGACACCTTGAGCTCAAGATGGGAGGGACGCGCATCGGCCTCGTTCAGCTCGATGGTCTCCATCTCGAACGCCATGATCTGATTGCCGCGATCGTTGTGCTCGAACTTGCCCTTGATCTTGACGATGGCGTCTTCCTGGATAGACTCGGCGTTTTCCTCATATTTGAAGCAGATGCACTCAACGTGGCCCGTCGTGTCCTCAAGCGAGAAGGTCGCCATCTTCGTGCCACGCTTCGTCAGTTTCGTCGCCACGCTGGAAACCATTCCTACGAAAACCCCGGATTTGATGTCCTTCTCGCGCTCGGCCAAGTCGCCCAACGCATACTTCGTCATGCGGGCTATAGCGCTCTCGTAGGGACGCAAAGGATGATCTGAGACATAGATCTTCATGATCTCCTTTTCATAGGAAAGAAGCTGACGCTTGTCCCATTCCACCCCGTCAGGAGCCGGCACGTCCTCCTCAAACCCCGAGTCGGGATCGTCGCCGAACAAGTCAAACATGCTCACTTGACCGCGGTCTCGGTCCTTTTGACGCTTGGACGCGCTCTCGAGGAGCGCAGTGTCGTCCACGAAATACATGAGCTGTTTGCGGGTGTACCCCGTCGAGTCGAAGGCACCGCCTTTGATGAGGGCTTCAAGCGTCTTGCGGTTATAGCACTTCGCATCCAGCCTGTTGACGAAATCATGCAATGACGTGAAGGATCCGTTGGCCTCACGCTCGGCGATGATGGCATCGGCGACGTTTTTCCCCACACCGCGCACGCCGACCAGGCCAAAACGCACGCCTTCCTCAACGGGAGTGAACTCGGCGTTGGACGAGTTGATGTCGGGAGGCAGCACCGGCACGCCCGAATGGTTGCAGCTGGAAATGTAACGGATGAGACGATCCGTGTTGCCCATGAAGCTCGACAGAAGAGCGGCCATGAAGTCGTTCGGGTAATGCGCCTTCAGATACGCCGTGCGCATGACCAGAATTGCATAGGCGGCAGAATGCGATTTGTTGAACGCATACTTCGCGAACTTCTCCGCGTCATCCCATATCTGTTTTGCTATCTGCAGCGAGAAGCCGTTCTCAACCGCGCCATTGTTCCAGTCCGCCTGGAGCTGTCGCATGATGTCGAGCTTCTTCTTGCCCATGGCCTTGCGCAGCTTGTCTGCCTTGCCAGCAGAAAAGCCGCTCATGACCATGGATATCTGCATGATCTGCTCCTGGTAGACCATGGTGCCGTACGTCTCCTCCAGGAGGGGACGCAAGCGGTCGTCATAATAGTGGACGGGCGTCTTGCCGCTGGCCACTTTTATGTAGTCATCCACCATGCCGGACTCGAGAGGGCCCGGACGGTTGAGCGCGATGGAGGCAACGATGTCGGAAAACTTACGGGGAGGGAGCCGGCCAAACAGGCTCACATACAGAGAGCCCTCCACCTGGAACAAGCCGTCCATGTTGCCCGAGCGCATGAGCTCGAACGCCTTTTCGTCATCGATGGGAATTTCTTCCGGCACGATCTCGGTGCCGAACCGCTCCTTTATGTTGCGGCAGGCACGGCTTATGACGCCCAAGGTGCGCAAGCCGAGGAAGTCCATCTTCAACAGGCCAAGGTCCGGCGTGTAGTGGCCATCGAACTGCGTAATGATGCCGCCGCCCTTGGTGTCGCGCTTCATGGGAACATGGTCGGACATGGGGTCACGGCAGATGATGGTGGCACAGGCGTGCACTCCCTCGCCACGGACATGGCCTTCGATGGAGAGCGCCGCGTCAACCACGGCCTTCACGTCTTCTTCGGTCTCGTACGCCTTCTTGAGATCGGGATTCTTTCCCAGAGCACCTTCGATGGTGATGCCAAGCTCGTCGCCGATCAGCTTGGCTATCTTGTCGCCCACGCTGTAGGGATAGTCCAGCACGCGCGCGGCATCGCGAACGGCGTTTTTCGCCTGCAGCTTGCCAAACGTGATAACGCCCGACACATGGTCCTCGCCATATACCTCTTTGATGTGCTCGATGACCTCGCCGCGGCGCTCATCCTCGAAGTCGACGTCGATATCAGGCATCTCGACGCGCTCAGGAGAAAGAAACCGCTCGAACAGCAGGCCGTTCGACAGCGGATCAAGGTCCGTGATGCCCATGGCATAGGCCACGATGGCCCCTGCTGCCGAGCCACGGCCCGGCCCAACGCCGATGCCCTGGCTTCTGGCCCATTCGATGTATTCTTGGACGATCAGGAAGTACGCGGGAAAGCCCTGCTGGACAATGACGCCCGCTTCATACTCATAGCGGTCCCACGCTTCCTTGGGCACGGGATCGCCATAGCGCTTTAGCAAGCCCTCCTCGATGCGCTTGCGGAAGTAGCTTTCCTCCGTCTCCCCTTCGGGGAGCGGAAAGCGCGGCAGAATGGAATCGCGTTCCAGCACGACATCGCACTTCTCAGCCAGCTTCGCCGTGTTGTCGCAGGCTTCGGGGAAGTCCTTAAGGGCCTCGCGCATCTCCTCTTCGGTCTTCATGTAGAACTGGTCGTTCGCAAATCGCATGCGATTTGCGTCATTCATGGCCGAGCCCGTGCCAATGCACAACATGATGTCCTGCGCGCGCGCATCTTCCTGCAGGAGATAATGGAAATCGTTTGTGGCGATGGTCTCAAGGCCGACCGCTTTTGCGACATCGGTCAGCTGATGATTCAACTCCGTCTGGGTGAGCCCACCGTCGGTGCGTATTCCCTGATTCTGCAATTCGATGTAGAAATCTCCGGGATCAAAGCAACTCGCAAGCTTCTTGGCCCATTCCACGGCATCGTCGAACTGACGGTTGTCAAGCAACTTGGGAATGATGCCTGCAATGCAGGCGGACGAGCCGATGATCCCCTTGCCGTAGCGCTGGAGCATCGAAAACGTGGTGCGGGGCTTGTAGTAGAAGTTCTCCACATGGGATTCGCTGACAAGCCTGACCAGGTTGTGATAGCCCTCGTTGGTTTTCGCCAACAGCAAAAGATGGTAGAGCTTCGGCTTGCCGTCCTTTTTCAGCTCCTCGTCAATGGTGAAGTACACTTCGCAGCCATAGATGGGCTTGACGCGAACTCCCGTCTCCTTCTCCACGGCATCGCAGGCGTCACACAGTTCGGGCACGCCCGACATGACACCATGATCGGAGATGGCAACAGCCGGCATGCCCAGGTCAGCAGCACGCCTGACCATATCCTTGACATGCGTTGCGCCGTCGAGCAGGGAGTATTCGGTGTGATTATGCAGGTGGACGAATGCCATATCTTGTGCCTCAAATCAGTCAGAAATGCGCTTGGTTGTATCGATGTCATCATACCAGCATTGGGGTCATCGCAGTTCGAACAAACGACACTTTCTAGCTAATTCCATTGCCGTTACCGTGCCGAAACGCACACAAGGAGACAACACCTTTCCCTAACGATGCGAAGAGCCGCGAGCCGTCGAAATGGAAAGATCGATTGCTCCGAAAATACGCCTCCCTCCCTACATCCAGGCATAGAGGCTGATGGGAATGCCCCGACAATTTCAGGCCCATGGAGGACCTTTCCATTTCAACGGCTCGCGGCTTTGAGGGCAGAAGAAAGAGAGAGGGCACGAATCGCGGAGCGGCGGAAAACGGAAAACGGGGAGGAAGGCTCGACGGAGGGAGGATAGAAACGCGAGGTCTTCGGTAGATGGCGAAACAGGAG
>JAEZDJ010000018.1 GCA_023429565.1 Actinomycetes bacterium
CTTCTCCACCACCGGCTCCCAGACCGGGGTCGGCACCTCGGCCAACTCCTACGAAATCGCCTGGGACGGCACCGCCAGGCAGTCCAACTACCTCGTCTCCGAGAGCGTCGGCGCCCTCACCGTGACCCCTGCTTCTGCCATCATCACGGTAAACGATTCCGCCAAAGCTCAAGGATCGCTTGATCCTGTTTTCTCGGGTACGGTGATGGGTCTGGTGGATGAGGGTGATCTTGGTGTTGTTTCCTATATTCGAATTGGAAGCAACGAGGGTATTGGCACATATGCGGATGTCCTTACGGCAAATTATGCTGACAATTCAAACTATACGGTCACAGTTATTCCGGGCACCTTTACCATCACGGCTGCTCCTCCGACGCCAACCCCGACGCCTGTCACGCCTCCAGCCACTCCTTCAGGAACGGTGCCGTTGGACGGTCCCTCAGGGGCCACTCCAGAGCCGACACCCTCCGGGGCAACGGACCCTGCCGAGACGACCATCGAGGATTCCGAGACTCCCTTGGCTGAGATCAACGACGAAGAGACGCCGCTTGCCAACCATGAGGAATGCTGGGTTCACTGGTATATCCTTCTCGGCATTATCATCACGATCGTCTATGGGGCTTGCGTGGCAACGCGACGTGGCTTGTTCTCACGCAAGTTGAGGAAATACGAAGATGATCTGACGGGCGGCGACGATCCCGCTCCTGGGGCATCTTCGGGATCGGGTAGGAACGGCGTATCTCCTGGGCCTGTTCCGAAGGGCTCCCCGACGGGAGCAACCGTGTCCGCTGGATTGAGCGAGTAGGGAAGGGAAGGTTATCATGAAGAAAAGCAACGTCCTCGTTTTTGCCCTGCTTGCCGTCGTTTCGGCGTTTCTGCTGTGGCTCTGGTACTTTCTTGGGTTAAATCATGTTGATGAGCCACTTGACCTCGTGCTATCCATAGTCTGGTGGGTGGTCATCGCGGTTGCTGTCCTTCTTGTCGTGAGGATGGAAAGGGTGCGCCGTGAACGCATTCGCACGGTGTATGTGGGAGACTATGCTACGTTCAACAGCGAGCAAGGTCTCGTGAGCTTTGAAACCACTGAGCCCATGGAGACCATTGTCGCCTCCATTCTGGAAAACCTGACCTATGGCTTCAGTCGTGCCGATTTTCCTGACCGGGAGAAATTTGATGCGCGGTATTTCGTTCGCACCAAGGAGTTCTCCGTTTGGGACGGCGATGAGGGGCGGGCTGCTACGCCATCGCACAAGACAGCACCCGTCTCTCGCGGCTCATCTGGGCAGAAGGCGTGGAAGGGCGAGGTGATCGTTGTGGCAACGAAGAAGAGCCATCCGTTTGAGACGCCCAAGGAACTGTCAGACATTCTTGCCATCCTAGAGAGGCCCGTCCTGTAATCGGCTGGCAGGTAATGAGAAAAAGGGGCCCCTCGCAAGCAATGTGCGAGGGGCCCCTTTTTCTTGGCGTGAATTTTGTCAGTCGTCGACGCCGATGATCACCGACGATGCCTTGACGATGGCAGATGCCTTCTTGCCCACTTCGAGACCGAGCTCTTTGAGGGACATCATCGAGATGGACGAAGTGAGCATCTGGCCCCCCTCCAGCTCGAGAACCACGATTGCGTTGACCGCCCCTGGATGGATGGCGCTGACCGTTCCTTCCAGAATGTTGCGCGCAGAAAGTTTCATGTGACGAAATCCCCCTTCGTTTAGACAACCCCTTGCCGTTCATTGTAGCGTGTTTTCCTGCGAAGGGGAGACCTGCAGGTTGAAGAGATGGGAATTTTCGTTTCGAGCAAACAGAGGTTCTGCAACCCTCGGCAGAAGCGAACGCGTTGGATCGAGACGTTTGTGAGGCCTCTCGAAAAAACCGTGCAGAATTCCTTTGCGCGTTGCGTGCAGGCGGCAGTTTCGTTTCACTCCATTCCTTCACTCGTTGGTTCGAGCGTGGCTGTCCGGAAGTTTCGGAGCCGCGTCGCGAGGGCTCCCGATTGGCTGCAGAAGCCCTCCGATATGTTGTCAGAATACGAAATGTAAAGTTTTGCATGGTACAAAATACCTGCTCAAATGATTGCTTTACAAACTTTACCCAAATTTGACCTTCTTCCTACAAAGTTTTGATGCGCATTGATCATCATGGGTGCCGCACGAACCTCAAGGTGAAACGCAAAGCAAAGGGGCGTCGTGGGCGCGCTGAAGGAAGGAATCGAAAACATGAAGAAACGGTTGTTGATGGTTGCGATGGGAGCTGTGCTGGCGCTCGGCTTGTTTGGCATCGTCGGCTGCACGAGCGGCAACAACGCGAATTCGAATGCTGACGGCGGCGACGGAGCCGCGACGACCTCCCCCTCTGGCGAGGTGTCCGTTTACTCCCGTGAAGACGGGTCGGGGACGCGCGGTGCCTTCATTGAGCTGTTTGGCATCGAAGAAAAAGACTCAAGCGGTACCAAGGTTGACATGACCACTACGTCGGCCGCCATCACAAACTCCACTTCGGTCATGATGACGTCGGTCGCTGGAGACGAGAGCGGCATCGGCTACATTTCTCTCGGTTCGCTGAACGACACGGTCAAAGCGCTCGAGATCGATGGTGCCAAGGCGACGGCCGAGAACGTGAAGAGCGGAGACTACAAGATTGCCCGTCCGTTCAACATCGTGACAAAGGACGGCCTGTCGGACGTCGCGCAGGATTTCGTTGACTTCATCATGAGCTCCGACGGTCAGAAAATCGTCGAAGACAATGGCTACATCGCTGTGGACAGCGCGGCGAAAGCGTATACGGCCAGCGGCAAGAGCGGCAAGGTCGTCGTTGCCGGGTCCTCTTCGGTCACTCCGGTCATGGAAAAGCTTGCCGAAGCGTATAAGAAACTCAATTCGGGCGTCTCCATTGACGTCAACCAGTCCGATTCCACCACGGGCGTCAACATGGCCACGGAAGGAACCTGCGACATTGGCATGGCATCCCGTGAGCTCAAGGATTCGGAAACTGCTGCTGGAGTGAAGCCGACGGTTATCGCCCAGGATGGCATCGCCGTCATCGTCAACAAGGACGCTTCTCTCGAAGGCCTCACAAGCGACCAGGTGAAGGGGATCTACGTTGGGGATCTCGTCACGTGGGAAGACGTTCTGGCGTAAGCCGGGCGACGTTGGTTGAATAGGACTCGCATGTCTCGCGCTCACATCAAAGAAGGCATTGCGAAAGCGCTGTTCGCGGCCACTGCGGGGATATCCATCCTCGCAGTGGCCCTTATCTGCGTTTTCCTTTTTGCAAATGGCGTACCGGCCATCGCGCAGATCGGCCTCCCTGACTTTCTCTTCGGTACGACGTGGCGACCTGCAAATGACATCTATGGCATCTTCCCGATGATCGTCGGCAGCATCTATGTGACGGCGGGCGCCATCGTGGTCGGCGTTCCCACCGGACTGCTCTGCGCCATCTTCCTGTCGAGGTTTGCCACCGGCAAGGTTGCCGCGTTCCTCAAGCCGGGGGTGGAATTGCTGGCAGGAATTCCCTCGGTCGTGTATGGCTTCTTCGGGCTTGTGGTCATGGTTCCCTTTATCCGGGACACCATGCCCGGCAAGGGGTTGTCGCTGCTGGCTGCGGCGGTCCTGCTGGGCATCATGATCCTTCCCACCATCATCACCGTGGCTCAGAGCGCCCTCGATGCCGTGCCCAAGAAATACTATGAAGGTGCACTTGCTCTCGGCGCCGATCACGAGCGATCGGTTTTTCGGGTCATCGTTCCTGCGGCCACTTCAGGCATCATGGCCGGTATCGTCCTGGGTGTCGGCCGCGCCATTGGGGAGACCATGGCCGTCATCATGGTCGCCGGCAATCAGCCTATCATCCCCGAGAGCATCTTCAGCGGTGTGCGCACCATGACGGCGAACATCGTGTTGGAGATGGGCTATGCGGCAGACCTGCATCGCGGGGCGCTCGTTGCCACGGGTGTGGTTCTGTTCGTGTTCATCTTGCTGATCACCATGCTGTTCAATGTCATCAAGAAGCGAGGTGAGACAAGATGACGGATCCCGATTTTACTCCTGCATGCGAAGGCGCTGGCGCTGCTGGTGGGCACTCCGTTTCGGGCGGTCGCATAGACGACCTGTTCGCAGCCGTCGAGTCGCGCCATCGAAAGACTCGCCGAATCGTGTCTCGGCTGCTACGGCTCCTCGTGTACCTGGGCGCCCTGCTGACGGCGGGAGTTCTGTTGTTTCTCGTGGGCTACATCCTGGTGAAAGGAGTGCCTTATATCACGCCAAGCCTCTTTGCCTGGGAATATGACTCGACGAACGTCTCGCTGACGCCCGCTTTGGTGAACACGCTCCTCATGGCGGGCCTCTCGCTGATCATGGCGGTTCCCGTTGGGGTGGGCTCGGCAATCTATCTGGTGGAATATGCCAAGCGGGGGAGCAGGTTCGTGCAAATTGTGCGCACGACCACTGAAACGCTGCAGGGCATCCCCTCCATCATCTACGGCTTGTTTGGCATGCTGTTCTTCGTGACCGCGCTGAAGTGGAACCTCTCGCTGCTGGCGGGTGCATGCACGCTGGCCATCATGGTGCTTCCCGTGATCATGCGCACCACCGAGGAGGCGCTCCTTGCGGTGCCCGATTCCTATCGCGAAGGCGGTTTTGGCTTGGGCGCCGGACGTCTGCGCACGGTGTTCCGTTGCGTGCTCCCCACGGCTGTGCCGGGAATTCTGGGCGGAGTCATCCTTTCGCTGGGCCGCTGCGTCGGCGAAGTCGCCGCCCTCATATTCACGGCAGGATCCATCGCCCAGATCCCCAATTTCGGAGCGGAGGGTTTTGCAGCCGTGTTTGATTCCGCCCGCACCCTGGCTGTGCATATGTATGTGCTTGCGAGCGAAGGACTGCACGTGAACGAGACGTACGCAACGGCGGTCGTGCTGTTGGTCATGGTGGTTCTGCTGAATCTCCTGGCCACATTCGCTGCCAAGAAGATGAGCAAAGGAAATCAAGATGACTAACGCCATGTACGGAGGATCTGCAACCGAGTCGGCCTCTTCTGCCACGTTCATGCCTCATGCTCAGGGACGGGCCGACGAACGCCATGCCAGGCCCAAGGCTCCGGCTGACGCTCCCGTCAAGATGAGCGTGCACGAGCTTGACCTCTATTACAAGGATTTTCATGCTTTGAAACATGTCGAGCTGGAGTTTCCCAAGAATCAGGTGACGGCGCTCATCGGACCGTCAGGTTGTGGCAAGTCCACGCTTCTTAAGTCGCTCAATCGAATGAACGATCTCGTTGAGGGCTGCAGAATCGAGGGAAAGATCACGCTCGATGGGGAAGACGCCTATCGTTCCCTTGACGTGAACAACTTGCGGCGTCGCGTTGGCATGGTGTTTCAACAGCCCAATCCCTTTCCCATGAGCGTCTATGACAATGTGGCGTTTGGCCCGCGCACCCATGGCATCAAAAACCGTGCCGACTTGGACGAGGTGGTCGAGCAAAGCCTGCGCGACGCGGCCATCTGGGATGAGATGAAGGATCGTCTGAAAAAAAACGCGTTGGGCCTGTCGGGTGGCCAGCAGCAGCGCCTTTGCATTGCGCGCGCCTTGGCCGTGCGACCCGAGGTGCTGCTCATGGACGAGTCCACGAGTGCGCTCGACCCCATCTCCACGGCAAAGATCGAGGATCTGGTGGGGGAGCTCAAGAATGCATACACCGTCATCATGGTCACGCACAACATGCTGCAAGCGCTGCGCGTGTCTGACAAAACAGCATTTTTCCTGTTGGGAGAAATGGTTGAGGCGGGTTCGACGGACGACGTCTTCACAAACCCCCGGGATTCGCGTACTGCCGATTACGTCGCTGGAAGATTCGGTTAGAATAGCCCCATGATCTACTATGTCGAAGATGACACCAACATCCGTGATCTGACGGTGTACGCGCTCAAGCAAGCCGGATTTGAGGCTGATGGCTTCGCGTGCGCGAACGAGTTCTTTGCGGCGTGTAAACGGCGTTTGCCCGAGCTCGTCTTGCTGGATATCATGCTGCCCGAGATCGATGGGCTTGAGATCCTCCATATGCTGCGAGAAGACGTTTCGACCCGCAACCTCCCTGTCATGATGCTGACCGCCAAGGGCACCGAGTTCGATACCGTGAGCGGGCTTGATGCAGGGGCCGATGACTATCTGGCGAAGCCCTGCGGCATGATGGAGCTGGTTTCGCGCGTCAACGCCTTGCTCCGCCGCGCCGCCGCACCTGCCGTGGCGGCGGATGACGAGTTCTCCTGCGGCCCCATCGCGTTGGTCGTGTCCTCCCACACGGTGCAAGTG